>JANMMD010000391.1:0-17039 GCA_031372905.1 Betaproteobacteria bacterium
TCGTTGATCTTCTTCAACGTCACCTTCTTCCCGATGCACTTCCTGGGCCTGGCCGGCATGCCGCGCCGCTATGCCGACTACCCGATGCAGTTCGCCGACTTCAACATGCTGGCGTCCATTGGTGCCTTCGGCTTCGGCTTGATGCAGGTCTATTTCTTCGTTTTCGTCGTCGTGCCGATGATGCGCGGCAAGGGCGAGCCGGCGCCGCAGAAGCCCTGGGAAGCCGCTGAAGGTTTGGAATGGGAAGTGCCCTCGCCCGCGCCGTGGCACACCTTCGAGACGCCGCCCAAGCTGGACGCCACCGCGACGCGCGTGGTCGGCTGACCTGCACCCACCATGGCGACCAGCGAGCAACAACGCAAGGCCAACCTGAAGCTGGGGCTGACCCTGGCTTCGGTGGCCGTGGTCTTCCTGATCGGCTTCATCACGAAGATCGTCTTCTTCGGCCGCTGAGCGGCCCACGCACCATGTCCATCGTGAACCGTCTGTTCGCCGACAACCGCCGCATGCTGGGAAAGCTGGTGGTGGTGGTGGGCGTGATGTTCGGTTTCGGCTATGCGCTGGTGCCGATGTACCGTGCCATCTGCGACGCCCTCGGCATCAACGTGCTGACGCTGTCCGACCAGCGCATCGCCAGTGGTAGTTGGGGCAAGCACACGGTGCCGGCCAACACGCAGGTCGACACCAGCCGCACCATCACGGTCGAGTTCGATGCCAACGTGCGCGGACCTTGGGATTTCAAGCCGGCTGCACGGTCGCTGCAGGTGCACCCCGGCGAGATGACCACGGTGATGTACGAGTTCCGCAACAAGCAGAACCGCACCATGGCCGCGCAGGCCATCCCCAGCTACGCGCCCATGCAGGCCGCCGCGCATTTCAGCAAGGTGGAGTGCTTCTGCTTCAACGAGTGGACTTTGGCGGCGGGTGAAACCCGGCAGTGGCCGGTGACCTTCGTCATCAACCCCAAGCTGTCGAAAGACGTGACCACCATCACCTTGTCGTACACCTTCTTCGAGGTGGGAGGCAAGGTACCCGCCGCGCCTGCAGGTACGCTGGGCGTCAAGGCCGTGTCTCTGAAGGGCGCCGGTCTGTGAGCGATGGCCTCAAGCAAGCCGCGGCGCGCCGCGGCGCCTTCCTGCAAACCGCGCGGGCCGTGGCGTGGTCGTTTTTTGGCGTGCGCCGTTCGGCCGACCTGGCGCAGGACGTGCAAAAGCTCAACCCCGTGCACGTCGTGATTGCCGGGGTCATGGGTGCCGCGTTGTTCGTGGCGGTGTTGGTGCTGCTGGTTCGCTGGGTCGTCGGCAGCGGTGTCGCGGCCGTCTGAGCGCAAGCCTTACTGAATATTCTGGTTCGAGGAGAAAACCACAACATGTCCGCCACCACCTCTGCCGGCAACACGCCGTACTACTTCGTACCTGCGCCCTCGCGCCACCCTGTGCTGATGGCCTTCGGCCTCTTCCTCGTCATCCTCGGTGCCGGCCAGTGGGTCAACGGGGCCGGCTGGGGTGCCTATGTGCTGCTCGCGGGCCTGGCTGTCTGGCTGACGGTGATGTTCCAGTGGTTCAGCCAGGCCATCAGCGAGAGCGAAGGCGGGCTCTACAGCGACCGTATCGACGTCAGCTTCCGCTGGAGCATGAGCTGGTTCATCTTCAGTGAGGTGATGTTCTTCGCCGCCTTCTTCGGCGCGCTGTACTGGGCGCGGGTGCATGCCGTCCCCAATCTCGGCAGCTTGGAGAACCAGCTGCTGTGGCCTGATTTCAAAGCCATCTGGCCCAGCGCGGGCGGCGGTATCACTGCGTCGCCGGCCGGCACCGTGGAGGCCTTCAGCACCATCGGCCCTTGGCCGCTGCCGACCATCAACACCGCACTGCTGCTCACCTCGGGCATCACATTGACGATTGCGCACCACGCACTCATCGCCGGCCAGCGCGGGAAGACCATCGCGTGGATGTGGATCACGGTGATCCTGGGCGCCACCTTTGTCGGCGTGCAGGCCTTCGAGTACATGCACGCTTATCGCGACCTGAACCTGAAGCTCAGCAGCGGCATTTTCGGCAGCACCTTCTTCATGCTGACCGGCTTCCACGGCTTCCACGTGCTGGTGGGCATGCTGATGCTGTTGTTCATCACGCTGCGCCTGATGAAGGGCCATTTCACGCCCGAGCGTCACTTCGGTTTCGAAGGCGCGGCCTGGTACTGGCACTTCGTCGACGTGGTCTGGCTCGGTCTGTACATCATGGTCTACTGGCTCTGAGCTTCAGTCGCCGCCAACAACAAACGCCGCATGTCGCGGCGTTTGTCGTTGTGGCCGCGCTCGGCAAAGGGGCGCCTCACTGGCCGGTCGGCAACCCCGTGGGCTTGACCCAACCCATGTACCAGCTGAGCAGCACGAAGAGAAACAGCGCCACCGACAAGCCCACCCGCACCGCGAGTGCGCGCGCCATGAGGCTGCTGCGTTTTTCGCCTTTGCCTTTGTCTGCGCCTTCTCCCTCGCGGCCGCGGCGCATCATGAACACGCCGGCACTGCCCAGAGCGCCCAGCACCGCCACCAACATCAATACGATCACGATCTTCATGCTGCGGAATTATCCGTGCCGGGGGCACACCGCGTGCTGACGCTGCGCAGAGCCATCGTGTTGGTGGCGGCCATCGCCGCTGCAGTGTTGACAGCGCGGCTGGGCTTTTGGCAGCTCGATCGCGCCGCGCAGAAGACGGCGTTGCAGCAGGCCTTGCAGCAGCAACGTGCGTTGCCGCCACTGGCGCAGGCGCAGCTGGCGCGCGAGCCCGTTGATGTGGCCGCACAGCTGCACCGCAGTGTGCGTTTGCAGGGCCGGTGGCTCGCGGCCCACACCGTGTATCTGGAGAACCGCCAGATGAACGGGCAGCCGGGCTTCTATGCCGTCACGCCGTTGCAGCTGGATGATGGCAGCGCGGTGCTGGTGCAGCGCGGTTGGGTGCCGCGCGATCTGATGGATCGCACGCGCGTGGCCGCACCGCCGCCGCCCGAGGGTGTGGTGCAGGTGATCGGTCGCATCGCCCCCGGCCCGGCGCGGTTGTACGAGTTCGACGGCGCTGCGTCGGGGGCCATCCGGCAGAATCTCGACGTGGCGGCGTTTGCGCGTGAAACCAGGCTGCCGCTGCGTCCGCTGGCCGTGGTGCAGGAAGCCGATGCGGCGGCCGTCTCCCCCCCAAGCGACGGCCTGCAACGACAGTGGCCCCAACCCGCCACAGGCGTGGAAAAGCACCACGGTTATGCCTTCCAGTGGTTCGCGCTCTGCGCACTCATCATCGGTCTTTATGTCTGGTTCCAACTCATCCGTCCGGCCCGGCGCCGCTGAAAGCCTTTCGGCTGCGCCCGAGGCCGTGGGCTTGACGGTGCACGGCGTTGCCGGCCCCGACCTCAGCGACCCCGGCACGGCTGGACAGGCGCGCACGCGCGGCGGCCGGCTGAAGATGCTGCTGGTGCTGCTGGTTTGCGCGTCGCCCGTGGTCGCGTCCTACCTCACCTATTTCGTCATCCGCCCTGAGGGCCGCACCAACTACAGCGCGCTGATCCTGCCCACCCGCAGCTTGCCGGCCGAGCTGAATCTGCGCACGCTGGAGGGCGCGCCGGTCATGCCGAAATCGCTGCACGGCCAGTGGCTGATGGTGGCTGTGGGTCCGGCGGCCTGTGACACCGCCTGCGAGCAGCGTTTGTTCATGCAGCGCCAGCTGCGCGAGATGATGGGCCGGGAGCGCGACCGGATCGACAAGCTCTGGCTCGTCACCGACGACGCGCCGATTCCGCCGGCCTTGAGCGAGGCTCTCGGTGGCAAGGCACCGGTGACGGTGCTGCGCGCGGATGCTGCTGCCGTCTCGCGCTGGCTGCAGCCCGAGGCGGGCAAACGGCTCGAAGAGCATCTGTACATCGTCGACCCGATGGGCGAATGGATGATGCGGGTGCCTGCGCAACCCGAGCCCGCGCGCGTGAAGCGCGACATCGACCGCGTGCTGCGCGCGTCGGCCTTCTGGGACACGGCGGGAAGGTAATGCCCGCGAGCGTGCACTGACATGGAAACCCAAGCTCTCGTCGACTTCACGCCTGCGCTGCGCCTGGCGCTGCTGGCGCTGGTGATCGCACTGCTGCCGCTGTCCTGGGTGTGGTTGCGTCAGCGCGGCGCCAGCACCCAACGCCGTCTCGCCGCGCTGACCGCCTTGACGCTCTTCCTCACCTTCGACCTCATCGTCTTCGGTGCCTTCACGCGCCTGTCGGATTCCGGCCTCGGCTGCCCCGATTGGCCCGGCTGCTACGGCGAAGCCACGCCTTTCGGCGCGCGGCAGGACATCCACGCCGCGCAGAGCGTGCTGCCCAGCGGCCCGGTCACCTGGGGCAAGGCCTGGATAGAGATGATCCACCGCTACCTGGCGATGACGGTGGGCGTGCTGATCCTGGTGATGGCTGCCGCGGCCTGGCGCGAACGCCGGCAGCTGCCGTTTTCGCCATGGTGGCCGACGCTCACGCTGGCCTGGGTGGTGATGCAGGGTTTGTTCGGCAAGTACACGGTGACGCTGAAGCTCTACCCGGCCATCGTCACGCTGCACCTCTTGGGCGGCCTGACCTTGCTGGCGCTGCTGGCGGTGCAACACGAGGCCTTTCGCCGCCGGGCGTCTGGGCCGTCTGGTCGCTTGCCGCTGGCCGGCGGACTGCGGCCGCTGGCGATGGCGGCCGCGCTGGCGCTGGGGGTGCAGGTCGCCCTGGGCGGCTGGGTCAGCACGAACTATGCGGTGCTGGCCTGCACAGGTTTTCCGCAATGCAACGGGCAGTGGTGGCCGGAGATGGACTTCGCGCATGGTTTCACGCTGCTGCGCGAGCTCGGGCAGGGCCGCGATGGCGGTGCGTTTTCGTTAGAAGCGATGGTGGCCATCCACATGGCGCACCGGTTGTTTGCAGCCGTGCTGACGCTGCTGGTGGCGGCCTTGGCCTGGCGTCTTTGGCAAGGCGGGCGACGTGCGGCAAGCACCGTGCAACAGCGCTTCGGGCTCGCGCTAGCCGCGCTGCTGCTGGCGCAAATCGCCACCGGCTTGTCGAACGTGGTGCTGGGCTGGCCGCTGGCGGCGGCGTTGGGGCATTCGGCGGGCGCTGCCGGTCTGGTGCTGGTGCTGACGCTGCTGCTGGCGCGCAGTGCTGCGCCTGCGTCGGCCGCCGCACGCAGCCCTTCGGTGGTGGCCGCCTAAAATACGCGGTTGCCCATGAATCAAGCCCTCGCTGCCTCGCGCCCCGCCAGTTCCCGCTGGGCGCAGTTCTACGCGCTGACCAAACCACGTGTGGTGCAGCTCATCGTCTTCTGCGCCCTCATCGGCGTGCTGCTGGCGCAGCCTGGGCTGCCTGACTGGCGCCTGGCCGGAGCGGCCACGCTGGGCATCTGGCTCGTGGCCAGCGCGGCAGCAGCCTTCAACTGCCTGGTGGAGCAGGGCATCGACCGCCGCATGCAGCGCACCGCGTGGCGCCCCACGGCCAAAGGCGAGCTGACCACGCCCTACACGCTGACCTTCTCTGCGGTGCTGTGCGCGGCCGGCAGCGCGGTGCTGTACTTCTGGGTCAACCCGCTGACGATGTGGCTCACCTTCGCCACCTTCGTCGGCTACGCGGTCGTCTACACCGTCATCCTGAAGCCGCTGACGCCGCAGAACATCGTCATCGGTGGCGCCAGCGGGGCCATGCCACCGGTGCTGGGCTGGGCTGCGATGACGGGCGAGGTGGGCCCTGAATCGCTGATGCTGTGCCTGATCATCTTCCTGTGGACGCCACCGCACTTCTGGGCGTTGGCGCTCTACCGGGTGGAGGACTACCGCAAGGCCGGCCTGCCGATGCTGCCCATCACGCATGGCGCCGAGTTCACGCGGCTGCAGGTGCTGCTCTACACCTTCGTGCTGTTCGCGGCCACGCTGCTGCCCTTCGTCTACGGCATGAGCGGCTGGATCTACCTCGCCGCGGCGGTGGTGCTGGGCGTGATGTTCACCGTTTACGCCTGGCAGCTCTGGCGCCAGTACAGCGACGCGCTGGCGCGCAAGACCTTCCGCTTTTCGATCTGGCACTTGTCGCTGCTGTTCGCGGCGCTGCTGGTGGACCACTACCTGAGCCCATGGCTGCAGCGCGCCGTCGCCTGATTACCGCCGGCTTGACGCTGCCGCTTTGGGCGTCCGCGGCGCTGCTGCAGGGCTGTGAACGCGCGGCAGCACCGGCCCCGTTCAAGGCCGTGGATATCACCGGCGCCACCTATGCGCAAGACCTCGACCTGCCCGACACCGAAGGCCGGCGCCGCCACCTCGCCGACTTCAAGGGCAAGCTGACCGTGGTGTTCTTCGGCTTCACGCAGTGCCCCGATGTCTGCCCGACCACGATGCTGGAACTGGCGCAGGTGAAAAAGGCCCTGGGCGCCGACGGCGACAAAGTGCAGGGCATCTTCATCAGCCTGGACCCCGAGCGCGACACGCCGGAAGTGCTGAAGGCCTACGTGGCCAATTTCAGCCCCGACTTCATCGCGCTGCGTGGCACGCTCGAAGAAACCCAGGCCGCCGCCAAACGTTTCAAGATCTTCTACGCCAAGGTGCCGGGCAAGACCGAAGGCAGCTATTCGCTGGACCACACCGCCGGCAGCTTCGTCTTCGACACGCAGGGCAAGGTGCGGCTGTTCACGCGCTACGGCGCCGGCGGCGCCGAGGCGCTGAAGCACGACCTCAGCTTGCTGCTGAAGCAGGGCGCCTGAACGCAGCGCCCGCGGCGCCGACCGGCCTCAGGCCGGCACCAGCGCCTTGCGCATCTTCTTCATCGCCGCCACTTCGATCTGGCGGATGCGCTCGGCGCTCACACCGTATTCCGCGGCCAGCTCGTGCAGCGTCATGCCGCCGGAGCTGTCGTCGTTGACCTTCAGCCACCGCTCTTCGACGATGCGGCGGCTGCGGTCGTCCAAGGCGTTCAGCGCATGGGCGATACCGTCGCCAGCCAGCCAGTCGCGGCCACGCGCTTCGATGACGCGCGTGGGCTCCTGGCTGTCGTCGGCCAGGTAGGCGATGGGCGCGTAGCTTTCTTCGCCGTCGTCGTTCTGCGGCTCCAGGGCCACGTCACCGCCCGAGAGGCGCATTTCCATCTCGACGACTTCGTCGGGCTTGACGTTCAGCTCGTGCGCCATGCTCGCCACTTCGGCGGGCGTCATCGTGTTGCGGTGGGTGTCGCCATCGCTGGCGTCGCCCTTCATGCCCTGCTTCATCGAGCGCAGGTTGAAGAAGAGCTTGCGCTGCGCCTTGGTGGTGGCCACTTTGACCATGCGCCAGTTCTTCAGGATGTATTCGTGGATCTCGGCCTTGATCCAGTGCATCGCGTAGCTGACCAGGCGCACGCCCTGTTCGGGATCGAAGCGCTTGACGGCCTTCATCAGGCCGATGTTGCCTTCCTGGATCAGGTCGCCCTGCGGCAAGCCGTAGCCGAGGTACTGGCGCGAGATGCTCACCACCAGGCGCAGGTGGCTCAGCACCAGACGTCCGGCCGCCTGCACGTCACCCTTGTCGCGCAAGGCGCGGGCGAGTGCTGTTTCTTCGGCGGGCGCAAGCATCGGCAGCCGGTTGACGGCCGATACGTAAGCCTCCAGGTTGCCCAGCGAGGGCACCATGGACCAGGGGTCGCGAAGGGTGACTGCAGAGGCGGTGGTGGTGTTCATGTGGGCTGTGACTGCCTCCCGGGCTACGGGTTCCGCAAATATTAGCACTCTCCCCCTGAGAGTGCTGGCGCGCCTGAACCGTGTTCGCTGGCCAGTTCAGTGGCGTTGCTCGGCAGGCTCCCGACTTCTTGCGCTCAGTTCGTAACTGACCTCGCCTGAAAGTGAGCGATCGCATGCAACCGCATTGCCGACAGGCTTTCGCACAGTGGTGACCGGAACGCCAGCGCCGACTGACGGCTAAGCGTTCATGAAACCGAGGTTGCGCACGCCGGCGTCGAAGTTGGCGAGGTTCGGAAAGATCGACAGCAAGGCGTCGTCCGACAAGCCCAACCAGCGGCCCAGCGTGCTGCCCAGCTGGTCGACCGAAATCTGCGGCAGCAGCGAGCCGTTGCCCAGCTGGTCGGGGCTGCCGTCGAAGTTGTTGTTGTTGGTGTTCTTCACCGCCAGCTGCGGCATGCGCCCATAGACCTGCCCGCCGCGCACGGCGCCGCCCATCACGAAATGGTGGGCGCCCCAGCCGTGGTCGGTGCCGTCGCCGTTGCTCGTGAAGGTGCGGCCGAAATCACTCGCCGTGAACGTCGTGACCTGGCTGCGCGCGCCCAGGTTGCCCAGCGTGTCGTCAAAGTAGCTCAGCGCATGCGCCAGCCTGGCCATCAGGTCAGCCTGGTTGCGGTTCTGGAAATCGTGGGTGTCGAAGCCGCCCATGCTGACGAAAAACACCTGGCGGTTGCAGCCGCTGCTGCCGCGCAGGCCGGCATCGATGAGCCGTGCCACGACCTGGAACTGCTGCGCCAGGTTGTTGGCTGCGGTGGCGCCCGTAAGCGGGTTGTCGTAGCGCAGCTTGGGGTCATTGTTGGCGTTATAGGCGCCAGTGGCCGGGGCCGTGCCGAAGCTGGGGTCGCTGGGTGGGCGCAAGGCCGTGCGCAGCACGGCCTCGGCCTCGATGGAACGCTGGGCCACTGCGCCGACATCACCTTCGAAAGGGTGGGCACTGGTGGCCTGCGCCACCAGGCGCTGCAGCGCCGCGCCCACATCGGCCGAGCCGAACACCGTGCCGGTGCCGTTCACGCCCAGCGGCACTGCGCCGCTGGTGTTCACCCCGTACTGGCGCACGGTGTTGCCGTTCAGCCAGACGGCATTGCCGCTGGCCGAGATGGCGGTGAACACCGGCCGCGCATTCTGTGCGGCGAGCAGGTCGCCCATGCGGCCGGCCCAGCCCACCGTGGCGCCTTCAGGCGCCAGGGCCTGCCAGGTGTTCTGCTGGTCGTTGTGCGAGAACAGCCGCAGCGGCTTGGGGTGGCTGCTCAACGCGTATTGCGTCTTGGTCGTGGGCCGCACCAGCGGCCCCACGTTGGAGATGATGGCCAGGCGTCTGGGGCTTTCGTACAGCGTCTGCAGGGCGCCGAGCAGCGGGTGCAGCGCGAGGCTGGCGCTGCGCTGTGCGCCCTGCAGCGGCAGCACGCCGCCCAGGCGCGCGGGTGAGCCCGCCGGTGCACTGGCCTCAGGGGGCGTGCCCGCATAGAGCAGGGCCACGGGGTCCGGCGCCTGGGTGCGGGTGGCTGTGTAGGCGCGCCAGTTCGAGCGGTCCAGCGGCAGCACCATGTTGAAGGCGTCATTGCCACCGTAGAGAAAGAGGCACACCAGCGCCCGGTACTCGCCGGTGCTCTGTGCTGCGGCCGAGCCCAGCGCCGCGAGGTTCAGCGCCAGCGGGCCGGCCGTGCCGGCCAGGGCCGACCAGGCGCTGGCCTGGCGCAGGAAGTGGCGGCGAGAAAGATCGTGCAAAGGGTGCATGGTGATGTCCTCTCGGGGCGCTTACTTCTGAACCAGGAACTCGGGCGAACCCACCAGCAGCAAGACCGCCGACCTGACGCGGTTCAGCTTGGCCGCATCGATGGCGGCCTGGTTGGTGCCGCCGGCGTTCAGCGCAGGAATGACGATCTTGCCCACGGCGGTGGCGGCGTCGGTGCCGAGCGTGGTGCTGATGCGGCCGTTGAGCAGCTTGTCGCCGAGTGCCGCCACCAGCTCGGCGGGTTGTGCGGCCAAGGCCAGTTCGGGGGCCCAGTTGCGCTGCAGGTCGCGCCGGTTCAGCACGACGCCGTTCACCGTGCCGTTGCTCTGGCCGACGCCGCTGTTGAGGTTGTCGCGCATGTGGTTGACCCAACCGGCCACACTGCTCTCGTTGAGCAACTGCATTTCGGGCGCCACCATGCCAGCCGCCGCCGAAAGGCTGCCCGGGGCGGTGTAGCCCGGCCGGTAGAAGTTGAACACCGAGGGGGCACGCAACGGCGTCTGCCCCAGCGAGGTGCTGGCGTTGTCGGTGTTGCCGACACGCCAGTAACCCGTGTCGCTGGTGTGGGGCAGCGCCCGCAGGTAGGCAGACAGGCGCAGCACCGGCTCGCGCAGCTTGCCGGCGCGGTTGGAAGCCAGCTTGGCCTCCGGGTGCAGCAGGATGGCGCGCACCACCGCCTTCAGGTCGCCGCGCACGCCGGCGCCGTTGTTGTTGAAGACGGCCGCCACGTCGCGCACATAGACCGGACTCGGGTTGCTGGTGACCAGGCGCTGGATGAGTTGCTGGCCCAGGAAGGGCCCGACGTTGGGGTGGCCGGCCAAGGTGTCCAGCGCCACCCGCAGGCTGGCGGTGGGGTCGGCCACGGCCTGCGGCGCGATGCTCACGCCGAGGAAAGACTTGAGCTCGGTGCTGTGGAAGGCCGGGTAGGCCATCATGGGCTTGAAGAAGCGGTCGGGGTCTCCGACACCGCCGTTCACGCCGTTGAAGAAGCAGCTGCTGTTCTGCGCCGCGCAGCTGTAGCTGAAGCCGGTGAACACCTGCGACAGGCCCGCCACATCGGCCGGGCCGTAGGTTTCGACGGCGGCGCCGTCCACCAGCAGCGGCGTGCCGTCGGGGTTGAGCTTCAGCACGCCGATGGAGAAGAGCTGCATCGACTCGCGCGCAAAGTTCTGGTCCGGGATGCGGCCGGTGGTGGTGTCGGCCTTCTGGTTGCGGATGTGCGAGAGATAAAAGCCCATCAGCGGGTGCAGGGCCACGTTTTCCAGCGTGGTGCGGTAGTTGCCGAAGGCCTGCTGGCCGAGCATGTCCAGCCAGGCCGCCAGCGCGCGCGGCTGGTTGCCGACGTTGCCGTCCAGCGCCGAGATGACGAAGACCTGCGACAGCGCAAAGGCCACGCGCAGGCGCAATTGGTCCTCGCCATTGACGGCCTGCTTCCAGAAGCTTTCCCAGACCTGGTCTTGTCCGGCGCTGGCGTTGGGGTCGGCAGCGCGGATGGTGGCGTCGCGCGCTTCCCAATGGCTGCGGTGCGAGGTGGCCGGCAGCGTGAACTGGCGCTCGATCCACCCGGCGTAGCCCAGGGTCATCAGGCTGTCGATCTCGGCGCTGGTGGGGCCGAAGGTGGCCTGGGTGAGGAAGCGCGCGGCTTCGGCGCGGCTGGCAGGCAGATCGTTGGCGACGCCGGCTCTGGCAGCCAGTGCCCGCGCCGGCTCGCCGCTGGCGGCAGCACCGGCGCTGCTATCGGTCTGCGCGCCACCACAGGCAGCCAGCAGCAGCGCACCCAGTGTCGCGCCCCACGGGTTGCGCCAACCGCGCCACCTCGAACGAAGCGCGCGCAGGTCTCTTGCGGGATGGGCGGCTGTCTGCATGGGCATCACCTCGAACGCGCGCTGGTATGAATCTGCAGCACCCTGAACAGCTTGCTGCAGGAAGGGGGGGCAGCCCCGCGCCGAGATTCTGCGGACGCCTGCCGGCTTCAACCAGCGGCTTTACGTTTGCGAACCTCGGGGGCAGCTTGGCGCCGCTCGTGAGCAGGCTTCAGGGCCGGCACGGCGCGCTGGTCGGCCTAGCCCCCGCTGAGCGCCAGCACGATGGCGACGTCGTCCTGCGGCTGCAGTGGGTGCCCGAGCTCGCGCACACCCAGGCCGTTGACGAAGACGCGCATGTTCGGCCGCAGCTGGTTCTGTTCGTCCACGACCCGGAAGCGCAGGCCGGGGTAGCGGCGGTCAAGGTCGGCGAACAGTGCGGCCAGCGAGTCGCCCTCGGCTTCCACCCGCGCGGCGCGGGTGTAGGACTGCAGTGCCCCGGGGATCAACACCTTCATGACACTGCCTTCATGTCAGCGTGGCCACCTCGACGGCGTAGATCTCGGGCAGGTGGCGCGCGATGTTGAGCCAGCGCTCGCCTTCATCGCGCCCGATCCAGAGCTCGCCGCTGGTGGTGCCCAGGTAGAGCGCCGGCGTGGCCTGCGCATCGGCCGTCATCGCCTGCCGCTTCACGGTCCACCAGGCCTGGCTCTCGGGCAGGCCCTGGTCCAGGCGCTGCCAGCTGCGGCCGGCGTTGCGCGTGACGTAGGCAGCGGGGCGCCCACCCGGGCTGGTGCGCGGCCAGACATCGGTGCCGTCCATCGGGAAGACCCAGGCCGTATCGGCGTCGTGCGGGTGCACCACCATCGGAAAACCGATGTCGCCCACGCGCTTGGGCATCTTGCGGCCGATGCGCTGCCAGACGTCGCCAGCGGCGCTGCCGTCGCGGTCCATCCGGTAGATGCCGCAGTGGTTCTGCTGGTACAGGCGGTCGGGGCGGGTGGGGCACAGGCGCACGCAATGCGGGTCGTGGAAGCTGACGTTGCCCGGGTCGAAGCCGCCCACCACCTCCATGCCCTGGATCAGCGTCGCCCAGGTGCTGCCCGCATCGCGCGATTCGTGCACACCGCCGCCCGACATCGCGAAGTACAGGTGCTGCGCATCGCGCGGGTCGACGATCAGCGAATGCAGCTTCGGGCCGTCGGGCGTGCCGTCCTGCACCGTGCCCATCCACTCGCGAAACTGCGGGTCGTCGTTGACGGCGGGCAGCGGCGTCCAGCTGACGCCGCCGTCTTCCGAACGGAACAGGCCCTGCGGCGACGTGCCGGCGTACCAGGTGTCGCGCTCGCTGGCGTGGCCCGGCGTCAGCCAGAAGCTGTGGTCCACCGAGCGCGCCGGCAGCGCGTTCGTCGGCGCGGCAAACGCTGGTGGCTGTTGGGCTTCTTTCCAGCTGCGGCCGAAGTTGGTGCTGCGGAAGATGGTCGGGCCCAGGTGCCCGGTCTTGGCCGCGGCCAGCAGCGTGCGGCCGTCGCGCGGGTCCAGCACCACGTGGCTGATGGTGTGGCCCAGGAAGTGCGGGCCGTCGGACGCCCAGGTCTTGCGCTTGGCATCGCCGCTGAAGAACCAGGCGCCCTTGCGCGTGGCGACCAGGATCAGCAGGCGCGCGGTGTTGGCAGGTGTCTTGGCCATGGGGGCTCCTCAGGCGGCGTGGGCTGGCTCAAACGGGTGTGGCGAATGGGATCACCGCTGACGATGAACGACAAGGGGTGATTTCGACAAGCCCGACAATCGCTGGATGCCTGCCGACATCGCCGCCGCCACCCCGCCCCGTCGCCTCATCGTCGCCATCACCGGCGCTTCGGGTGCCATCTACGGCGTGCGCGCCCTGCAGTTGTTGCGCGAGATGGGCGGCATCGAGACCCACCTCATCCTGACCGCCTCCGGCGCGCGCACGCTGACTGAAGAAACCGACTTCAGCGCCACTGACGTGCGCGCGCTGGCCGACGTGGTGCACAGCGCGCGTGACATCGGCGCCACCGTGTCTTCGGGCTCCTTCCGCACCCTCGGCATGCTGGTGGCGCCGTGCTCGATCAAGACGCTGAGCGGCATCGCGCACTGCTACAACGACGAGCTGGTGGTGCGCGCCGCTGACGTCTGCCTGAAGGAGCGCCGGCGTGTCGTGCTGCTGCTTCGTGAAACCCCGCTGCATGCCGGCCACATCACGCTGATGGACCAGGCCACGCGCAACGGCGCCATCATCATGCCGCCCGTGCCCGCCTTCTATCAGCGGCCAGCCACGGTGCAGGACATCGTCGACCAGACCGTGGGCCGTGCGCTCGACCTCTTCGATCTCGACAGTCCGGCCGTCAAACGCTGGGACGGTGGCCAGCGTGGCCGCCCACGCTCCGAGGGCAGCGACGAGGCCGAAGAGGGTTGATCGGGTGTCCATGCCGCTGCCTTTGCACCGCCAGCCGGCCACCGCGCTGGCCCGCGCACTCGCCACGCGCGAGCTGAAGGCCGAAACCCTGGCCGAAGTGCTGCTCGAGCGCTGCCAGGCGCTGGAGCCCCGACTGCATGCCTGGGCCACGCTGGACCCCGCTGCTGCGCGCCGCCAGGCGCGCGCGCTCGACCGCGCCCTGGCCAGCGGCGCCGCGCCCGGCGCGCTGCACGGCCTGCCGCTGGGCGTGAAGGACAACATCGACACCGCAGGCCTCGTCACGGCCTACGGCTCGGCCATTTACGCCGGCCATGTGCCGCAGGCCGACGCTGCCGCGGTGGCGCTGGCGCGCGGTGCCGGCGCCTGGGTGCTGGGCAAGACGGCCTGCACGGTGTTTGCCAACATGACGCCCTGCGCCTCACGCCACCCGCACGACGCTCGGCACACCCCCGGCGGTTCATCCAGCGGCTCGTGCGCCGCCGTGGCGGCGGGCGCGGTGCCGCTGGCGCTGGGCACGCAGACGGCGGGCTCGGTCATCCGCCCGGCGGCCTTCTGCGGCATCGTCGGCTACAAGCCCTCGCCGCGCCGGCTGCCGCGCGCCGGGGCCAAGCCGAACTCGGACACGCTGGACGAGATCGGCGTGTTTGCGCGCAGCGTCGAAGACGCGGCGCTGCTGGCCGCTGCGCTGGGCGCGTTCGGCCCCAGCGCCGCAGCGCCGGTGCTCGACGCACCACCGCGCCTGGCCGTCGCGTTGACCTCACGCGCGGCCGCGCTGGCGCCGGCGATGGTGGCGATGGTGGAAGACGCCGCCTCGCGGCTGTCCGCGGCCGGGGCCGGCGTGCAGCTGGCGGCCTGGCCGGCGGGCTTTGACGCGCTGTTCGACGCCCAGCGCACGGTGCAGGTGTTCGAGACGGCGCGGGCGCTGGCCCCCGAGCATCAGTACCGCCGCCGCCAGCTGCCGGCCGACCTGCGGGCCTTGCTGGACGAAGGGCGGGCGATGCCGCCGGCCGTCTACGGCGCCGCGCTGCACACGGTGCGGGCCGCCCTGGCACGCCTGGACGAACTCTTCGGCCGTGCCGACGTGCTGCTGACGCCCGCTGCGCCCGGCGCCGCGCCGCGCGGCTTGAAGCACACCGGCGACCCGCTGTTCAGCCGCCCCTGGCAGCTGCTGGGCTGCCCCTGCATCACGCTGCCCGGTGGCCTGGACAGCAGCGGCCTGCCACTGGGCCTGCAGCTGGTGGCGAGGCCCGGTGACGACCAGCGGCTCTTTGCCGCGGCTGCCTGGGTGTTTGAAGAACTGCAGGCCGGGCTCATCACCCACATTGCCTGCGATTGAGTCTTCACGCCGAGCCGAGACTCACCCTCAAGGCGACGGCGGCAGCTCCACCACCACGCGCCGCGGGTTCATGCCCAGGCGCGGAAAGTCCACCAGCGAGGCTTGGAACAGCGCGCCATACAGCGCGCCATCAGCGCGGCTGCCGCTTTCCGTGGCGGCGCGGGTTTCAAAGAGCGGCTTGCCCGTGGCGCGGTCGCGCAGCAGCAGCGCCACCTGGCTTTCGTAGCGCGGGAAGTCGTAGCGCATGCTCAGGCCCCAGCGCGGTGACAGCCAGGGCCCGCCGCGCCAGTAGCCGAAGCCGCCGCGCCACCACAGCGGGTCGTCCCAGGGGCTCATGACGAAGCGGCTGTCGCGCGCGCCCACCTGCACCAGCACCTCGGGCTGCTGGCCGGCAGCCGCCGGCTTGAAGCCGGCCTTCTCCAAGGCCGGGCGGGCGGCGTTTTCCAGCATCTCGGTTTCCGCCGCCTGCGCCTGCTGCGAGGGCAGGCGCTCGAAGGCGTAGGTGCCGGCGCTGCGGCCGTCAGGCCATTCGCCGAAGCTCGAAACCTCGCTGCTGACCGTGCGAATGCCTGCGCAGCCGGCCAGCACCGCGCTGCCGGCAAGCAATGCCGCTGCCATCAGGCGGCGCGTGTTTGAAGCGGTGCTGAGAAGCATGGTTTCAATCCTCCAAGTCGTCTTCCTGTACCAGATGACCCCGATGAAGTTGCACCTGGTTGGGCGCGGCCACGGGGGCACAAGGCTCTTCGTCGAAGGCGATGTCGCCCGCCGCGTCGGCCACGCCGGTGGGTGTGATCGTCGTGAAGGGGAAGAGGTTCCGGTCCATCAGGTGCGAGGGCACCACGTGCGCCATCGCCCGCAGCATGTTGTCGGTGCGGCCCGGGTACTGGCGCTCCCACTCGCGGATCATCTTCTTCACCTGCACCCGCTGCAGGTCGTTCTGGCTGCCGCACAGCGTGCACGGGATGATGGGGAAGGCGCGGTGCACGGCCCACTTCTCGAGGTCGGTCTCGGCCACGTAGGCCAGCGGGCGGATCACGGTGTTCCGGCCGTCGTCGCTCACCAGCTTGGCCGGCATGCCCTTCAGCCGGCCGCCGAAGAACATGTTCATCATCAGCGTGACGACCATGTCGTCGCGGTGGTGGCCCAGCGCGATCTTGGTCGCACCCAGCTCGCTGGCCACGCGGTACAGGATGCCGCGGCGCAGCCGCGAGCACAGGCTGCACATCGTCTGGCCTTCGGGCACCAGGCGCTTGACGATGGAGTAGGTGTCCTGGTTCTCGATGTGGAACGGCACGCCGGTGCGCGCCAGGTACTCGGGCAACACATGCTTGGGGAAACCGGGCTGCTTCTGGTCGAGGTTGACGGCGATCAACTCGTATGGCAGCTCGGAGCGGCGCTGCCGGCCGATCAGCAAATCGAGCAGGGCATAGCTGTCCTTGCCGCCCGACACGCAGACCATCACCTTGTCGCCGGCCTCGATCATGTTGAAGTCGGCGATGGCTTGCCCAAGCTGGCGGTGCAGGCGCTTGGCGAGCTTGTTGGCTTCGAAGGCCGCCTTCTTCACGGCGGCGGCGTCTTGCGGGGCGTTCATGCGTTCTTGATTCCAAAGACCTCGACGCCCACGGCCTCGCAGTCGGGGTACACATCGGGCTTTTCGGTCGATACGCGCGCCGCTTTCACGCGCGGATGCGCCAGCATCAGGCGCAGCACGTCGTCGACCAGGGTCTCCTGCAAATGGATGTGGCCCTGCTGCACCCGCAGCGCGATCGTGCGGCGGATGAAGTCGTAGTCCACCACTTCGTCGAGTTCGTCGGCCTTGGGCGTCGACAGCGCCAGCGGCACGTAGAGGTCGACATTGATCAGCACGCGCTGCTCGCCGCGCTTTTCGAAGTCGTGGACGCCGATGTTGATCCAGACCTCATAGTTGCGCAGGAAAAGGCGCCGGCAGTCCATCAACGCGGGGTGGGCCAGGGAGCTGTGC
>JANMMD010000151.1:0-6227 GCA_031372905.1 Betaproteobacteria bacterium
GCCGGGAAGTTGGTGCTGAACAGGCCCGCATCGGCGCCCGGCGCACAGATGATCTGCGTCAGCAGTTCCTGGCCGCTGGGCTTGCGGATGTCCACCGCGATCGAGCGCTTGCCCTTGTTCAGGCCGGCCCAGAACAGCGAGTGCCCTTCGGCTGTCACCGGCCAGCGGCGGTGGTCCAGCCCGCCGCCGATGGGGTCGAAGCGGATCACATCGGCGCCCAGCTGCGCCAGCGTCATGCCACCCAGCGGCGCGGCCACGAAGGCCGAGCCTTCGACCACGCGCAGGCCTTGAAGAATGCCTTTCATGTGTCTGCCACTCCCAGCCCCTTCAGATGACGTTCTTGGCGCGCAGCGCCGTGATCTGCGCCTCGTCCAGCCCGAGCAGCTCACGCAGCACCTCGGTGCTGTGCTCGCCGAGCTTGGGACCGAGCGAGCGGATGCGGCCGGGCGTCTCGCTCAAGCGCGGCACGGTGGCCGGCACGATGACCTGCTCGCCGGTGTCGGGCGCGTCCATCGCCACCAGGTTGCGGCGGGCGTGGAACTGGCGGTCGCCGAAGATGTCGGCAATGTTGTTCAGCGGCCCCGCGGGCGTGTCGGTGGCGTAGCAGCGCTCCAGCACTTCTTCGCGCGTCAGCGCCCCGCACCAGTCGCGCACGATCTCGTTGACATCGTGGCGGTGGGCCAGCCGCGTCTTCTGCTCGCCGTAGGTTTCTGCGGTGGCCAGCTCGGGCCGGCCCATGGCCTTGGCCAGGCGCGCGAACAGCAGGTCGGTGGCGCAGCTGATGGCCACCCACTTGCCGTCCTTGGTGGAGAAGTGGCCGTGCGGCACTGCGAAGTCGTTGTGCGATGAGCCCGCGCGCTCGCGCACCACGCCGTACATCGCGAAGGCCGGTGCCAGCTCCTCCGTGCAGCGGAAGACCGATTCGTACAGCGCCGCATCGACATACTGGCCCTCGCCGGTGAGGTCGCGGTGGCGCAACGCCAGCATCACCCCCAGGCAGCCGTAGAGGCCGGTCATGTAGTCGCCCAGCGTGGTGGAGCCCGGCGTCATCGGCGTGCCCTTGGGCATGCCGGCCAGGTAGGCCAGCCCGCCCACCGCATGCGCCACGCGGGCAAAGCCGGGGCGGTCCTTGTAGGGCCCGGTCTGGCCGTAGCCGGTGACGCGCAGCATCACCAGGCGCGGGTTGATCTCGCGCAGCACGTCCCAACCCAGGCCCCATTTCTCCAGCGTGCCGGTGCGGAAGTTCTCGCACACCACGTCGGTCTGCGCCACCAGGCCCTTGAAGATCTCGGCGCCCTCCTTCTGCCGCAGGTCCAGCGTCAGCGAGCGCTTGTTGCGGCTTTCGCTGAGCCAGGTGAGCGTGTCGCCACGTGCCGACGGCGTGCCGAAGCGCCGCAGCGCGTCGCCGCCGTCGGGGTGCTCCACCTTCAGCACGTCGGCCCCGAACTCGCCCAGCAGCGTGGCGCAGAAAGGCGCGGCGATGACGGTGGCCATGTCGATGACGCGCAGGCCGGCCAGTGGCAGCGGCGCAGCGGCGGCCGGTGCGGTGGCGTGCGCGGAAGACTGGGCGGTGTCCATGCGCTGCGCGGCCTCAGATGGTCTTGCGCTGGCGCAGGCGCGCCAGCTCGTCGGCGTGCAGGCCGAGCAGGCCCTGCAGCACCTCGGTGGTGGCGTCACCCAGCGGCGGGCCCAGGTGGTCGATGCGCCCCGGCGTGGCCGAGAGCGTCGGCACCACACCGGGCACGACGACATCGCCGAGCTCGCCCGCCGCCACGTGCGCCAGGTTGCCGCGCGCCTGGAAGTGCTCGTCGGCAAAGATATCGGCGATGGAGTTCACCTTGCCGGCCGGCACTTCTTCGGCCATGCATTGGTCGAGCACGTCGCTGCGCTCCAGCGAGGCCACCCACTCGCTGACGATGCGGTTGACCTCGTCGCGCGCCGCCAGCCGCTTGCGCTGCGGGCCGTACATCGCAGCCGTTGCCAGCTCGGGCCGGCCCATCGCCACGGCCAGGCGCTCGAACATCTTGTCGGTGGTGCAGGCAATCGCGATCCACTTGTCGTTCTTGGTGCGGAAGTGGCCGTGCGGACAAGCCACGAAGCTGCCCGCGCCTTCACGCTCACGCACCTTGCCGTGCAGGCCGTAGACAGCCGCCAATTCTTCGAGCACGCGGAACACGGCCTCGTAGACGCCGACGTCGATGATCTGCCCGCGACCGGTGGTCTCGGCATGGCGCAGCGCCACCATCACGCCGATGGCGCCGAACAGGCTGGCGATGTAGTCGCCCAGCGGCACCGTGCCCGGCAGCACCGGCGTCTCGCCGGGAAAGCCGGCGAGGTAGTTCAAGCCGCCGAAGGCCTGCGCGATGTGCGCAAAGGCATGGCGGCGCCGATAAGGCCCCGTCTGCCCGTAGCCGGTGATGCGCAGCATCACGAGCTTGGGGTTGGCCTCGCGCAGCAGCTCCCAGGTCAGGCCCCAGCTTTCCATCGTGCCCGGGCGGAAGTTCTCCACCAGCACGTCGGACTTGGCCACCAGCTTCAGGAACAGCGCCACGCCTTCGGGCTGCAGCAGGTCGATGGTCACCGAGCGCTTGTTGCGGCTTTCGCTCAGCCAGTTCAGCGTGGCATCGGGGCGCTCGGTGGCAGTGCCGAAGCGGCGCATCGGGTCGCCGCCGTCGGGGTGCTCGACCTTGATCACTTCGGCGCCGAATTCGCCCATCACGGTGGCGGCATACGGGCCGGCGAGAAAGTTGCCGACGTCGATGACGCGCAGGCCGGCCAGCGGCCGCGGCGCTGGCTGGGCAGCGTGCGGCACCGTGGCGCTCATGGCCGGACGCCCCGGGAAAGCTGGGGATTCGCGAAGCGGCGTGGGCGGCGATGCATGACAGATTCAGGTTAGATTCCCGCGCCAGCGGCAGCCCCCGGGGCAATCCCGCTCCTTGGTTCAGTCTTTCTGAAGCCTGCATAGGAATCGCTGATGGATGAGGACTTCCGGGCCTGGATCGGCCGCACCGAGACCACCGCCGACCCGCTGGGCGCGGTGCAGGCCCAGGCCGCGCAGGCCATGCTGGACGAACCGGGGCCGGCGCTGGAAGCCGGCGATGCGCTGCCGCCGCTGTGGCACTGGTTCCACTTCCTGCCGCGCGCGCCGCAGGCGGCGCTGGACATCGACGGCCACCCGCAGCGCGGCGGTTTTCTGCCCCCCATCCCCTACCCCCGCCGCATGTTTGCCGGCGCCCGCCTGCAATGGCACCAGCCCCTGCGCATCGGCACACCGGCCGAGCGCCAGGCGACCATCCGCGATGTGGTGCTGAAGTCGGGCAAGAGCGGCTCGCTGGCCTTTGTCACCGTCGGTCTGCGCTTCTTGCAGAACGGCGTGCTGTGCATCGAGGAAGAACAGGACATCGTCTACCGCGAGCCCGGCGGGCCGGTGGCGGCGCCGGTCGCCGCCGCGTGGCCCCCCGTGCCGGAGGGCAGCTGGACCCGCGTGCAGCAGCCCGACAGCCGCCTGCTCTTTCGCTTCTCGGCGCTGACCTTCAACGCCCACCGCATCCATTACGACCGCGCCTATGCCAGTGAGGTGGAGGGCTACCCGGGCCTGGTGGTGCACGGCCCGCTGACGGCCGTGCTGCTGGCCCAGCTGGTGCAGCGCGCCACCGCGCGACCGCTGCGCAGCTTCAGCTTCCGCGGCGTGGCGCCGCTCTTCGATCTGGGGCCGCTGCGGCTGGTGGGCACGCCGCAAGGCGACAGCGTGGCCCTGCAGGCGCAGGGGCCCGATGGCAAGGCGGGCCTGCTGGCCACGGCCAAACTCGGGTGAGCTGGCGATGGCTCTCCAACCCGGCGATTCGGCGATGCACATCACGCTGCGCCATCTGCGCATCTTCGAAGCCGTGGCCCGCCACGGCTCGATCTCGCGCGCCGCAGGTGAGCTGCACCTGACGCAGCCCGCGGTGTCGATGCAGATGAAGCAGCTGGAAGAGCAGATCGGCGTGCCGCTGCTGGAGCAGATCGGCCGGCGCACCTGCCTCACCGAAGCGGGCCAGGCGCTGCGCGTGCATGCCCACGAAATTGCCGGCCGCATGGCGAACCTGAACGCGGCGATGGTGGAGTTTCGCGGGCTCGAGCGCGGCCTGCTGCGCCTGGCGGTGGTGTCCACGGCCAACTACTTCCTGCCGCAGTTGATTGCGGAGTTCAACGCGCGCCACCCCGGGGTGCGCATCAGCCTGCAGGTGGGCAACCGGGATTTCGTGCTCGCGGCGCTGGCCGACAGCCGCACCGACCTGGCCATCACCGGCCAGCCCCGCGAAGGCAGCGACCTCGTCGCACAGAACTTCAAGGAGAACCCGCTCGTGCTCATCGCCTCACCGCGCCACCCGCTGGCCGGGCTGGCGCCCGTGAGCATGACGCGCCTGGCCGAGGAGGTGCTGGTGATGCGCGAGCCCGGCTCGGGCACACGCGCCGCGGCAGAGCGCCACTTCGCCGCCTTGGGCCTGCCCATCCGCGCGGGCTGTGAGTTCAACACCAACGAGGCCATCAAGCAGGCCGTGCGCGCCGGCCTGGGCGTGGCAGTGGTGTCGGCCCAGACGATCGAGCTCGAACTGCAGACAGGCTGCCTGACGGTGCTCTCCATCGAGGGCTTTCCACTCGTGCGGCAGTGGTACGTGGTGCACCGCACGGCGCACCGGCTGTCGGCCTCGGCGGCCACCTTCCGCGACATGCTGCTGGCACTGAACCCTGCAAGCCCGTCACGCCCGCGGCCTTAGGGCGGCGCGCGCCGAAAAAACAGGCCAGCGCACCGGCTGGCCGGCCGCCACCCGAAACTCGCGTTTCGTCGCACCAGAATACACATGCCGACGCGCGGCCCTATCCTGCGCGGCTTTGTCAGCTGTTCTGGAGTCGATTTGAAACTCGCACCGATCGCGGCCGCCTGCCTGGCCCTCATTTCCGGCGCCAGCGTCGCGCAAGATGCCCCTGGCGGCGCACCCGGTGCGGGTGAGGCCGCAATGCCCCGCCCCGGCGCACGCATCGAGCGCATCGAGATCACAGCGCGGCCGCAGACCGACACCGACCTGCGCCGCCGCGCGCCTGTGGCCAAGCAGGTCTACGGCCGCGAGGAGATCGACAAGTACGGCGACACCAGCGTCTCCGATGTGCTCAAGCGCCTGCCCGGCGTCAACATCCAGGGTGGCGCACCGCGCATGCGCGGCCTGGGTTCGGGCTACACGCTGGTGTTGATCAACGGCGACCCGGCGCCGCCGGGCTTCCAGTTCGACCAGCTCAACCCCAACCAGATCGAACGCATCGAGGTCACGCGCGGGCCCACCGCCGACCAGAGCGCTCAGGCCGTGGCCGGCGCCATCAACATCATCCTGAAAGAGGCGCCCAAGGTCGCGCAGCGCGACCTGCGCCTGGGCCTGAACTACAACGCGATACGCCCCACGCCTTCGGCGTCTTTCACCTATGGCGAACGCCAGGGCGGGCTGGCGCTGTCGCTGCCGGTCTCGGTGTTCCAGTGGCGCAACCTCACCGAGAGCGACATCGAGCGGCAGACCACGGGCCTGGACGGCCAGCCGTCCAGCGTCGTGCAGAGGAGCCGCCAGGACAACTGGGGCAAGGGCTTCAACGCGTCGCCGCGTGTGAACTGGAAGATCAGCGACGACGAATCGGCCTCGGCCCAGTTCTTCGCCCAGCGCGGCGAGTGGAACAGCCTCACGGCCTACAACAACCAGGTGCTGTTCGGCCGGCCCAGCCTGGACGCCGACAGCTTCTTCGAAGGCATCTGGCAGAACCTGCGCAGCAACCTGCAGTGGAACAGCCGCTTCAGCGAATCCCAGCGCATCGAGCTCAAGTTGGGCGCCCAGGCCAGCAAGAACAGGTTCGACGGCCTGACCAGCGCACAGCGCCGCACCGAGGCCAGCAACCGCGACCGCAGCGTGACGCAGGCCGGCAAGTACGGCCAGTTCATCGGCGAAGCGCACACGCTGTCGGCGGGCTGGGAACTGGAATGGCGGCAGCGCGACGAGACCCGCAGCGTCACCGAAAACGGCACCCCGCAGCTGGCCGATTTCGAAGGCCAGCCCTTCCGCGCGCGCATCGAACGCCAGGCGCTGTTCATCCAGGACGAATGGGAGATCTCGCCGCAGTGGTCCACCTACCTGGGCCTGCGCAGCGAGCGCATCGCCACGCGCAGCCAGGGCCTGGACGAGCCGGTGCGCAACGTCAGCCGCGTC
>JANMMD010000011.1:0-16679 GCA_031372905.1 Betaproteobacteria bacterium
AGCTGGTCGGCGCTGAGCGCACGCAGCTGGTTCGAACCCAGCGCAGCCAGGTCAGCGGTTTGCATGGCGTCGATCTGTTCCACCGTCAGCGCGGCGATCTGGCGCGTCGTCAGCGCGGCGAACTGCGCCGTGCCGAGTGCGTTCAGGTTGGCCACGCTCAGCTCGGAGATCTGCGTCGTGCTCAGCGCCGCGGCCTGGGCCGTGGTGATGGCCGCCAACTGCGCCGTGCCCATGGTGGCCAGCTGCTCGCCGGTGAGGGCGGCAATCTGGGCCGTGCCGAGCACCGCCACGTCTGCGGTGTCCAGCGAGGCCAGCGCGGTGGCGTCGAGTGCGGCGATCTGCGCCGTCGTCAGCGTCGACACCTGCTCGGTCGTGAAGGCCCTGACGGCATCGGCCGTGAAGGACGACATCACGCCCGGGGTGATGGCGCGCAGCTGGGTGCTGGTGAGCGCTGCCACGTCGGCGGTTTCCATCGCGGCAATCTGCTCGGCGCTGAGGCTGGCCATCTGTGCGGTGGTGAGCGCACGGAACTGCGCCGTGCCCATGCCGCTGAAGTCGGTGATGTCCAGCGCAGCCAGCTGCGTGGTCGTCAGCGCCGCGACTTGCGCCGTGCCGAGGCTGGCCACCTGGGCGGCGCTGAGTGCGGTGACCTGGCCGTCGCCGAGGGCACGCACCTGGCTCGTCGTCAGGGCCTGCAGGTCGGCGGCTTGCAGGTTGGACACCTGCTCATCGCTGAGTGCGGCCACCTGCGCGGTGGTGAGCGCGGCGAACTGCGCCGTGCTCAGGCGGTTCAGCGTGTCGGTGGCCAGGCTGGCCAGCAGGCTGGTGTCGATGCCGGCCACCTGCGCGGTGGTCAGCGCCGCCATCTGCGCGGTGCTCAGCGCGGCCAGGCCGTCGGCGCCCAGGGTGTTGATCTGCGCCGTGCCCAGCTTCACGAGGTCGGCCGTTTCCAGGCTCGCCAGGTTGCCGGTGGCCAGGGCGGCCACTTGTGCGGTGCTCAGCACCGCGGCCTGCGCCGTGGTGAGGGCTGCCACGGCGGCCGTGGACAGCGCGCCGAAGTTGTCGGCGGCCAGGGCGCGAATCTGCGTCGCGGTGAGGGCCGCCACATCGGCAGCTTCCAGCGCCGCGGCTTGTTCGGTGCCGATGGCCGCCAGCTGCGCGGTGGAGAGCGCCGCGAACTGCGTGGTGGTCATGGCGGCCAGGTTGGTGGCGCCCAGGCCTGCCACCTGCTCGGTGGTCAGTGCAGCCACCTGGCGCGAGGTGAGTGCGCCCAGCTGCGTGCTGCTGAACTGGTTCAGCTGGTCAGCGCTGAACGACACCACCTGGGCGGTGCCCATCGCGGCGAGGTCGGCGCTTTCGAGTGTCGTGAGAACGTTGGCGCCGAGGCCGGCGACCTGGGCGTTGCTCAGCGCGGCCACCTGGGCCGTGCTCAGGGCCACCACGGCGGCGCTGCCGAGGCCGGCCAGCGCGTCGGTGGAGAAGGCGCGCACCTGGGCTGTGCTCAGCGCGGCGATGGTGGCGGTGTTCAGCGCCCCGGCTTGTTCAGCCGTCATCGCGGCGATCTGCGCCGTGCTCAGCGCACCGTAGGCCATCGTGCCCAAGGCGGCCTGGTCGGCGGCGTCGAGTGCAGCGAACTGCGCCGTCGTCAGCGCGGCCACCTGGGCCGAGGTGAAGGCACCGACCTGGCTGCTGCTCAGCGCCTCGATCTGCGCCGTCGTCAGCGACTGGATCTGCGCCGTCGTGAAGGCGCGCAGGTCTTCGGTGGCGATGGCGGCCACCTGGCCGCCGGTGAGTGCCACGACTTGCGCGGTGGAGAGTGCAGCCACCTGGGCGGTGGTCAGCGAGGGGATGTTGGCTTCAGAAATGGCGGCCAGGCTGTCGGTGGACAGGGCACGCAGTTGCGCCGTGCTCAGCACCGCCAGGTCGCCACCTTCCAGGCCGGCGGCCTGGGTGGCGGTGAGCGCAGCGATCTGCGCCGTGGTCATCGCGACGAACTGCGCGGTGCCCATCGCGGCCAGGTCGGCAGCCTCGATGGCGGCGAACTGCGTTGCCGTCAGGCCCGCCACCTGGCGTGTGCCCAGGCCCGCCAGCTGGGCGCTGCCCAGGGCTTCGATCTGTGTCGTCGACAGCGTGGCCAGCAGCGGTGCGGCGATGGCAGCCAGGTCGGCAGTTTCCAGCGCGGCGATCTGGTCGACGTTCAGCACGGCCAGCTGGGCCGAGGTCAGGGCACCGGCCTGCACCGTGCCCATTCCGGCGAGCGCGGCCGTGGACATGGCGCCGATGGCTTCCGGTGTCAGCGCGCGCACTTGCGGTGCGGTCAGCGCAGCGAGGTCGGCGGCTTCCATCGCCGACGCCTGCAGGGTGGTCATTGCGGCCAGCTGGGCGGTGGTCATGGCGCGGTACTGCGCCGTGCCCATCGCGGCCAGGTCGTTGGCGTCGAGCGCAGCGAATTGCTGGGTCGACAAGGCCGCCACCTGCCGGGTGGCCAGCGCGGCCATCTGGGCCGTGCCGAGTGCATCCAGCTGTGCGGTGGAGAGCACGGCGATCTGCGCCGTGCCCATGCCGGCGAGGTCGGCGGTCTGCAGCGCGGCCATCTGGTCGGCGGTGAGGCCTGCGACCTGCGCGGTCGTCAATGCGGCCACCTGCGCCGTCGTCAGTGCGACGATGCCGGCGGTGCTCAGCCCGGCCACGGCAGCGGCCGAGAGGGCGCGCAGTTGTGCCGTGCTCAGCTCCACGAGGTCGGCGGTTTCGAGCGCCGGGGCCTGGTCAGACGTGATGGCGGCGAGCTGTGCGGTGCTGAGCGCGCGGAATTGATCGGTGCTCAGCGCGGCCAGGGCCTCGGGGGTCATCGCGGCGATCTGCGCCGTGGACCAGCCCGCGACCTGGGCGCTGCCCAGCACGGCCAGCTGGGCCGAGCTGAAGGCGGCGAACTGGGCCGACGACAGGGCGCCCAGTTGTGCGCTGGTGAAGACGCGGACATCGGCGGTTTCCATGCCGGCCAGCTGCTCGGCGGTCAACGCGGCCACCTGGGCGGTGCTCAGCGTGCTGACCTGGGCTGTCGTCAAGGCCTGCACGGCGGCCACGGAGAGCTGGCCGAACTGGGCGGCGCCCAGGGCGCGCAGCTGGGCAGTGCCGAGCACGGCCACGTCAGCGGCTTGAAGTTCCACGGCCTGCGCGGTGGTGATGGCGGCGATCTGCGCCGTGCCCATGGCCTGGAACTGCGCGGTCGTCAGCGCGGCCATATCCACCGGCGACAGGCTGGCGACTTGCGCGGTGCTGAGTGCAGCCACCTGGGCGGTGCCGAGCTTGGACAGCTGGTCGCCATCCAGGGCATCGAGCTGTGCGGTGCTGAATGCACGCACGGCGGCGGTGCTGAGCGCGGCGAGGTTGGCGGTGGCCAGGCTGGACAGCGCGTCCACGTCGATGGCGGCCACCTGGGCGGCGCTCAAAGCGGCGGCCTGGGCGGTGCTCAGCGCGGCGATGTGCACGCCTTCCAGCGCGCCCACGGCTTCGGACGACAGGGCCGAGACCTTGGTGCCCAGCGCCGTCACGTCAGCGGCTTCGAGGCCGGCGGCCTGGGCCGTGGTGAATGCAGCGACCTGCGCCGTGCCCAGGGCCGCGAACTGTGCGGTGCCCAGAGCGGCGAGGTTGCCGGCTTCGATGCCCGCCACTTGCGCAGCGCTCAGCGCGGCAACTTGCGCCGTGCTCAAGGCGGCCAGCTGGTTGGCGTCCAGCGCGTCGATCTGCGCATCGGACAAGGCGCGCAGCTGGGCCGTGCCCAGGGCGCGCAGGCTGGCGGTGGAAAGTGCTGCCAGGTCCACCGTTTCGATGGCCGCGGCCTGGGCCGTGGTCAGCGCAGCCACTTGTGCAGTGGTCAGGCCGGTGATGGCGTCCACCGACATCACGGCGATGTTGGCGGTGGACAGGGCTGCCACCTGCGCGGTGGACAGGCCGGTGATGTCGGCGGCTTCCATCGCCGCCACCTGGGCGGTGCCGAGTGCGGCGATCTGCGCCGTGGTGAGGTGGCCGATCTGCGCGGCGCTCAGCGCAACGATGTCGTCGGCATCGAGCAGCGAGATCTGGTTGGCGGTGAGCGCGCGCAGCTGGGCCGAGCCCAGGGCGGCGAACTGGTCGGCCGTCATCGCGTTGATCTGGGCGTCGGTCAGCGCGGCCACCTGGGCGGTGCCCAGGGCGGCGACGTCGGCGGCTTCGAGCTGGGCGAAGTCGGCGGCGGCGATGGCGCGCACCTGGGCCGTGCTCAGCGCAGCGGCTTGTTCCGTGGTCAGCGACTGCAGGCTCTCGGCCGTCAGGGCCTCGACCTGCGCGGCGCTCAGCACGCGGATCTGCGCCGGCGTCAGCGCGGCAAAGTCAGCCGCTTCGAGTTGGCCCATCTGCTCGGTGGTGATGGCCGCCACCTGGGCGGTGCTCAGCGATGCAAACTGGCCGGCGCTCAGCGCGTTGAGTTGCTCGGGTGTCATCGCGGCAATTTGTGCCGGGCTCAGGCCCGTCACCTGCGCCGTGCTCAGCGCACCCAGCTGCTCGGCCGTCAGCGCGGCGAGTTGCGCGCTGGTCAGCGCCAGCACCTGAGTGCCGTTCAGCGCGGCCAGCGTGGCGGTGGACAGCGAGGCCAGGTCTTCGGCGTCGATGGCGCGCAGTTGTGCCGTCGTCAGGCCGGCGGCCTGGGTGGAGGTGATGGCGCCGATCTGGCTGGCGTCCATCGCGGCGATGTTGGCGGTGCTGAGGGCGGCGAAGCGGTCGGCGCCCAGGGCGGCAATGTCGGCCACTTCCAGCGTGGTGATCTGCGCCGTGGTCAGCGCGGCCACCTGCGCGGTGGTGAAGCCGGTGAACTGCAGGCTGCTCAGCGAAGCCAGGTCACCGGCCTCCAGGCTGGCCACCTGGGCGGTGGTGAGCTGGGCGATCTGTGCCGTGCTCAGGCCGGCGAGCTGTTCCGGTGCCAGCGCGTCGAGCTGCGCCGTGCTCAGCGAGCGCAGCTGGGCGCTGCTCAGCTGGGCGATCTGGGCGCTGGAAAGCGCGGTCAGGTCGTCGGGCTGCAGGGCGCGCAGCTGTGCCGTGGTCAGAGCGGCCATCTGGTTGGTGCCCAGGCCTTGGCCCAGTGCGGCCACCTGGCCGGCGTCCAGCGCGGCCAGCGTGGCCGTGCTCAGGGCGCGGATCTGCTCCGAGTCCAGCACGGCCAGGTCGGCGGTCTGCAGGGCAGCGGCTTGCTCGGTGCTCAGCGCAGCAAGCTGCGCCGTCTTCAGCACGCTGTAGGCGCCGGTGCCGAGTGCGGCCAGTTCGTCGGCGGCAATGGCGCGGATCTGCGCTGAGCTCAGGGCGGCGATCTGGCCCGAAGCGGTGGTGGTGAAGGCATTCAGCTGGTCGGCGTTCAGCGCTTCGATCTGCTGCGTCGTCATCGCGGCCACCTGGGCCGAGCCGAGCGCGGCCACCTTGGCCGTGGCCAGGGCGGAGAGGTCTTCGGCGTCGATGGCACGCACCTGGGCCGTGGTCAAGGCCCCGAGTTGCGCGGTGGTCATCGCACCCAGTGCATCGGCGCTGAGCGCGGCGATGCCGGCGGTGCTGAGGCCCTTGATGGCGCTGGTGCTGATGGCGGCGAGGTCGGCGGTTTCCAGCGCGGCGACTTGCGCCGTGCTGAAGCGGGCCACCTGGGCCGAGCTGAGGCCGCCGAACTGGCCGGCGGTCAGCGCGTTCAGGCGCTCCGGCGTCATGCTGGTGATCTGCGCCGTGCTCAGGCCGGCGATCTGCACCGACGACAGCGTCGCCAGGTCATCGGTGGCCAGCGCGGCCAGTTGCTCGGTGGAGAAGGCGCCGATCTGTGCCGAGCTGAACGCGGCCAGCTTGTCGGTGGTCAGCACCACCAGGTCTTCGGTTTCCAGCGCCCGCACCTGGGCGGTGGTGAGGTTGGCGATCTGTGCGGTGGACAGCGCTGCCACCTGGGCGGTGGTCAGCGCAGCGATCGCGGCCGGGCTCAGCGCGCCGATCTGCGTCGGGCCGAGGGAACCCAGGTCGATGGGTTGCGTGGCGCTGCCTTCGAACAGCGCGCCCAGCTGCGCCGTCGTCAGTGCGGCCAGTTGGGTGGCGCCGAAGGCGGCGGCTTGTGCGGTGCTGAGTGAGTCCAGCATCGCCGTGGTCAAGCCGCGCATCTGTGTGGCGGTGAGGGCGGCGAGGTCGGCGGTTTCGAACACCGAGAAGCCTTCGGTGCCGATGACGGCCAGCTGCGCGGCGCTGAGGCCCTGGATCTGCGCGGTGGACAGCGCATTGATCTGCGCCGTGGTCAGCGCGTCGATGGCAGCGGTGCTGATGGCGGCGACCTGGCGCGAGCTCAGCGCCGAGAGGTCGGCGGTGAGCTGCGCGGCCGTCAGGCTGGCGATCTGGGTCGGTGTCAGCGCGGCGAACTGCGCTGAATCCAGCAGGCTGACGTTGCTGGCGAGGGCGGCCAGCTGGGCCTGCGTGAAGCCCGAGACCTGGGCGCTGCCCAGCGAGGCGAAGTCGGCCGTCAGCGCCACCACCTGGGCGGTGGTCATCGCGCCGATCTGGCTGGCGCTCATCGCGCCGAGGTCGGCGTCGAGGGCGGTGACATTGCTGCCGAGGGCGACGACTTGTTCAGCACTCAGCGCGGCCACCTGGGCCGAGGTGAGGGCGCCCACTTCGGTGGCGTCCAGCGAGGCAATGACGGCGGTGCCGAGCGCACGCACCTGCGCCACGCTGAGGCCGGCGTAGGCGGTGGTGGCCAGCGTGGCGAACTGCGCCGTGGTCAGGCCGGCCATCGGGCCGGCAGCCAGCGTCACGATGTCGGCCGAGGTGAGCGTGCTGCCCAGCGAGGCGATGGCGGCGCTGGACAGGCCGTTGATCTGCGTCGAATCGAGCACGGCGAAGTCACCCACCAGGCCGGCAACCTGGGCGGTCTCCAGGCCACCCAGCTGCGCGGCCGTCAGTGCCGCCACTTGCGCGGTGGCGAGGGCGTCGATGTCGGCGCTGCTCAAGCCGTTGAGCTGGTCTTGCGTGAGCGCACGCACCTGGGCCGTGCCCAGCGATGCCAGTTGCGCATTGCTGAGCGCACCCATCTGCGCGCTGTTCAGCGCGGTGATGCGCGAGATGCCCAGCGTGGCCAGGTCTTCGGTCGCGAGGCCGGCAACGGCGGCGGTGTTGATGGCGGCCAGTTGGGCCACCGACAGCGCGTTGATCTGCTCGGTGCTGAGCGCGGCGATGTCGGCGCTGTCCAGGCCGCCGATGGCGCCGGTGCTGAGCAGGCGCAGCTGTGCCGTCGACAATGCGGCGAGGTCGGCGGTGGTGAGCGATTCGCCATAGGCGGCACCCAGCGTGGCCACCTGCGCGGTGGTCAGCGCAGCCAGCTGCGCGTCGGTGATGGTGTCCAGGCGCGCGAGCTGCGCGCTGCTCATCGCCGCCACCTGCGACGGGCTCAGGGCTTCGATCTGCGTGGAGGTCAGCGCATCCACCGCCGCGGTGTTCAGCGCGCGGATCTGCGCCGTGCTCAGCGCGGCCAGGTCGGCGGTTTCCATCACGGCGGCTTGGGCGCCGGTGAAGGCGGCCACCTGCACGGTGCTCATCGCTGCGATGTCGGCGGTTTCCAGCGCATCGATGGACGCGGTACTGATGGCCTTGATCTGCAGCGCGGTCAGTGCGGCGACCTGCGCCGTGCCCAGCGCGGCGATGGCGGCGTCGCCCAGGCCGGAGATGGCGGCGGTGCTCAAGGCCGCGACTTGCGCGGTGGTGAGTGCGGCGATGTCGGCGGTGTCCAGCACGCCGGCCTGCACGGCCGTGAGCTGGCGGATCTGCGCCGTGCCCAGGCCCGCAATCTGCTGCGTGCTCAGGGCCTGGATCTGTTCGGTGGAGAGTGCTGCGAACTGCGTGCTGCTCAGCGCGGCCAGGCCGGTGGTGCCGAGGGCGGGCACGTCGGCGGCGCTGATGGCGCGGATGTCGCTGGTGTCCAGCAGGCGCAGTTGCGCCGAGCTGAGGGCGCCGATCTGCGCCGAGGTCATGGCCTGGAAGTCGGCCGTGCCCAGGGCGTTGATCTGGTTCGGGGTGAGGGCACGCACGGCGGCGGTGGACAGCGCGGCGATCTGCGTCGTGTCCATGGCCACGATCTGCGCGGTGCTGAGCGAGGCCACCTGCGCGGTGGTGAGTGCGCCGATGGCCGCCGTGGACATCACGGCCAGATCGACGGTCTGCAGCGCGGCCAGTTGGGCGGTGGTCAGCGCGGCGGCTTGTTGAGACTCCAGCACCTGCACCTGTGCCGTGGTCAGCGCCTGCACCTGTGTCGTCGACAGGGCTTGCACCTGCGTGGCCGTGAAGCGCGTCACGTCCGTCGGGTCGAAGGCCGCGATCTGCGTCGCGCTGAGCACGCGCAAGCCGGCTAGCGAGATCGAGGGCACCTGCGCCTGCTGCAGCGCCGCGATCTGCGCGGTGCTGAAGGCAGCCCAGTCTTCCGTCGTCAAGGCTGCGACCTGGGCGGTGCCCATGACAGCGATTTGCGCGGTGGTGAAGTTCGGGATCAGCGTGGCCATCGTTCAGTCCTTTTGGGGAGACCGGTGGGTGAGTGGCTGCTGCCCATGCAGCGCGACCATCCACCGAGTCGTGTCATCGGGGTATCGGTGGCGCCGGGACTGAACTTGAGGCAGAACCGCCGGGTCTTTGCTGCGCATTTCCGCGGCTGACAATGCTGCGGCTGCAGTAGGGCCGAGTTCGGCCCGCCAGCGCCTTGCGCGCCGGGGCGGAAGGGGCGGCCGCGGTGCGGCTGCCCTCGAAGAGAAAAGGTGACGGCGGGCTTGGCTCGCTCGTCACTGGTTCTCGGCCCGGATGGCCGGAACTTGAGGCCTGATCGAAGGCCGCGAAGACGCTACTTCCCGGCTGGCACCTTGCCCTCCACCCCCTTCAGGTAGAAGTTCACGCCGCCCAGAAACTTGTCGTCGGCCACGGCACCGGCAGCCAGCACCTCTTTGCCGTCGGCACCGAGCAGCGGGCCTTTCCAGATCACGAAGCTGCCGTCCTTCAAACCGGCCTTCACCTTGGCCACCATCGCTTGAGTGTCGGCCGGCACGGCGGCATTGATGCTGACGAGGTCGATGGCGCCTTCCTTCACGCCCCACCACACGCTGCCGCTGGCCCAGGTGCCGTCGAGCGCGTCTTTCGTTGCCTTGATGTAGTAAGGCGTCCAATTGATGACGGCGCTGGCCAGGTGGGCCTCGGGCGCGTAGGCGCTCATGTCGCTGTCCCAGCCGAAGGCCAGCTTCTTGTTCTTCGCGGCGGTCTGCAGCACGGCCGAGCTGTCGGTGTTCTGGAACAGCACGTCGGCGCCCTGGTCGATCAGGCTCTGCGCGGCCTCGGTTTCCTTGGGCGGGTTGAACCACTGGTCCACCCACACCACCTTGGTCTTGATCTTCGGGTTCACGCTCTGCGCGCCGAGGGTGAAGCTGTTGATGTTGCGGATGACCTCGGGGATGGGGATGCTGCCCACCACGCCCAGCACGCCGGCCTTGCTCATCTTGCCGGCGATGATGCCGGCCATGTAGGCGCCTTCGTAGGTGCGGCTGTCGTAGGTGCGCAGGTTGGCTGCGGTCTTGTAGCCGGTGGCGTGCTCGAACTTGACGCCGGCGTTGTCGGCGGCCACTTTCAGCATCGGCTCCATGTAGCCGAAGGTGGTGCCGAAGACGAGCTTCGCGCCCTGGCCCGTCATGTCGCGGAACACACGTTCGGCATCCGCGCTTTCAGGCACTTGCTCGACGAAGCTCGTGACCACGCGGCTGCCGAATTCCTTCTCGATGGCCTTGCGGCCGTTGTCGTGCGCGAAGGTCCAGCCACCGTCGCCCACCGGGCCGACGTAGGCAAAGGCGATCTTCAGCGGGGGCGGTGCGGCGGCAGAAGCTGCAGCCGCCGCAGCAGCCGGTGATGCTGGTGCTGCCTCTTCTTTCTTGCCGCAGCCCACCAGCGCGGCGGTGCCGGCCAGTGACGACCACGCGGCCAGGCGCAACAGGCTGCGCTTCGTGTGCTTGCTCATGGTTCTCTCTCTCCTGGTTGTGGATCGAATGACAAAGAAGGCCGGGCGTTCAGCTGCCCGGGAAAAACGGTTTGCCCAGCGACGCCGGCATGTTGGCGCGCACCCAGCCCGCGTTGCGCGAGATGAGCACCAGCACCGCGATGGTGGCCAGGTAGGGCAGCATGCTCAGCAACTGGCTGGCGATCTGCACGCCCTGGCCTTGCAGGTGAAACTGCAGCATCGTGACGCCGCCGAACAGATAGGCGCCCAGCAGCAGGCGGCCCGGGCGCCACGTGGCGAAGGTGGTCAGCGCCAGTGCAATCCAGCCCTTGCCAGCGACCATGCCCTGCACCCACAGCGGCGTGTAGACCACACTGAGATAAGCCCCGGCCAGCCCGCACAGCGCGCCGCCGGCCACCACGGCCGCGAAGCGGATGCGGCGCACTGGGTAACCCAACGCGTGCGCCGATGCGGGTGATTCACCCACCGCGCGCAGCACCAGGCCGGCGCGGCTGCGGTAGAGAAACCAGGCCAGGGCCACTGTGAGCGCGATGCCGCCGTAGACCAGCGGGTGCTGGCGAAAGAACGCCGGGCCGACGAAGGGCAAGTCAGCCAGGAGCGGCCAATCGAAGCTGGGTCTCGGCCCGAGTTTGGCCTGCACGAAGTTCACGCCGACGAACGCCGAGAAGCCGCCGCCGAAAAGACTGAGCGCCAGCCCGGTGGCCACCTGGTTGGTGTTGAGCCAGATCACCAGCAGGCCGAACAGCGCCGCCATCGTGGCACCGGCCGCGGCGCCGGCAACGAAGGCCAGGGTGTCGCTGCCGGTAGTAACGCCCGTGGCGAAGCCGGCAATGGCGGCCACCAGCATCGTGCCCTCGGCGCCGAGGTTCACGATGCCGGCGCGTTCGTTGATGAGCAGGCCCAGGCCTGCCAGCGCCAGCACGGTGCCGGCGTTCAGCGTGGCGGCGATGAGCAGGGCTAGCGCGTCCATGACGTCCTCGAACCCACCCAGCGCACGCGGTAGGCAATCAGCGTGTCGCAGGCCAGGAGCGTGAAGAGCAGCAAGCCCTGGAACACACCCGTCAGCGACTTCGGCAGCCCCAGACGCGACTGCGCCAGTTCACCGCCGATGTAGAACATGCTCATCAGCACGCCCGAGAAAACGATGCCCACCGGGTGCAGCCGCCCGACATACGCCACGATGATGGCCGCAAAGCCGTAGCCGGCCGGCACATACGGCGTCAGCTGGCCCAGCGGGCCGGCGGCTTCCAGCCCACCCGCCAGGCCCGCCAGGCCACCACTGAGCAGCAAGGCCGTCCACAGCGCCGTGCGCGATGAAAAGCCTGCATATCGCGCCGCAGCCGGCGCGAGCCCGCCCACCTGCAGCGCAAAGCCGCGGTAGCTGCGAAAGAGAAACACCCACAGCACCGCCACGCCCAGCAAGGCCAGCAGCAGCCCGATGTGCGCGCGCAAGTTCGACACCAGGCGCGGCACGCGGGTCTCGGCGGCAAAGCTGATGGTCTGCGGGAAGTTGTAGCCCTGCGGGTCTTTCCACGGCCCGTAGACCAGCCAGCCCAGCAGCAGCTCGGCCACGTACACCAGCATCAGGCTGACAAGAATTTCGTTGGCGTTGAAGCGGTCGCGCAGCAGCGCCACGATGGCGGCCCATGCCATGCCGCCCAGCACGCCCGCCAGCAGCACCGGCACGACGATGGCCCGGCCGATGCCCGCCGGCAAAGGCCCAGCCGGCCCGGCCTGCATCGCCACCCAGCCAGCACACAAGGCGCCGGCGATGAACTGCCCCTCGGCGCCGATGTTCCAGACCTGGCTGCGAAAGCACACCGCCAGGCCCAGCGCGATGAGGATCAGCGGCGTGGCCTTGACGCTCAGCTCCGACAACGCATACAGGCTCGACAGCGGCTCGACGAAGAACATCTGCAGGCCGCGCAGCGGGTCGCGGCCCAGCATCACGAAGAGCGCCGTGCCCACCAACACCGTCACCAGCAGCGCCAGCACTGGGCTGAGGAGTGACAGCGCCTGCGAGGCCTGCGCGCGCGCTTCCAGCTTCAGCATGTGGGCACTTCTTCGGGAGGGGCGTCCCACAGGCCGCTCATCCAGGTGCCGATCTGCGCCACGCTGGCCTGGGCCACCGGCACCGCGGGCGACAAACGCCCTTGCGCCATCACACACAGCCGGTCGCTCAGCTGGAACAGCTCGTCCAGCTCTTCGCTCACCACCAGCAGCGCGCAGCCGGCTTGACGCAGGGCCAGCAGCTCAGCGCGTATTTGCGCCGCGGCACCGACGTCTACACCCCAGGTGGGCTGGCTGACGATGAGCAGCCGGGGCTGCGCCGAAATCTCGCGCCCGACGATGAACTTCTGCAGGTTGCCGCCCGACAGGCTTTGCGCCGCTGCGCCCGCGCCACCGGCGCGCACGCCGAAGCGCGCAATCAGCGTTTCCGCGAGGCGCTGCACCTGCGCGCCGTGCACCCAGCCCCAGCGCGAAACCGCCTCGGTGCGCGTGAGCAGCGTGTTCTGCGCCAGGCTCAGCGTGGGCACGGCACCGCGGCCCAGGCGTTCTTCGGGCACGAAGTGCAGGCCCAAGGCGCGCCGTGCGCGCGGGCCGGCCTGCGCGATGTCTTCGCCGGCCAGCGTGATGCAGCCCGGCGTGGCCCGTGTGTCTTCGCCCGACAGCGCGGCCATCAGTTCCTGCTGCCCGTTGCCCGACACGCCTGCGATGCCCAGCACCTCGCCGGCGCGCACCTGCAGGTGGATGTCCTTCAGGTCGGTGCCGTAGGCGTGCTCACGCGGCAGCGACAGGCCGCGTACTTCCAGCACCGGCGCGCCGCGGGTGGCATGGCGCGGCTGCAGCGCCGGCGCCTCGGCACCGATCATCAGGCGCGAGAGGCTGGCATTGCTCTCTTCACGCGGGTCCACCACGCCCACCACGCACCCGCCGCGCAGCACCGTGCAGCGCTGGCACAGCGCGCGTATCTCGTCGAGCTTGTGGCTGATGTAGAGGATGCTGCAGCCCTGCGCGGCCAGGCGGCGCAGCGTGACGAAGAGCTGGTCCACGGCCTGCGGCGTGAGCACCGAGGTCGGTTCATCGAGGATCAGCAACTGCGGCTTGGTCAGCAAAGCGCGCAGGATCTCCGCGCGCTGGCGCTCGCCCACGCTCAGGGTGTGTACGGGCCGTTCTGGCTCCACGTCCAGCCCGTAGCTCGCGGCCAGCTCGGTGATGCGGCGTGTCACTTCGGCCAGGCCGAGGTGCTTGTCCAGCCCCAGCCAGACGTTCTCGGCCACGCTCAGCGTGTCGAAGAGGCTGAAATGCTGGTACACCATGCTGATGCCCAGGGTGCGCGCGTGGGCCGGGCTCTGGATGGCGACCCGTTCACCGTTCCAGCGCAGCGTTCCCTCGTCGGGCATCACCGCGCCGCAGATCACCTTCATCAGCGTGCTCTTGCCGGCGCCGTTTTCACCGAGCACGGCGTGGATCTCCCCCGGCGCCACCGCGAGGTGCACGCGGTCGTTCGCGCGCACCGTGGGGTACTGCTTGGTGATGCCGGCGAGTTCCAGGCGGTTCATGGCGCCGGCATTGTCACCAACGCGCCGGCACGGGGCTTCAGAAGGTGTGGCGCATGCCCGTGGCCAGCGTGGTGCCGGTGCTGCGGCCGGTGTACTTGTCGTTGAGATAGATGCCGTAGAGCTCGGTGCGCTTGCTCAGCTTGTGGCTGTAGCCCAGCGTGAGCATGTCGCTCTCGGGCTTGATGGCGGCACCGGCGGTCCTGATGCTGCTGTTGCCGTAGGCGGCCAGGAAGGCGCCGCTGGTGCCCACGGGCACCGAGGCGCTGAGGTGCAGGTTCTTCACTTTCACGCCGGCGTTGGCCTTGGTGTCGATGCTGCCGTACTGCGCGAAGAAGCGGGCGAAGCCGGCGTTGTAGGAGCCGCCCAGTTGATAGGCGTTCTGGCTGCGAAAGCCCGGAAAGGCCGAGATCGGGCGGCCGAGGGTGCCCTGGACCTCGACCTTCTGCGCCGCGAAGCTCAGGCCCACGGGCCCGCTGAAATAGATGAGGTTGGCGCCCAGGTTCGGCCCGCGTGCATTGGCTGCGCCTTCGCCGGCTGCCACCTGCACGTTGGCCGTCAGGCCACCGACGCGCGGCGTGGTGTAGCCGATGCTGTTATTCCAGCCTGAATCACCCACCAGCGGCGTGCCGTAGGGCGCGTTGTAGTACTGGCGGATGGTGGGTGAATACCCGAAGCTGTCGCCGAAGCTGTTGAAGAGCAGCGAGCTCACGAACAGCGGCGGGCCCATGCGGCCCAGGCGCAGGCTGCCGAAATCGCCCGAGAGCCCGACGTTGGCGTTGCGCCCCCAGAAACCGTCGACGTTGTTCACGCGCCCGGGGGTGCCGGCGTCCACGAGCAGAAAACTGTCCAGCGTGACGTTGGCCTTCAGGCCGCCGCCGAGGTCTTCCGTGCCCTTGAAGCCGAGGTAGCTGGTGCTGAAGTTGCCGCTGTCCAGGCGCTTGAGCTTCGGCCCGCCGGCCACCTGGAACTGCCCCGCCGCGACGTCGAGCAGCCCGTAGACGGTGACGGTGGACTGGGCCTGGGCACCGGCAGTGGCTGCCAGGGTGGCGGCAGCGACAGTGGCAACGACAGCGAGCGGTGAACGGCAGTGGGGGTGCATGGACGAGGTTCCTGTGAAGCTGGCGTATCGCCGCCACCGCATCAGCAAGAAACAGGCCTTGAAGTCTGCCGCCCGGCGACAAAGCTGGCAGCCAGGTTGCGCTCGTCGGCCAGGGTCATCCACGCAAACACGCGTGCATGCAGGGGCTGCGCCGCCAGGCCCGGCACAGCGCCCAGGGCCACCGCGTCGCGGTGGGCCGCCACCGGGCCGTGCGCCCAGTGCCACACCGCCAGGTCGGCCACGGTACCGGCCTCCAGATGGCCGATCTCGTGCGCCAGGCCCAGGGCTTCGGCGGCACCGCGCGTGGCGGCGTGCAAGGCCGTCCAGGCGTTGAGCCGCGTGCCGCGCAGCGCCTGCACCTTGTAGGCCTCGGCCAGGGTGCGTGGCAGGCTGAGCGTGGTGCCGCCGCCCACGTCGGTGGCGATGCTGACGCGGTGGCCGCTGTCGATGGCCGCCTGCCAGTCGAACAGGCCGCTGCCGAGAAACAGGTTGCTGCTGGGACTGTGCGCGATGTGTGCACCGGTGTCGCGCAGCAGCGCCCGGTCGTGGGCGTCGAGCCAGATGCCATGCGCCAGCACGGCGCGTTCGTGCAGGAGGCCGGCGCGGTGGTAGACATCGAGGTAGCTGCGCGCTTCGGGGAAGAGCTTCGCCACCCAGGCCACCTCGTCGCGGTTCTCGGCCACGTGCGTCTGCAGGTACAGGCCTTCATGGCGGCGGCCCAGTTCACCCGCCATCGCCAGCTGTTCCGGGCTGCTGGTGACGGCAAAGCGCACCGTCACCGCATAGCTGTTGCGGCCGCGGCCGTGCCAGCGCTGGATGAGCGCTTCGCAGTCGGCCCGTGCGCCGGGCACATCGTCGCGCAGGCCTTCGGGCGCGTGGCGGTCCATCAGCACCTTGCCGGTGACGAGCCGCATGCCGCGCGCCTGCGCCGCCGCAAACAGCGCCTCGGCCGAGGCGCGGTGCACGGGGGGGAAGACCCCCGCGGCCGTGGTGCCGTGGGGCCGTAGCGCAGCGAGGAAGCGTGCGGCCGCGGCTTCGGCCACCTCGGGGTTGGCGTGGCGCTGCTCGGCGGGGAAGGTGTAGGTCTCCAGCCAGTCCAGCAGGCCGGCGCCCCAGCTGGCAATCACGTCCAGCTGCGGGCAATGCACGTGGGTGTCGATGAAGCCGGGCATGAGCAGGCGGCCGCGGTGGTCGTGTTGCTGCCAGTCGGCGCCCGGGGTGAAGCTGGCGGCGGGCTCGGCGCCCACGATGCGGCCGTCCGCACCCACCAGCAGCCAGTGATCGGGGCGAAAGCGCACGCCTTGCAGTGTGGGGCTGCCCCAGCTCGGCGTGGCGGTGAAGTCGAGCAGGTCGGCCAGGATGGCGAGTTTCTGGGGGGCTTGCATCACCCGCGCATCATCGCCCAGGCCGGGCGCAGCACTTGCAAGTGGCTTACCCTTGCAGCTTGATGAGCAGCCCCTTGAACCCCGCCCAACCCCGCCCCATCCACTTCCTGCACCGCGGTGAGGTGGTGGCCGTGGCCGACGCCGCGCCCACCCGCACGGTGCTGGAGTGGTTGCGCGAAGACGCTCGCTGCACCGGCACCAAGGAAGGCTGCGCCGAGGGCGACTGCGGCGCCTGCACCGTGGTGCTGGGTGAACGCGATGCCCGGGGCGCGCTGCATCTGCGGCCGGTGAACGCCTGCATCCAGTTCCTGCCCACGCTGGACGGCAAGGCGCTGTTCACGGTGGAAGACCTCGCGGGCATGGCGCAGCGGGCGGCGCCACCCTCGCCGCTGCACCCGGTGCAACAGTGCCTGGTGGACTGCCATGCGTCGCAATGCGGCTTCTGCACGCCGGGCTTCGTGATGAGCCTGTGGGCCGGCTACGAAGCCCACACCGAGGCCGGCGACGTGCCCACGCGCCAGCAGCTGGCCGACGAGCTGGCGGGCAATTTGTGCCGCTGCACCGGCTACCGGCCCATCCTCGACGCCGGCCAGGCGATGTTC
>JANMMD010000013.1:0-4216 GCA_031372905.1 Betaproteobacteria bacterium
CAACATCGCCGCGCTGCAGCCGCGGCAGCTGGTGCCCGGGCGCGGCGCGGCGCTGACCACGCCCGAGGCCGTGGCCGCGGGGCTGGCCGGCACCCGCAGCTTCATCGCCGATGTGCGTGCGAGCGTGGAAGCCGGCGTGAAGGCGGGCCTGGACCTCAACGCGACCTACAAGGCCACGATGGCCGCGCTCGCGCCGAAATACGGGCACTGGGTCATCTTCCAGCACTGCATGCCCTTCGACGTGACACGCTGCTACGACGAGATGAGCGGCCACGCTGACCCGCGCATCTGGACCGCCGAACGCGATGTGGCCATGTGGAAGACCTTGGAGACCTGAGCTCGCTGGAGCGCAGCCGATGCTGAGCACCTACACCTGGCCGCGTTATGCGGCGGGCGCGGCCCCGGAAGTGGGTGCGGCGACGGTGCGGCGCGTGCCCCTGGTGGTGCTGGGTGCCGGGCCGGTGGGTCTGACGGCGGCCATCGATGCCGCGCAGCGCGGCCTGCCCGTGCTGCTGCTGGACGAAGACGACACGGTCTCGCTGGGTTCACGCGGCGTCTGCTACGCCAAGCGCACGCTGGAGATCCTCGACCGCCTGGGCGTCGGCCAGGCGGTGGTGGACCAGGGCGTGACCTGGAACGTGGGCCGCACCTACCTCGGCGAAGACGAGGTCTTCAGCTTCAACCTGCTGCCCGAGCCGGGCCACCAGCGGCCCGGCATGGTGAACCTGCAGCAGTACCACCTGGAGCAGTTGCTGGTCGAGCGTGCGGCTGCATTCCCGGGGCTGGATCTGCGCTGGAAACACCGCGTCGCCCACGTCACGCCGCAGGGCGACGGTGCCTTGCTGCAGGTGGAGTCACCGCACGGCGCCTACACGCTGCACGCCGACTGGCTGGTGGTGGCCGACGGCGCGCGCAGCCCCACGCGGCGCGCGCTGGGCCTGGACACCATTGGCCAGGTGTTCCAGGACCGCTTCCTCATTGCCGACGTGGTGCTGGATGGCGAGCCCTATCCGCTGGAACGCACCGAGCGCCGCTTCTGGTTCAAGCCCACCTTCTTCGACGGCGAAAGTGCGCTGCTGCACCGCGAGGCCGACGATGTCTGGCGCATCGATTTCCAGCTCGGCTGGCAGGCCGACCCCGAACTGGAAAAGCAGCCCGACCGCGTGGCCCCGCGCATCCGCCGCCTGCTCGACCTGCAGGGCTGGGGCCACATCGGCTTCCAACTCGAATGGGTCAGCGTCTACACCTTCCAGTGCCGGCGCATGGCGAAGTTCCGCCACGGGCGCGTGCTGTTCGTGGGCGACAGCGCGCACCAGGTCTCGCCCTTCGGCGCACGCGGGGCGAACTCGGGCATCCAGGACGCCGACAACCTGGTGTGGAAGCTGCAGCAGGTGATCACGCGCCGCGCGCCCGAGGCGCTGCTCGACAGCTACGACGAAGAACGTGGCGCCGCGGCCGACGAGAACATCCTCAACAGCACGCGCAGCACCGACTTCATGACACCCAAGAGCCACGCCGCGCGCGTGCTGCGCGATGCGGTGCTGGGCCTGGCCGGCGCCGTGCCCGGCGTGCGCGCGCTGGTCAACAGCGGGCGGCTCTCCGTGCCCAGCGTGCTGATCGGCAGCGCGTTGAACACGCCGGACGAACAAGCCTTCGAAGGCTGGATGCAACCCGGCGCAGCGATGGACGACGCGCCGGTGGCGGGTGCCATGCCATGGCTGCTGCAGCACCTGCGCCACGGCGGCTTCACGCTGCTCTTTTTCGGCCGGCCCGACGTCGCGCAGCGCGCCGCGATGCAAGACCTGGCCGAGCTGCGGCCGCTGTGGGTGCTGGCCCCGGGCGAAACCGATGCCGGGTCGCATGTCATCGATATCCAGGGCCTCGTGGCCCGGCGTTGTGATGCGCAGGCCGGCACCGTCTACCTGCTGCGCCCCGATCAGCATGTGGCCGCGCGCTGGCGCCTTTTCGACATCACGGCCGTGCGCGCCGCACACCGCCGCGCCCTTGGAATGCAGCCATGACATCCGAACATCTCAAGACCGAACCCAACTTCGGTGTGCCGGGCGAACGCCATCGCCACGCCTACGAGCCCGGCGACCATTTCTACGACCAGCTGGTGCACGCCCACCGCGGACTGAGCGACGCACACAGCGAACAGCTCAACGCGCGCCTCGTGCTGCTGCTGGCCAACCACATCGGCGACCTGCGTGTGCTCGAAGAAGCACTCGCGCTGGCCAGAAAGGACCTTGCATGAACCCGACGCTCAGCGACCTCGAATACCAGAGCGGCTTCGGCAACCATTTCGCCAGCGAAGCCATGCCCGGTGCGCTGCCGGTGGGCCGCAACAGCCCGCAGCGTGCAGCGCATGGCCTCTATGCCGAGCTCATCAGCGGCACCGCCTTCACCGCGCCGCGTGCCGAGAACCGCCGCACCTGGGTCTACCGCCGCCAGCCCTCGGTGGTGGTGGGCGGCTATGCGCCCTACGCGCAGCCGCTGTGGAAAACCGGCCTTGCCGAAGGCGTGAACGCGCCGCCCGACCCGCTGCGCTGGCACCCGGTGGCGGTGCCGGCCGACACGCCGCTGGATTTCATCGACGGCCTGCGCACCGTGGTCGTCAACGGCGATGCCGAAGCGCAGATGGGCATGGCCGCGCATCTGGTGCTGATGAACCGCAGCACGTTCAACGGCGACCTCGGCGGCGGCCGCCGCCGCGCCTTCATCAACAACGACGGCGAGATGCTGCTGGTGCCGCAGGAAGGCGCCTTGCTCATCACCACCGAACTCGGCGTGCTGCACGTGGCGCCGGGCGAAGTGGCGCTGCTGCCGCGCGGCCTGGCCTTCAGCGTGGACGTGCAAGGCCCGAGCCGCGCCTATGTCTGCGAGAACCACGGCGCGCCCTTGCGCCTGCCCGAGCTCGGCCCCATCGGCAGCAACGGCCTGGCCAACCCGCGCGACTTTCTCGCGCCCGTGGCGGCCTTCGACAGCTCGCCGGGGCCGGTGCAGCTCATCAAGAAGGCCGGCGGCCAGCTCTGGCAGGTGACGCAGAAGCACAGCCCCTACAACGTCGTGGCCTGGCACGGCAACCTGTGCCCGCTGAAGTACGACACCGCGCACTTCAACGCCATCGGCAGCATCAGCTTCGACCACCCCGACCCGAGCATCTTCACGGTGCTGACCAGCCCCAGCGACACCCCCGGCGTGGCGAATGTCGACTTCGTGATCTTCCCGCCGCGCTGGCTGGTGGCCGAAGACACTTTCCGCCCGCCCTGGTACCACCGCAACGTGATGAGCGAGTTCATGGGCCTGGTGCATGGCCAGTACGACGCCAAGCCGGAAGGCTTTCGCCCCGGCGGCATGAGCCTGCACAACAGCCACGTTCCGCACGGCCCGGACACCGAGGCTTTCGCAAAGGCCAGCAGCGCAACGCTGGCGCCGCACAAGCTGGACGACACGCTGGCCTTCATGTTCGAAAGCCGCTGGCGCATGCGGCCCACGGCCTGGGCGCTGCAGCCGACATTGCTGGATGCTGCCTATGCGCAGTGCTGGGCCGGCCTGGCCGGCTCCTCTCCGGCTTGATGGCGCGATGATCCGGGCATGACTGAAGACGACTCCAAGACAAGCAGCGCGAACGGCGCAGACGGCGCCCCGGCGCTGACCGACGCCACGCACAGCCCCGCGCTGCGCAGCTGGGTGCCCAGCGCCAACGTGGCGGGCACCGACTTCCCGATCCAGAACCTGCCGCTGGGCCGCTTCCGCCCGCCTGCGGATGAAGTGGATGGCAGCCTGCGCGTGGGCGTGGCCATCGGTGACCAGGTGCTGGACCTGAAGAAGGCCGCGCAGCAATGCCCGTGGGCGGCCGAGGTCTACCCCTTGTTGCAGCCGCTGGCCGAAGGCGACCTGGCCGCCTTCATGGCGATGGGCCGGCCGGCTTGGCGGGCGCTGCGTGCGGCGCTGTCGGCGGCGCTGGCCGAAGGCAGCGAGCAAGGGCCCTTCCTCGAGCTCTGCCTGCGCCCGCGCGCCGGCCTGCGCATGGCCATGCCCTGCACGGTGGGTGACTACACCGACTTCTACATCGGCATCCACCACGCCACCCACATCGGCCGGCTGATGCGGCCCGACAACCCGCTGCTGCCCAACTACAAATGGGTGCCCATCGGCTACCACGGCCGCGCCTCGTCGGTGGGCCTGGGCGGGCCGGTGCGCCGGCCGCAGGGGC
>JANMMD010000022.1:0-19552 GCA_031372905.1 Betaproteobacteria bacterium
GGTGGGCGGCTTCGAGCGTGTGTTCGAGATCAACCGCAACTTCCGCAACGAAGGCATCAGCGTCCGGCACAACCCGGAATTCACGATGATGGAGTTCTATGCGGCCTACTGGACGCACCACGACCTCATGGACTTCACCGAAGCCGTGCTGCGCCACGCCGCACGTGCGGCCACCGGCACCGCCGAGATCAGCTATGCCGGCAAGCCCGTGGCGCTGGACCAGCCCTTCGCGCGCCTGAGCGTGCGCGACAGCCTGGTGCAGTACGCCGGCCTCACGGCGGACGAAGCTGGCGATGCCGTGTTGCTGCGCGGCAAGCTCAAGGCCAAAGGCGAAGAAGCCCCGGCGCACTGGAAGCTGCCAGAGCTGCAGTTCGGCCTTTTCGAGGCGGTGGTGGAAGAGCAGCTGTGGCAGCCCACCTTCATCATCGACTACCCCGTCGAGGTGAGCCCGCTGGCACGCGCCAGCGACAACAACCCGGCCATCACCGAGCGCTTCGAGCTTTTCATCACCGGCCGCGAGTACGCCAACGGCTTCAGTGAGCTGAACGACGCTGAGGACCAAGCCGCGCGATTCCAGGCGCAGGTGGCGAACAAGGATGCCGGCGACGAAGAGGCGATGTTCTTCGACGCCGACTTCATCCGCGCGCTGGAATACGGCATGCCGCCGGCCGGCGGCTGCGGCATCGGCATCGACCGGCTCATGATGTTGATCACCGACAGCCCGAGCATCCGCGATGTCATCCTTTTCCCGGCCTTGCGCCGGGAATCGACATGACGCCGGCGCTGCGCCGGGAGAACTGAGCAACGGCGGCCATGGCAGCGGCACAGCGCCCCGACAGCCTCACCGCCGTGCACACCGCGATGTGGCAGGAGCTGACGCGCGCCACGCACGACAAGCACCACGAGTGGCGCACGCCGGTGCTGGCCACCGTGGACGGCGACGCCGCCGATGCCCGCACGGTGGTGCTGCGTGAAGCCGATGCCGACGACGCGACGCTGGCGATCTTCAGCGACGCGCGCGCAGCCAAGCTGGCGCAGTTGCAGGCGCATCCGGTGGGCACGCTGGTGATGTGGTCGCGGCGGCTGTCGTGGCAGCTGCGGCTGCGGGTGCAGCTTTCCGCGCAGACCGAGGGCCTGGCCGTGGCCTCGCGCTGGGCGCGCCTGAAGCTCTCACCGGCGGCGCAGGATTACCTCTCGCCAGTGACACCGGGCGAAGCGCTGGCGCAGCCCGAGGTGGACACCCACGTGGAAGTGCCCCCTGCAGCAGCCGCACCGGCTGCCGACAGGGGGCACTTCGCTTTGCTGCAGGCCCGGGTGCTGTCAGCCGACTGGCTGGAACTGCACCGGGACGGGCACCGCCGCGCGCGCTTCGACGATCAAGGTGCGCGCTGGCTGGTGCCCTGAGCCCGCCAGATCAGCGGCTGCCGCGCTGGGCCACCACCACGGGCGTGGTGGCACCGGTTTCCACCAGGCTGGCGTAGAAGAACGGGCCGACAGGCTCGCCACCCACGTTGGGCAGGAAGGCGGGGTTCTTCAGACCAGCCAGCACCTCGGCGCGGACTTCTTCGCGGGTGCGCACCGACTTGGCCGTGGCCAGCGGGTTGTAGTCGTTGCTCGAGGTGTCGACCGTGGCGGCCAGGCGCTCACCGCGCACGATCACCTGCGGCAGCTGGGCTGTACCTTGGGCGGACACACGCTGGGCCGGCTTGGTGGCCTTGTAGGACGGCACCATCTCGGTCTGGCCGCTGCTGATGAAGTCGTAATCGGCGCCTTCACCGGCGGCGTGGGCGACGGTGGCGGCAGCCAGGGCAAAGGCGGCGACGGCCGGGTAGACGAAAAGTTGAAGCTTGCTCATGATCATTCCTTGAACGCATCCGAAAGGGTTGTGGGACCGGCTTCGGTGGATGCATGACCGGGGTCGTCCTTGGGTATGAACTCTAGGGACTTACCCGAGGACTGAGAACCAGGCGTTCACGAATACATCATTCTGGTTTTCGCAATGATCATGTCACTGGTGCGGAAATTTCGGCGGCCGCTTTTCGATGAAGGCCTGCATGCCTTCCAGCTGATCGGCGGTGCCGAAAAGGCTGTGGAAGACATGACGCTCGTGGGCCACGCCGTCGGCCAGGCCGGTCTCGAAAGCGCGGTTCACGCAGGCCTTGGCCAGCACCACGCTGGGCCCGCCCAGGGCGCAGATCAGCTCGCCTGCGGCCAGGGCCTCTTCCAGCAGCTTGTTGGAGGGCACAACCCGGCTCACCAACCCGGCGCGCTCGGCCTCGGCAGCGTCCATGGTGCGGCCGGTGAGCACCATGTCCATGGCCTTGGCCTTGCCGATGGCGCGAGGCAGGCGCTGCGTGCCGCCAGCGCCCGGGATGGTGCCGAGCTTGATCTCGGGCTGGCCGAACTTCGCGCTCTCCGCGGCGATGATGAAGTCGCACATCATCGCCAGCTCACAACCGCCGCCCAGGGCGAAGCCGGCCACGGCAGCGATGACGGGCTTTTGCACGCCGCGCACGGTTTCCCAGTTGCGGGTGATGAACTGCTGCTGCTGCGCCTGGACGAAGGTCTTGGTGGCCATGGCGGTGATGTCGGCGCCGGCCGCAAACGCCTTTTCGTTGCCGGTGATGACGATGCAGCCAATGCTGGCGTCGGCGTCGAAGGCACGCAGGGCAACGCCCAGTTCGTCCATCAAGGCGTCGTTCAGCGCGTTGTACTGGCGCGGCCGGTTCAGCGTCAGCAAACCGACCTGGCGTTCGCCTTCGCCATGGCGGGAAGTGAGGATGAGGGCTTCGGACATCGCGGGTCTCCTGGCTAGGGTGGTTTTCAGCACGCGGAAAGAACCCGCATGGCTTGGCTATTCTCGGCGGCCGCGCGGCCGGCTGGCCTTAAGCTCAAACCCGTTCAACCACCGGCCGCGTTCTCACCCGCCACCCGCGCATGCCCACACTGTTCCGCAAGACCGCCAAGGGCCAGGCCGAGATCGAGACCCGGGCGCACCGGCTTGCACCGCGTCTGCGCGGGCTGTTGATCCTGGTGGATGGCAAACGCGACCTGCCGGCCCTGGCCGCCTTGGTGCCGCAGCAGGCCGAAGCACTGCTGCAGGAGCTCACAGCGCAGGGCTTCATAGAGAGCTTCGAGACCGCGAGCGCGGCGGCGGCCACCTCGGCAACGACAGCCGCGCTGGCCACCACGCCGCCAGCAACATTCCCGGCCAAACCATCACCCGTCGACTTCGAAAAGATGCGCCGCGACGCCGTGCGCGCCTTCACCGACGGCGCCGGGCCGGCCGCCGAGACCGTGGCCCTGCGCATGGAAAAGGCGAAGGCCATGGATGAGCTGAGACCACTGCTCGCGCAGGCCGCGCAAGTACTGGCCAACATGCGCGGCCGCGCCGCGGCGGAGGCCTACGCGCAGCGGTTTCCGTCGGAGTGACAAGCCGCCGAGCCGGGCTCAGCGCCCACGCTCGGCCTGCTCGGGCAGCCGCTCCAGCGCAAGGTCGATGTAGGTCTCGGTGTCCTGTCGCACAAGAATGCGCACCGGCAGGTACTGCAGGCTCGGCGCCACCCACATCTCGGCCGTGTAGTCGCCGGGCCGGGCGGAGCGGCGGGGCCGCACATGCACCGCCTCGACGGCGCGTGAATCCACGTACAGCGTCTCACTGCCCATCACCTCGTACACCCAGGGCTCGATGCGGCGCGGCAGCGCCAGCGGCAGTTCGATGCGGGTGCCGGGCGTCAGCAGCGCGGGCTGCCGCGTGAACAGCCAGGTCATGTGCACGAACTGGCTCACGGCGTCCTGCAGGCCTGACGGGCGCGGCAGGCTCTGGCCGTTGGACAGCTGCACCTGGTCGGGGTCCATCACGATGACGCTGCGCCGCGGGTCGCGCAGAAAGGCCTTCATCTGCATCTGATAGCGCCGCGGGCTCAGGCCCTGCGGCGTGATCTCGCCTTCGCTGCTTTCTCGGCGGCTCATCAAGGGCGCAAACGCCGGCCCGACACTGGCCTGCAGGAACACCTGGTAGCGCGAGCCCGAGCGCAACCACTCCACCGTCGCCCGGCCTTCCACCGGGCCGCGGGCGTTGCCGGTGAGGCGGTAACTCAGACGCGTGGAAGGCGGCCAGGCGAAGGCCGGCTGGGCCTCGGCCTCGTCCGTGGTCACACTGCTGGCAACCGGAGGCACGGTGGTGCTGGTATCGACAGCCTGCAGCGCTGCCGCACTCGCCGCAGCGGCCACGGCCAGCGGCGGCTCTTCAGCCAGGGTTGCTGGGGCCTCGGGCGGCTTCGGCGCCTCGACCGCTTCCGCCATGGCCACTTCCGCTGGCGCGGGCGCTGAAGCCGCATCTGCAGGCGCCGCCGCCGGGCGCGATGGCCGGTTTGTGGACTGCGCAGGCGGCGGCGCCGCGGTTAGAACGCCGCGCGGCACCGCAGGCGCCAGTTCACGCACGAAGCTGACCTGAAACCGCTGCCTGGCAGCGTCGGCAGCGCCATCGTCGAGCCGGTTCGGCATCACGCTGCCCGCCAGCCACAGGTGCGCGGCCAGCACGCCGGCAGCCAGCGCCAGCAAGCCCGGCCGGCCTGGCGTGTTCAGGTGCCGGCGGCGGCGATGAAGCAGCACAGCGCAGCCACGGCGCTGAGGCGGAAGCGCAATGTCAACCAGCGCGCCACGCCCTCGGCCGGGTAGACGCGGCGATCGACGGCGTAGCAGACCACCAACATCACGCCGTGCACCACCAGGCCCGACCAGGCCGGCATCAGCACCGCCGGCCAGGCCACCAGCGCCGGCACCACGCCCCACACCAGCAAGGGCATCGGCGGCTCGGCATGGCGAAGGGCCAAGCCCCAATGGATGCCGCCGAGAAAGCTGACGATGAGGGCGGCGTACACCGACAAGGCCTGGCCGACAAAGCCGTGCGCCTCTTCGTCGCGCACCAGCCAGACGAGCAGCGCGCCGGCCGCAAACGGCAGCAGACCGGCGGCGCCCAGGCGGCGCGCGCGCACGGGCAGGTCGACAGGGGCGGAGCTCAGGGTCGCGGCATTCATGCCGCTATTGTCCGATGAGTCTGATGAGTCGGCTGAGTCGCGAGACAGCGCTTGAGGCTACTTCTTCGTCGCGGCCGCCGTCAGCAGCCGCTCGACCGACTCGCCAGAGATCGCACCCGGGCGGCGCGTGCCGTCGGTGAAGAACACCGCCGGCGTGCCGTTGATGCGCTGCTTCTGGCCGAACTCCAGGTTGCGCTCGATGGCGGCGGTGTCGCACTTGGCGCTTGCTGCCGACTTCGTGGGCACCACGCCGTCCACCATCCAGGCGCGCCAGGCCGTGGCCGGGTCTTTGGCGCAGAGGATGTCGCGCGACTTGCTCGCGGAATCGGGGCCCAGGATGGGCAGCAGGAAGGTGTAGATCGTCACGTCCTTGATCGCCACCAGGTCACGCTCGAAACGCTTGCAGTAGCCGCAGTTGGGGTCGACGAAGACCGCCATCTTGCGCGCGCCGCTGCCCTGCTTGATGGCGATGGCGTCCTTCAGCGGCAGCTTGTCCCAGTCGATGGCGAGCAGCTTCTCGATGCGGGCCTGCGTCAGGTCGGTGCGGGTCTTGGTCTCGACCAGCGAGCCGTTGACGAAGACGAACTCGCCCTTGTCGTCGCTGTAGATGATCTCGCTGCCGCCGTAACGCACTTCCCACAGGCCAGGCACGGGCGATTTCGTCACCTCGTCGATCTTGGGCAGGTTCGGCAGACGCTCGGCCAGGGCCTTGCGGATGACGGCTTCCTGGGCGGATGCAGTGCCGGCCAGGGCCAGCAGCACTGAAGCAATGAGGGGTTTGAATGGCATGGGCATGGTGTCGTTGTGGAGCGGCGGTTCGAGCGCTCTTCTATCGGCCGCCCAGCGCGCGGCCGGTCAGCAGGCGCTTCAGCGGTGAAAGCTGGTTGGCCAGGGTGAGACCGCGGTTGCGCAGTTCCTTGATCCAGGGCGCGGGATGGGCAAAGAGGTGCAGCAGGCCGTCGGTGACCTGCGCCATGGCCCGCACGGCACCGATGCGCGCGCGGGCATAGCGCGCCAGCAGCCTGGCGTCACCCACGGGCCGCCAGCTTTCACGCGCGGCCAGCACCTCGGCCAGCGCGGCCACGTCGGCCAGGCCCAGGTTCAGGCCCTGTCCGGCCAACGGGTGCACCACGTGGGCGGCATCGCCCACCAGCACCCAGCCGGGGCCGCTGAACTGCTCGGCCTGCGCCAGCATCAGCGGCCATTGCGCGCGCGGACTGGCCAGGCGCAGCGTGCCGGCAGCGCCGCCGGTGGCGTCGTTGAGCGCGTTGATGAAGGTGGCTTCGTCCATCGCCATGTGGGCGTCGCTGGTCGCGTCGGGCAACGACCACACCAGTGCCAGGCCATGACCCGGGCGGCCGTCGACGAGCGGCCGGTCCATCGGCAGCAGCGCCAGCACATCGGGGCAGCGGAACCACTGCCGCGCCAGGCCGGCGTGCGGGCGGTCGCTGACCAGCCGCGCCGCCACCGCACGCTGGCCGTAAGGGTGGCGCTGCATCTTCACGCCCAGACCTTCACGCGTTGCCGAGAACTTGCCATCGGCCAGCACCTGCAGCGCCGCGGGTACCTCAGCGGCCACCGGCGTGACGTGGGGCGCGAAGCGCACCGCAGCGCGCAGCGCCGCTTCGAGCTCGGCGCTGTCGACGATCCACGCCAGCTCAGACAGCGATTGCTGCCAGGCCGAGAAATCCAGCGCGGCGCCGGGGGCGTCACCTTCGATGTGCATGTCATGCACGGCGGTGCGCGCATCGACGGGCAACGCATCCCACACTTTCAGCTGCTGCAGCAGCCGCACCGAAGCCGCGTTCAGGGCAAAGGCACGCACATCGGGCCGTTCAGGCTCGGCCAGGTGGCCCAGCAAGGCCACGCGCAAGCCCTGGCGCGACAGCGCGAGCGCTGCGCACAGCCCAGTGGCGCCGGTGCCGCGCACCAGCACATCGTGCTGCGGAAGGTGTTGCCCTTGCATGGCTTGATTGTAGGCAGCGCCCTGCCGGCACAATGCCGCGCAGCCGCATGCCCTTGCGGCGCCCCTTGATGAGCCCTGGAGCCCCCCGTGACCGCGCCGATCCCCTCGCTCAGCGACCGCCACCCCACCTGCACCGTGGCTGCGCTGGCACTGCACCCCGTCAAGTCCTGCGCCGGCATCGATCTGCGCGAAGCCTTGCTGGTGGAAACCGGCCTCGAGTTCGACCGCGCCTGGATGGTGGTGGACGAACACGGCGAGATGTTCACCCAGCGCGAGCTGCCGTGCATGGCGCTCATCCAGCCGACGCTGCGCCACAGCGACGTGGTCTTGCGTGCCCCGGGCATGCTGGCGCTGCACCTGCGCCTGGACACCGTGGAAGAACCGACCCGCGTGCGCGTGTGGGACGACGTGGTGAAGGCCTACGACATGGGTGCGCTGGCGGCGCAGTGGTTCAGCGACTTTCTCGGCCAGAAGCTGAGGCTGGCGCGTTTCGACCCCGAAGAGCAGCGCCTGTCCGACCCGAAGTGGGCCGGCACGGTGACGGCCGAGAACCAGTTCGCCGATGGCTTTCCGCTGCTGGTGGCCAACAGCGCCTCGCTGGCCGAGCTGAACGGCCGCCTCGGTGCCAAGGGCGCAGCACCAGTGACGATGCAGCGCTTCCGGCCCAACCTCGTGCTGGACGGCCTGCAGCCCTGGGACGAAGACCACATCGACGAGATCGACATCACCACCGCCGAAGGCCTGGTGACGCTGCGTTTCGTGAAGCCCTGCACCCGCTGCAGCATCCCGAACATCGACCCCACGAGCGCCGCCCCAGGCGCCGAGCCCGGCCTCACGCTGGCCGGCTACCGCAGCGACCCGCGCCTGGATGGCGCCATCACCTTCGGCATGAACGCCGTCATCGTGCAGGGCGTGGAACACACGCTGCGCACGGGCCAGGCGGTGGCGGTGCGCTACAAGTTCGACTGAAGCCTCAGGCTGTCGGGCGCTTGTCCGGCAAGGGTATCGATTCCGTCTCGCCGGGCACGGGCGGGAAGCGCCCTGCGGCCCAGTCGTCGGCGGCTTGCACGATGCGTTCCTTGCGCGACGAGACGAAGTTCCACCACATGTGGCGGTGGCCCAGCGGTGCACCGCCCACCAGCACCACGCGCGCCTCGCCGTCGGCGCTGAGCATGGGCTCCTCACCGGGTGCCAGCACCACCATGCGGCCGTGTGGCAGGTCTTCGCCGTCGAGCTGCGCATCGCCTTCGATGACGCAGACCGCACGCTCTTCGGCCACAGGCAGCGGGAAACCGTCGCCGGCCGACAGCGCGATGTCGAGATACAGCGTCGGCGAGCACACCGCCACCGGTGATGTCGCGCCGAAGGCGCTGCCCACCAGCACGCGCAGGCGCGCGCCGCCCACCTCCAGCGTGGGGATGTCCGCTGCGGGCGTGTGCACGAATGAAGGCGCCACTTCCTCGTCGTCTGCCGGCAAGGCCACCCACAGCTGCAAGCCGTGGCTGCGGCGTGCCACGCCGCGCAGGTCGTCCGGCGTGCGCTCGCTGTGCACGATGCCGCGGCCGGCGGTCATCCAGTTGATGGCGCCGGGCTCGATGCGCTGCGCCACGCCGAGCGAATCGCGGTGCTGCATCGCGCCTTCGAAGAGATAGGTCACGGTGGCCAGCCCGATGTGCGGATGCGCGCGCACGTCGTGGTTGTCTTGCGGGCCGGCGTCCACTGGGCCGAAATGGTCGAAAAAGACGAAGGGCCCCACCGCCTGGCAGGCCGCCGCAGGCAGGAAGCGGCGCACGGTGAAGCCGCCACCCAGGTCTTTGGCATGCGGGGCAAGAACGAGGCGGGTGGGGTCCATGGCTGCAGTGTAGGAAAATCGCGGCTCACCCGCCTCTTCGAAAGTCACCCCTCATGAGCCTCAAGTGCGGCATCGTCGGCCTGCCGAACGTCGGCAAGTCGACCCTCTTCAACGCGCTGACCAAGGCTGGCATCGCGGCCGAGAACTACCCCTTCTGCACCATCGAGCCCAACGTGGGCATCGTCGAGCTGCCCGACCCGCGCCTGGCCGCGCTGGCCGGCATCGTCAAGCCCGAGAAGATCGTGCCGGCCATCGTCGAGTTCGTCGACATCGCCGGGCTCGTTGCGGGCGCCAGCAAAGGTGAGGGCCTGGGCAACCAGTTCCTCAGCCACATCCGCGAGACGGACGCCATCGTCAACGTGGTGCGCTGCTTCGACGACGAGAACGTGATCCACGTCGCCGGCAAGGTCGACCCCATCAGCGACATCGAAGTCATTCAGACCGAGCTCTGCCTGGCCGACTTGAACACGGTGGAAAAGAGCCTGCACCGCTATGTGAAGGCCGCGCGCAGCGGCAACGACAAGGAAGCCGCGGCGCTGGTGAAGGTGCTGGAGAAGTGCCAGGCCGCGCTGGACCAGGCGCAGCCGGTGCGCGGCATTGCCTTCAGCAAGGAAGAGCTCGTCGTCCTGAAGCCGCTGTGCCTGATCACGGCCAAGCCGGCGATGTTCGTCGGCAACGTCAGCGAAACCGGCTTCGAGAACAACGCCTACCTCGACCGCCTGCGCGACTACGCCGCCAAGCAAAACGCGCCCGTGGTGGCCATCTGCGCCAAGACCGAGGCCGAGCTGGCCGACATGGCCGACGAGGACAAGGCCATGTTCCTGGCCGAGATGGGGCAGGACGAGCCGGGCCTGAACCGCCTCATCCGCGCGGCCTTCAAGCTGCTGGGCCTGCAGACCTACTTCACCGCCGGCGTGAAGGAGGTGCGCGCCTGGACGGTGGCCATCGGCGCCACGGCGCCACAGGCCGCGGGCGTGATCCACACCGACTTCGAGCGCGGCTTCATCCGCGCCCAGACCATCGCCTACGACGACTTCATCAGCCTCAAGGGCGAACAGGGGGCGAAGGACGCCGGCAAGATGCGCGCCGAGGGCAAGGAGTACGTCGTCAAGGACGGCGACGTGATGAACTTCCTGTTCAACGTCTGACGCTCCGAAAGACAACCAGCCGCGCCGCCACGGCTTAGAGTGCGGACATGGCAGAACGCCGAATCGTCGTTGTGAAAGCGCCTGCCTGGCAGGTCGTCGCGGGCACAGCGGCGGCTTACGCCTTGAGCGGCGGTCTGGCGTTGTTTCTGGCCGGCCCGCCCTCCTATGCCTCGCCGCTGTTTCCGGCGGCCGGCCTGGCGCTGGCGGCGGTGGCGGTGTACGGCCGCACCGCACTGTGGGGTGTGCTGCTCGGCGCCTTGGTCGTCAACGGCAGCCTGGCCGCGCTGCGTGGCGCGCCGGGCTGGGCGAGCGTGGTGTTGCCGCTGGTCATTGCGCTGGGCGCGACCCTGCAGGCTGGCATCTCGGCCGCGCTGGTGCGCCGCTACGTCAGCCAGCCGCTGGTGCTGGACGCGCCGCGCGACATCCTGCGTTTCGCGTTGCTCGGCGGCATGCTGGGCTGCGCCGTGAGCGCCAGCGTGGCCACCGCGGCGCTGATGGCGATAGGGAACCTGCCGCCGACAGCGGCCGCCCCGACCTGGCTCACCTGGTGGCTGGGCGACACGCTGGGCGTGGTGATCACCGTGCCGGTGGCACTGGTGCTGATAGGCCGCCCGCGCGAGGACTGGCGCCCGCGCTGGCGCACGCTGGCGCTGCCTTCGCTGGCCGCACTGGCCCTGCTGGCAGCAGCGCTGGTGCAGCTTTCGCGCCTGGACCATGAACGTGTACAGACCGCCTTCGACCGCGACGCCGACCGCCTGGCCGCCGCCGCGGAAACCCGGCTGGCGGTGCCGCTCTACGCGCTGCAGGCCTTGCACAGCAGCGCGCTGGTGCGCGAGCAGCTGGACGAAAGCACGCTGGCACAGGCCGCCAGCTGGTGGCTGACGCAGCAACCCGCGCGCCTGCTGGCCATGGGCTACAGCGAGCGCGTGTCGCTCGACCGACTCGCCGCCTTCGAAGCCGCAGCGCGCGCCGAGGGCCAGGCCGACTACCGCGTCTTCGACCGCGACGGCGGCAAAGCCCGCGCTGCCGACGGCGAGGTGCTGGCGATACGCCGCATCACGCCCGTGGACGGCAACCGCGGCGCCTTGGGCGTCAACACCCTGTCGATCCCGGCGGCGCGCGCTGCCGTGCTGGCCGCCCGCGCCAGCGGCCAGCCCGCGGTGAGCCAGGGCTTCCGGCTCACGCAGGCCGCCGGCGATGAAACCGGTGTCGTCATCTACCAGGCGCTGTACAGCGGCAGCGGTACCGCGGCATTGGCCGATGCCGCCACGCGCAGTGCGCGTTTCCGCGGCGTGGTGTTCGTCACCGTGCCCACCGAGCGCGCGCTCAGCGGTCTGGCCGCGCCCGCGCAGCGCCATCTGCACTGGTGCCTGGTGGACACCGACACCAGCGCGCCGCGGCGGCGACTGGCTGGCCCTGCCGGCTGCGACACGCGGGCGGCACTGGCGGGCGAACTGGCCACCACACGCGCGCTGATGCTGGGCGCCAGCCTGCTGGAGCTGCGCATCGCCGCCGCCCCGGGCGTGCTGCGCGACGAACGCGAGGCCACCTGGATGCTGTCGCTGGTGGGCCTGGCCGCGGTGTCCTTGCTGGGTGCGCTGCTGCTTACCGTCACTGGCCAGACCCGACGCACCGAACGCGCGGTGCACACCGGCACTGCCGAGCTGCGCCGCGAGATCCGCGAACGCGCCGCGGCCGAGGCCGCGCTGCGCGACAGCGAAGGACGGTTGCGCAGCATCCTCGACCACGTGCCCCTGGGCGTGATCTTCCTCGACCCGCAGGGCCGGGTGATCGAGTGCAACCCGCGCTTCGCGGCGATGGTGGGCAGCTCGCCGGCCGAGCTGCGCGGCATGGCGGTGTCGGATTACCTCGCCCCTGAAGAGTTGCCGCGCATCCTGAGCCTGCGCCGCGAACTGCTGGAGGGCAGCGCCACCTGTGTGCTGGAACCCTTGCGCATGCGCCGCTCGACCCATGGAAACGCCGGCACCGACGAGATGCTGGTGCGCGTGCGCGCCAACGCGCTGCGCAGCCCCGACGCCCGCCTGCTGCGCATGGTGGGCGTGGTCGAAGACATCACCGAATACCTGCGCCTGCTGGACAGCGAACGCGCGCTGCAGCGCGCAGAGGCCGCCAACCGCGCGAAGAGCGAGTTCCTCTCGCGCATGAGCCACGAGCTGCGCACGCCCTTGAACGCGATGATCGGCTTTGCGCAGTTGCTGGGGCTGGACCGCGAACCCGGCCTGGCGCCGCAGCAGCGCGAGTGGGCGCAGCAGATCCAGCGCGCCGGCTGGCACCTTTTGGAGATGATCAACGAAACGCTGGATCTGGCACGCATCGAGAGCGGTGCGCTGAAGCTGGAGGCGACGGCGCTGGCGCTCGCGCCGCTGTTGGCCGCCTGCCGTGCGATGGTGGCCACGCCAGCCATGCAACGCGGCATCCGCATCGAAGAAACGCTGGAGCCCGACGCCACGGCGGTGCTGGCCGACCCGATGCGGCTGCGCCAGGTGCTGACCAACCTGCTGTCAAACGCCGTGAAGTACAACGTGGACGGCGGTGTCGTCACGGTGACCACACGGCGGTGCACGCTGGACGAAGGCGACTTCGTCCAGCTGCTGGTGGCCGATACGGGCCTGGGCATGACGGCCGAACAGCAAACCGCGCTGTTCCAGCCCTACAACCGCCTGGGCCGCGAAAACACCCCCATCGAGGGCACCGGCATCGGCCTCGTCATCAGCCGCCGCCTGGCCGAGCTGATGAATGGCACGCTGCAGGCCAGCAGCGAGGCCGGCCGTGGCTCCACCTTCACGTTGCGCCTGCCGGCGGCGGCGGCCGCTGAGCTGCCCCCTGCCGCCTACAGCCACACCTCACCGGCACCCTACCGGCAGCGCCTGGTGCACTACGTGGAAGACAACGAGACCAACATCGAAGTCATGCGCGGCGTGCTGGCGCAGCGCGCGCAGATCACGCTAGAGACCTCGCAGCTGGGGCTGGACGGCCTGACGGCCATCCGCGCGCAGCGGCCCGACCTCATCCTGCTGGACATGCAGCTGCCCGACATCAGCGGCCTGGAACTGCTGCGCCACCTGAAGCAGGACGACAGCATCGCGCACATCCCGGTGGTGGTGGTGTCGGCAGATGCCACCGTCCCGGCTACCGAACAGGCGCTGACCTCGGGCGCAGCGCATTACGTCACCAAACCGGTGGACGTGGCGCAGCTCCTGCAGATCATCGACGCCATCCTGGAAAGCGCTGAAACGCGCTGGGGCTGAAGCCAGACACGCACCAGAACCACGAAATGAGCCCCATGTTCGACCACAACGAAACCCTGGAACAAGCGCTGCAGCGCAATGTGCGCGATGCGCTGATGGAAGACATCGGCCGCGGCGACTGGACGGCGATGCTGGTGCCGGCCGGGCGGCACGTCACCGGCCGCGTGGTGGCCAAGCAGGCCGCGGTGCTCTGCGGCCGGCCGTGGTTCGACGCCTGCTTGCAGGCCCTCGACAGCGCGGCCTCCATCACCTGGCATGCGAGCGAAGGTGCCACCGTCACGCCGGGCACCGAGGTCTGCCGCATCGAGGCCGATGCGCGCGCGCTGCTGAGTGCCGAGCGCCCGGCGCTGAACTTTCTGCAGACGCTCTCGGCCGTGGCCACTGCCACCCGGCAGTACGTCGATGCCATCGCGGGGCTGAGCCCCAACCCGAAGGGCTGCGCCGTGCTCGACACACGCAAGACCATGCCCGGGCTGCGCCAGGCGCAGAAGTACGCGGTGCGCACCGGCGGCGGCCAGAACCAGCGCCTGGCGTTGTGGCACGGCATCCTGATCAAGGAAAACCACATCGCCGCGGCGGGCAGCATTGGCGCCGCGCTGCGGGCCGCCTTTGCGCTGAACAGCGGCGTGATGGTGCAGGTGGAGGTGGAAAGCCTGGCCGAGTTGGAAGAAGCCCTGGCGGCCGGTGCGGAGAACGTGCTGCTCGACGACTTCACGCTGGCCGACATGCACAAGGCCTGCGCGGTGAACGCGGCCACCGCCAACCCGGCGGTGCTGGAAGTGTCGGGCGGGGTCGACCTGCAAACCATCCGCGACATCGCCGCCACGGGGGTGGACCGCATCTCGGTGGGCAAGCTCACGAAGGACGTGCAGGCGGTCGACCTGTCGCTGCGCATCGACGGCTGAAGCCGCGCCCCGGCTGGGTGCGCCGCCAGCGCTTCGGGGCAGCGCCGGATTGACAGCGCGCCAGGGCCACGGCTTAATCCGCGTCCATCATGCGGGACCGACGTTCCGCATAGAGAAACGGCGCCCTTCCCTGGCGCGCTTCCAAACAGGACACCCCATGGCACGGAACAACACCGTCAAGGCAGACGCGAACGCGCCCGCCGTCACCGCACTGCTGGCGAAGTTCGCCGTCGAACACGAAAGCCGCGGCTGGAACGATGCCGTCGAGCTGGAAGCCCACCGCACCTTCGCCAACTGGGCGGGCTGCGCCATCGGCCCGTCGGCCCACGAGACCGTGGAGGCGGCGCTGGCCGCGGTGCAGGAACTGCAGCCCGCGCCGCAGGCCAGCCTGCTGGGCCGGCGCGAGAAAGTGGACATCGCCAGCGCCGCGCTCATCAACGGCATCAGCTCGCACACCTGGGATTTCGACGACACGCACCTGAAGACCATCATCCACCCCGCCGGCCCCGTGGCGCCGGCCGTGCTGGCGCTGTGCGAGCAGCGCGGCCTCAGCGGCCGCCAGCTCATCGACGCGCTGGTCGTCGGCATTGAGGTCAGCTGCCGCGTCGGTAACGCCATCTACCCCGACCACTACGACCGCGGCTGGCACATCACCGGCACCACCGGCATGCTGGGCAGCGCCGCGGCCTGCTCGCGCCTGCTGGGCCTGGACGTGGCGCGCACGCAGATGGCACTGGGCATCGCGGCGTCGCAACCGGTGGGCCTGCGCGAGCAGTTCGGCACCATGACCAAACCGCTGCACCCCGGCGCCGCGGCGCGTGTGGGCCTGATGTCGGCGCTGATGGCCCAACACGGCTACACCGCCAGCCAGCGCGCGCTGGAAGCGCCGCGCGGCCTGCTGCAGGTGTTCAGTGACAAGACCGACTGGAGCGAGATCAGCGAAGGCCTGGGCACACGCTGGGAATCGGCGCTGAACACCTACAAGCCGTTTGCCTGCGGCATCGTCATCCACCCCGCCATCGACGGCTGCGTGCAGCTGCGCAACGCGCACAACCTGAAGCCCGAGCAGATCGCGAAGGTGACGCTGAAGGTGCATTCGCTGGTGCTGGAACTCACCGGCAAGAAGACGCCGGCCGACGGCCTGCAAAGCAAGTTCAGCGTCTACCACTCGTGCGCAGTAGGCTTGATCTTCGGCCAGGCCGGCGAGCACGAATACACCGACGAAGTGGTGAACCGCCCCGACGTGCTGGCGCTGCGCGCCAAGGTGGAAGCCATCGTCGACGACAGCATCGACGAAGCGAGTGCCGACCTCACCGTGCACACCACCGACGGCCGCGAGCTGCACCTCTTCGTCGAGCGTGCCATCGGCAGCGTCGAGAACCCGATGAGCAACGCGCAGCTGCGCGGCAAGTTCGTCGGCCAGGCCGAGCCGGTGCTGGGCGCCGAGAAGTCGGCACGGGCCTGGGAGCTGGCACTGAGCATCGCCCAACAACCCGACCTGCGCGCTTTCATCAGCAGCGCCACTTGAAGGAAGCACCCGCCATGAAGCTGAAGCTCATCACCGCCGGTTTGGCCCTTGTTATTGGCAGCCTTGCCAGCAGCCTCGTCACCAGCGCCCACGCGCAGGCGCCCTACCCGCAGAGCCGCGTCACGCTCGTCACGCACAGCAGCCCGGGCGGCGGCACCGACCTCTTCCTGCGCGAGATCAGCCAGGTGCTGACGCCGATCATGAAGACCAGCTTCGCGGTGGAGAACATCCGCGGCGGTAGCGGCGCCACCGCCGTGGCCAACGTGGCGGCGGCCAAGCCCGATGGCGCCACCTTCTACGGCACCACGCCCACCTACATCCAGACCACGCTGATGAGCAAGCCCAAGGTGGGCTACGACGGTCTGGACCCGATCGCCATCGTCTTTCTCGACCCCGAGGTGATCTACACGCGTACCGAGTCGCCGTACAAGTCGCTCACCGACGTCATCAACTTCGCCAAGGCCAACCCGGGCAAGAGCCGCTGGGGCGCGAGCAACCCGGCGTCGCTCGAGCGCCTGGCGATGGAGCGCCTGGCGCGCACCACGGGCGTGAAGGCCGCCATCGTGCCGCACGAGGGCGGCGGCGACCAGATGATCGGCGTGCTCAACGGCACCTACGACATCGGCATCGGCGAGATCCAGGAGCTGAAGGCGCAGCTCGACGCCGGCAAGATCCGCCTGCTGGCGGTGCTGAACGAGAAGCGCCTGGACACCCTGCCCAACCTGCCCACGGCCAAGGAGCTGGGCTACAACGTCGTCGTCACCAAGTTCCGCGGTATTGCCGCGCCCATGGGTGTGAGCGATGAGGTGGCCAAGGCCTGGGAAGCGGCGCTGAAGAAGGCCCTGGCCGACCCCGCCTACAAGGCCGCGTACATGAAGGAAAACCTCATCCCGGCGCTCATGGGCCGTGAAGAGGCACGCAAGTTCACGGCGCAGTTTGTCACCGACGTCACCGCGTCGCTGAAGGAACTGGGCGTCATCAAGTGACAGGCGCCTGGAGTGACCGCCAGCGCGACCGGCTGCTGGCGGTGGGCGCGGCCGTGTTCGCCGCCAGCCTGATTGCGGGTGCGCGCGCGCTCGAAGACAGCATGTTGTCCGATGCCGTGGGCGCTGGCGGTGTGCCACAGGGTGTGGGCCTGGTGATGGCGCTGGCAGCGGTGGCGCTGTTTGCCAAGAGTTTCATCGTCGGCAAGCCCGCCAAGTCGGTGGCTGAAGACGTAGAAGGCTCTGAAGGCGGCCTTGGCTGGCAGGCCACCGTCGCGCGCACGCTCGGCCTCATCGCCATCCTGGTGGCCTACGGCGCGGTGCTGCCGTGGCTGGGCTACCCGCTCACCGTGAGCCTGCTGGTGCTGGCTTCGGGCTGGCTAGCGGGTGCGGCGTTGCGCGCGCCGCTGCTGCTGTGCGCGGCCTTGTCGGGCCCGCTGCTGTGGGCGATGTTCGACCGCGCGCTGCAGGTGCGCATGCCGGTCGGCACGCTCTGGGGCTGAGCATGGACACCCTCGCTGTGGCCCTGGGCCAGCTGGCCCACTGGACCGTCATCTTTGCGGCCTTCGGCGGCGTGTTGTGGGGCATCTTCGGCGGCGCGCTGCCGGGCATCAGCCCCAGCATCGCGATGGCGCTGCTGTTGCCCTTCACGGTGGGCATGGACCCGACCACGGCCCTCGTGCTGCTGGCCAGCGTGTATGTCGGCGCTGAATACGGCGGCAGCATCCCGGCGATATTGATCCGCACGCCGGGCACCAACTCGGCCAGCGCCACCGTCGTCGACGGTTATGCGATGGCGCAGCAGGGCCGTGCGGGCGAGGCCCTGGGCATCAGCCTGATGTCGGGCCTGTGGGGCGGCCTGTTCGGGCTGGCGGTGCTGGTGCTTTGCACCGAAAGCCTGGCGCAGGTGGCGCTGGCCTTCACACCCGCGGCCTACTTCGCCTTGGGCATCCTGGGCCTGAGCGTCATCGCAGGCCTGTCGGGCGGCTCGCTGCTCAAGGGCCTGATCGCAGCCGGCATCGGCCTGAGCGTCGCGTTCATCGGCAGCGACCCGGTCAGCGGCATACCGCGCTTCACCTTCGGCAGCGCCGACCTGCTGGGCGGCATCAAGCCCATCCTCATCATGGTGGGCCTGTTCGCCGTCACCGAGATGCTGGTGCAGATCACCGAGCCCGACTGGGCCAAGGCCAACAAGAGCGAAGCGAAGCTGAAGCTGCCGAACTGGGCCATGAGCAAGCGCCTCTTCAAGCCACAGGCCATCGGCGCCGCGGTGGGCACCGTGGAGGGCGTAACGCCGGGTGCGGGTGGCACCATCGCCGCCTTCATGGCCTACAGCGAGGCCAAGCGCTGGAGCAAGCACCCCGAGGAATTCGGGCATGGCTCGCCCGAGGGCATTGCGGCGCCGGAAGCGGCCAACAACGTGGTCACGGCCACCGCGCTGGTGCCGCTCTTGAGCCTGGGCATCCCGGGCTCCAACTCAGCGGCCATCCTCATGGGCGGCTTCCTCATCCACGGTCTGCAGCCGGGGCCGATGCTGTTCACCAAGGCGCCGGAAGTCGTCTACGGCCTGTACGGCGGGCTCTTCCTGGCCAACATCGCGATGCTGCTGCTGGGGCTGGTGATCCTGTCGCCGTGCATCTGGCTCGTGAACCGGCCCAAGCCGTATTTGATTGCCGGCATCCTGGCGCTGGTGATGTCGGGGGTGTACGCCATCCACCAGAGCTTCTTCGAGATCTTCCTCGTCATCGGCGTGGGCGTGTTCGGCTATGTGATGCGCTGGCTGAAGGTGCCGGTGCTGCCGCTGGTGCTGGGCCTGGTGCTGGGCTACATGGTGGAGAGCAACTTCCGCCGCAGCCTGGTGATTTCCGGTGGTGACGCGATGATCTTCCTCACCGACAAGGTGTCGCTCGGTCTGCTGCTGCTGGCGGCCGCGTTGACGCTGTACACCGCCTGGAAGGAATTCTCAGGCGGCAAGAAAAAGGCTGTGACCGCATGAGTTCCACGCTCCCCACCGACAGCATTGCGCAGCGCCTGGCGCGTGCCATCGTCGCCAGTTCGCCCGAGGCCGACCCGCGCGCGCTGACCGTCGCGCGCCAGCTGGTGCTGGACATCGCCGGCATCTGCGTCGCGGCGCGGCACGAGACCTACGTGGCTGCGGCCATCGCGTCCATCGACCAGCCTGGGCCCTGCACCGTCATCGGCGTCGAGCAGACGATGGGCGTGGAGGGTGCCGCCTTCGTCAACGGCACGGCCGCGCACGGCGAAGACTTCGACGACACCTACGAAGGCGGCCCGGTGCACGCCGGCGCCGTGGTGGTGCCGGCCGTGCTGGCCGCGGCGCAGCGCCATGGCGCCAGCGGGGCCGATCTCTTGCGCGGCATCGCCATCGGCGTGGAAGTGACCTGCCGCCTGTGCGCCGTGGCGCCGATGAAGGTGCACAAGGCCGGCTTCCACCCCACGGCCATCTTCGGCGTGATGGGCGCGGTGGCCGGCGTGGGCGCGATGCTGAAGCTCACCGAAGCGCAGCTCGTGCATGCCTTCGGCATCGCCGGCAGCATGGCCGGCGGCATCATCGAGTACCTCGCCGAAGGCGCGTGGACGAAACGCCTGCACCCGGGCTGGGCGGCGCAGTCGGGCTACCGCGCGGTGCGCCTGGCGCTGGCGGGCTTCCAGGGCCCGCGCACGGTGTTCGAAGGTGACCACGGCTTCTTCCACGGCTATGCCAACCTGAAGACCGGCACCGGGGAAGGGCGCGGCGAAGGTGACTTCGAAGCCATGCTCGACGGCTTCGGCAGGCGCTGGGTCTGGCCCACCATCGCGTTCAAGCCCTACGCCTGCGGCACCATGGCCCACCCCTACATC
>JANMMD010000032.1:0-36413 GCA_031372905.1 Betaproteobacteria bacterium
CCGATGCCGCTGGCACCGGTGCGTACCGTTTCGAGAATGGCTGCGCGGTCAATGGCGAGCAGGAAGGCGTCGAGCTTGCTGCTGTCGCCGGTGAGCTCGATGGTGTAGCTCTTCTCGGTGACATCGATGATGCGGCCGCGGAAGATCTCGGCCATGCGCTTCATCTCATCGCGCTCCTTGCCCACAGCGCGCACCTTGATGAGCATCAGCTCGCGCTCGGTGAAGCTGCCTTCGGTCAGGTCCACCACCTTCACCACCTCGATGAGGCGGTTCAGGTGCTTGGTGATCTGCTCGATGACGTCTTCGTTGCCCGAGGTCACGATGGTCATGCGCGAAAGGCTGGCGTCCTCGGTGGGCGCCACCGTCAGGCTTTCGATGTTGTAGCCGCGCGCCGAGAACAGCGCGACGACACGCGACAGGGCGCCCGGCTCGTTTTCGAGCAGCACCGCAATGATGTGTTTCATGGGAATTTCTCTTTGCCGACGCGCTCTTCAGACGTCAGGGCGGTAACCCTGGGCCCTTGGCCACGCGGTGGGAGGTTGAAAAAGGATGGCGCGGCTTAAAGGTCTTCGGAGCCCAGCAGCATCTCGCTGATGCCCTGCCCCGCTTTGACCATCGGCCAGACGTTTTCGGTGGGATCGGTGCGAATGTCGAGGAAGACTGTGCGGTCCTTGAGGCTGATGGCCTCTCTCAGCGCACCCTCCACGTCACCCGGTTTTTCCACCAGCAGGCCCACATGGCCGTAGGCCTCGGCCAGCTTCACGAAGTCAGGCAGCGCTTCCATGTAGCTGTGCGAGTAACGGCTGCCATAGTCCAGCTGTTGCCACTGCCGCACCATGCCCAGGTAGCGGTTGTTCAGGCTGACGATCTTCACCGGCGTGTTGTATTGCTTGCAGGTGGAGAGCTCCTGGATGCACATCTGGATGCTGCCCTCGCCCGTGATGCAGAACACATCGCTTTCCGGCTTGGCCAGCTTGATGCCCATCGCGTACGGCAAGCCCACGCCCATGGTGCCCAGCCCGCCGCTATTGATCCAGCGCCGCGGCTCATCGAAGCGGTAGTACTGCGCCGCCCACATCTGGTGCTGACCGACGTCGCTGGTGATGTAGGTGTCGCGGTCCTTCGTCAGCTGCCAGAGCTTGTCCACCACCATCTGCGGTTTGATGACGTCGGTGCTGTCCTTGAAGGACAGGCATTCTCGGCGGCGCCACTCGTTGATCTGCTTCCACCATGCGCTCATCGCGCCGGCGTCGGGCCGCGCCGTGGCTTCCTTGATCTGTGCGATGAGTTCGAGCAGCACTTCCTTGACGTCGCCGACGATAGGAATGTCGACCTTCACGCGCTTGGAGATCGAACTCGGATCGATGTCGACGTGGATGATCTTGCGTTCGACCGAGGCGAAATGCTTCGGGTTGCCGATCACGCGGTCGTCAAAGCGCGCGCCCACGGCCAGCAGGACGTCGCAGTTCTGCATCGTCATGTTGGCTTCATAGGTGCCGTGCATGCCCAGCATGCCCAGGAACTTGGGGTCGCTGTGCGCAATGGCGCCCAAGCCCATCAGGGTGTTGGTGCAGGGAAAGCCCAGCATATCGGCGAGCTGGCGCAGCTCGGCCGCGGCATTGCCCAGGATGACGCCGCCACCACTATAGATGTAAGGGCGCTCGGCCTGCAGCAGCAGCTGCACGGCCTTGCGGATCTGCCCGCCGTGGCCCTTTTTCACCGGGTTGTAGCTGCGCATTTCCACCTTGTCCGGGTAGCGGAAGGCGCAGGTCTTCAGCGACACATCCTTGGGGACATCCACCACCACCGGGCCGGGGCGTCCGGTGCGGGCGATGTGGAAGGCCTTCTTCAGGGTCAGCGCCAGATCGCGTACGTCCTTGACCAGGAAGTTGTGCTTCACGATGGGGCGCGTGATGCCCACGGTGTCGCACTCCTGGAAGGCGTCGAGGCCGATGGCGGCTGTCGGCACCTGCCCGGTGATGATCACCATCGGGATGCTGTCCATGTAGGCCGTGGCGATGCCGGTGATGGCGTTCGTCACGCCAGGGCCCGAGGTCACCAGCGCCACGCCAACCTCGCCCGTGGCGCGGGCATAGCCATCGGCTGCGTGGATGGCGGCCTGCTCGTGGCGCACCAGAACGTGCTCGATGCTGTCCTGCTTGTACAGCGCGTCGTAGATGTAGAGCACCGCGCCGCCAGGGTAGCCCCAGAGGAACTTGACCCCTTCGGCCTGCAGGCAGCGAACGAGTATTTCCGAGCCGTTGGGCTCGGTGGCGGTTTGAGGGGGGGAAGAAGCCGAAGGGGCGCGACCGTCGACGGTCGCGGCTCGCTTGACATCCGCGGCAGACATTTCCATTTAGAACCTCTGAGGTTTTCTCTGACGAAAATCCATCGGTGCACCTCCTGCGAGCCCTCGTGAGGCTGATTCGGTACCTGCTCGGTCAAGAACCGCCGTCGGGGTTTGACGGCCGGGTTCGGACCCAAAAGAACGTTGTGCGAAGCCCGAGATTATGCACTGGGATGGCGTGTTGCCAGCGGGCGGCGCTGCCCGCACTCGGTGCAATGAGATACTTCATGACCCGAACCGGGATGCAGTTGTCTGCTGAAGCGTTGGCTACCGACAAAGAACTGTCCGACTTTCTCAAGAGCGTCGAGAAGCGCGCCTTCAAGCGTGCGGTCTACGCGGTGCGCAACGACGACGCGGCGCTGGACATCGTTCAGGACGCCATGATTCGCCTGGCCGAGAAGTATGCCGACAGGCCCGCAGCGGAGTTGCCGCTGGTCTTCCAGCGCATCCTGTCGAACGCCACGATGGACTGGTTTCGCCGCGAAAAGGTGCGCGGCGCGGTGATGCAGAACCTGTCGGAGTTCAGCAGCGGCGGCGACGACGAAGAGTTCGATCTGCTGGAGACCCTGCACGCCCTCGAAGACACCCTGGGCACCGAAAGTGCTGCGGACGCCGTTTCGCGGGCACAGATCCTGCGGATCATCGACACCCAGGTGGCCGAATTGCCGGCGCGTCAACGGGAAGCTTTCCTGCTGCGTTACTGGGAAGAATTCGACGTCAGTGAAACCGCGGCCGTGATGGGTTGCTCGGAGGGCAGCGTGAAGACGCATTGCTCCCGGGCGGTGCACGCGTTGGCCAAGGCGCTGAAGATCAAGGGAGTCTCGTCATCATGAACAGCAGCAACGGTAAGGGCGGCCGTTTCGCACACATCTCAGACCCGTCGGTTCTCGAAGCGCGCCTGGCAGCGCGCCTCGCCGGCAGCCTGACGCTGAGCGCCCAGGCTGCGCGCCACGACATCAGCGAACGTCTGCGTGTGGCGCGTGAGCAGGCGGTCCAACGTGCCCGCCTGGTGCGTGAGTCCGCGCCGGGCCGGGCACAGGTGGCCGGCGTTTCGGCATCCGGCGCCGCCATGCTTGGCAGCTTCGGCGGCTGGCGGCAACGCTTCGCATTGGTTTTGCCGCTCGCGCTCATGGTCGCCGGTTTGGTGGCCATCGACCGCTTCACCGCCCGCGAGCAGGTGCTTGCCGCTGCTGACATCGACGCTCAGATCCTCGGCGATGCGCTGCCGCCCTCGGCTTACAGCGACCCCGGCTTCGCCGAGTACCTGCGCACGGCCCCGCCGCAATGAGTTTGTGGGCGCCTCTGCGGACATTGAGCTTCGCTTTGGCGTTGTTGGTCGCGATCGCCGCGTCGGGCCAAGTTCATGCCCAGGATCGCAGCTTGACCTGGACCAGCCTGACGCCGGCCCAGAAGCAGGTGCTTGCGCCACTGCAGCGTGACTGGTCCAGCATCGAGCCCAACCGCCGTCAGAAATGGCTGGAACTGGCCGCGCGATATCCGCAGATGCAGGCCGACGAACGTGAGCGACTGCAGGCCCGCATGAGCGAATGGGCGCGCATGACACCGGCGCAGCGTGCCGCCGCGCGTCAGCAGTTCCAGGAGGTTCGGCGCGTGCCCGACGAAGAGCGTCAGGCGCGTTGGCAGGCTTACCAGTCCCTCCCGCCTGAAGAGCGCGACCGCCTCGCCCAAGGCGCCAAGCCTGCGGCACTTGCCAGGGCCGTCGAGGCGCAGGCCCGCGCCGCCTCCCAGGCCGACCCGAACGGCAACGCCAATGGCAAACGCAACATCGTGCGCGCGCCCGCGCAGACGGCGCCGCGCGTCTTGAACCCGGGCGTGCAACAGGCGCGCCCCGGCGCCACCACCACCACGCTGACGACCCGCGCAGCGCCGCCACTGCACAACCAAGCGGGGTTGCCCAAGATCGCGGCCACCCCCAACTTCGTCGACCCTCAGACGCTGCTGCCGCAGAAAGGCCCGCAGGGAGCCGCGGTGCGCAGCGCGGCACCGGCCAGCGAGCCCAAGACGCCGTGACGGCACCTGAGGTACTGCGGGCGCCGCTGGATTCTTCCGCGCCAGGCATCGACGCGCCGACGCCGCGCCTGCGCCGGCGCATGGCATGTCTGGTCTACGAAGGCGTGTTGCTCTTCGGCGTGGTGATGGTTGCCGGTCTCTTCTACGGCATCGTCACGCGCCAGACACATGCGCTCATCGGCACCGCGGGTCTGCGTGCTTTCTTGTTCGCGGTGCTCGCGGCCTACTTTGTCTACTTCTGGACACGCAGCGGCCAGACCTTGGCCATGCAGACCTGGCATGTCCGGCTCGTCACACGCGAAGGACACCCGGTGCGACCGCTGCGCGCGCTGTGCCGTTACTTGCTGGCTTGGCTGTGGTTCGTGCCCGCGCTGGTCACAATCTGGTTCGCCGGCGTGAAAGGCGGCTGGCCCACTGCAGGGGCGCTGTTGGGCGGCGTGCTGGGCTACGCGTCGTTGGCCTGGCTGAACCCGCAGCGGCAGTTCTGGCACGACGTGGCCTGCGGCACGCGGCTGATAAGCTGGAAGCCCCCTGCCCGCAGTTGACCCTCCGTTCATGGCCCAGATGCCCGTCGTCGCCACCCCCACGCCTTTCACCGTCTGCGTCTATTGCGGCGCGCGTCATGGCGCCAAGCCTGCCTACACAGCGGCCGCCCGCGCCCTGGGCCAGGCCATCGGCGAGCGGGGCTGGCAGCTGGTTTACGGCGGCGGCAAGGTCGGCTTGATGGGTGAAGTCGCCGACGCCACCCTGGCCGCAGGCGGCCGCGTGGTCGGCGTCATCCCAGAAACCCTGAAGCAGCTGGAAGTGGGCCATGAAGGCCTGCACGAACTGCATGTCGTGCCGACCATGCACTTGCGCAAGCAGATGATGGCCGAGCGCGCGCAGGTCTTCATCGCGCTGCCGGGAGGCATCGGCACACTGGAAGAGCTTTACGAAGTGTGGACCTGGCGCCAGCTGAAGTACCACGACCAGCCGATAGGTCTGCTCAACGTCGAGGGTTACTACGACGCGCTGCTGGCCTTCATGGGGCACTCTGTCGCCGAAGGTTTTCTTTCGGCGCCTCAGAACGCGGTGCTGCAGGTGGGCACCGATCCGGTTGAACTGTTGATGCGCTTGGCAGCACTTGCCGGCGCCGCGCTGGCGCCCGACGACTACTCGCGCGTCTGAGGCCGAGCAAGCAGCCCCGCTGCTCGTGGCTCAGATCGCAGCTTCGTCCGTCTCGCCAGTGCGGATGCGCACCACCTGCTCCACCGGCGTGACGAAGATCTTGCCGTCGCCGATCTTGCCGGTCTTGGCGGCCTTCACGATGGCCTCGATGCAGCGCTCGACATCGCCGTCCTTGACCACCACTTCCACCTTCACCTTGGGCAGGAAGTCGACCACGTACTCGGCACCGCGGTAGAGCTCGGTGTGGCCTTTCTGGCGCCCGAAGCCTTTCACTTCCGTGACCGTCAGACCGGAAACGCCGACGTCGCCCAGCGCTTCCCGCACCTCTTCCAGCTTGAAGGGCTTGATGATGGCGGTGATCTGTTTCATGGCGGGCTCCGGTAATACGGTGGGGTTGGCGATGATTTAAGCACGGAACTTCGAGGTGATGGGGTAGCGCCAATCGCGCCCGAAAGCCCGGTGCGTGATGCGTATGCCCACCGGCGCCTGCCGGCGCTTGTACTCGTTGAGCTTGATCAGGCGCGTCACCCGTTCGACGTCGGCCCGGTCGAACCCCGCAGCGACGATGGCCTCGATGCCCTGGTCGTCTTCCATGTAGCGCGCCAGGATGGCGTCCAGCACCTCGTAGGGCGGCAGGCTGTCTTGATCGGTCTGGTTGGCGCGGAGTTCGGCCGAGGGCGCGCGGGTCAGGATGCGTTGCGGGATGACCGGGCCGATACTGCCGTCGGCGCGGCGGTTGGGCTGGCGGTTCTTCCACGCGCACAGGCGGTAGACCAGGGTCTTGGCCACGTCCTTCAAGACCGCGAAGCCGCCGGCCATGTCGCCGTAGAGCGTGCAGTAGCCGGTGGCCATCTCGCTTTTGTTGCCGGTGGTCAGCACGATGGAGCCGAGCTTGTTCGACAGGGCCATCAGCAGCGTGCCGCGAATGCGCGCCTGCAGGTTTTCTTCGGTCGTGTCTTCGGCGCGCCCTTCGAAGTGCGGCGCCAAGGAAGCCCGGAACGCCTGGAACATCGCCTCGATGGCGATCTCGTCGTAGCGCACGCCCAGGTTGGCCGCCATCTCCCGCGCATCGATCCACGAAATGTCGGCGGTGTAGGGCGACGGCATCATCACCGTGTGCACCTTGTCTGCGCCGATGGCATCGACAGCCAACGCCAGCACCAAGGCCGAATCGACACCGCCCGACAAGCCGATGAGGGCTCCGGGGAAGCCGTTCTTGCCGAGGTAGTCGCGCACGCCGATGACCAGCGCGGCCCAGGCCTGCGCCTCCAGTTCGGGCACCGGCGCGATGTCGCCGCGCGGCGTGTGGCTTTCATCGATGTCCAGCAGCAGCAGCGCGGGCTCGAAGGCCGGCGCGCGCGCCGTGACGCGCCCCGCTGCGTCGAGAGCGAACGAAGCGCCGTCGAAAACCACCTCATCCTGCCCACCCACGAGATGGGCATACAGCAGCGGCCGGCCGACGGCCCTAGCGCGGTCGGCCATGCGTGCCTCGCGTTCGCCGGCCTTGTCGAGGTGAAACGGCGAGGCGTTCAACACGCACAGCAGCTCGGCCCCGGCTTGCACCGCAGCCTGCGCAGGTTCCTCGAACCACGCGTCTTCGCAAATCAGGATGCCGACGCGCAGCCCGGCCACGTCCACCACCAGCGGGCCCTGGCCGTGGTCGCGCCCCGAAGCGAAGTAGCGGCGCTCGTCGAAGACCTGGTAGTTGGGCAGCTCGCGCTTGCAATAGGTGCCGAGCACGCGGCCGCCACTCAGCACCGAGGCCGCGTTGTAGCGCTGCTGCACGGCGTGGGACTTCGACCTAAGATCGCCATGCAGGCCGAACTGGTGAGGATGCCCCACGATGAGATGCAGGCCTTCGCAATCGGCCAGTTCGGCAGCCAGCGTGGCCATCGTGTCGGCGCAGGCCTGCATGAAAGCCGGCCGCAACAGGAGGTCTTCGGGCGGATAGCCCGCCAACGCCAGTTCCGGTGCCAGCACGAGCCGAGCGCCGGCCGCATGGGCATGGCGGGCTGCGGTGGCCAGCAGGCGTGCATTGCCCGCCAGGTCGCCGACGGTCGAGTTGATCTGCGCGATGGCTGCTTTCATTCGGCTCTCACCAGCTCATTTCCACGTCGTCAGGGCTTGAATGTCGCAGGACCGCAGCATCGAAAAAGATTATGTCATTCGGGTCCACGGCGAGCCCGCCGCGCTGGATGCCCCTTCGTGGAACGCGTTGCTGGCCGCGCAGGCCGCACCCACGCCGTTCATGACCCACGAATACCTGCTGGCGATGCACGCCTCGGGCAGCGCCGTGCCGGAAACCGGCTGGGCACCGCAATTCATCACCATCGAGGCCGATGGCGAGCTTGTGGCGGCGACGGCGCTGTATCTGAAGAGCCATTCCTACGGCGAGTACGTCTTCGACTGGGCCTGGGCCGACGCCTACCGCCGCCATGGCTTGCGCTACTACCCCAAGCTGCTGGGCGCGGTGCCCTTCACGCCAGTGCCGGGTTCTCGGCTGCTCGCGCGCAGCGCGGCATGGCGGGACAAGTTGGTGGAAGCCGTCGGCCAGTTCGCCCAGCAGGCCAAGTTGTCGTCGGCGCACATGCTGTTTGGTGATGAAGCCGACCGCACGGCCTTCGCCGAGGCGGGCTGGATGTTGCGTCAGGGCGTGCAGTTCCACTGGACGCAGGACGAGGTGCAGCCCATTGCCGACTTCACCGAGTTGCTGGCGCGCATGCAGCGCGAAAAGCGTAAGAAGGTGCAGCAAGAGCGCCGCCGCGTGGCCGAGCAGGGCATCACCTTCAGCACGCATGAGGGCCCGGCCATCACCGATGCGCTGTGGGACTTCTTCTACCGCTGCTACACCCTCACCTACGAAGCCCACCACAGCACGCCCTACCTCACGCGGGACTTCTTTGCGCGCATGGCGGCCACCCTGCCGCAGCACTGGGTGATGTTCGTCGCGCGGCGCGGCGACGAGCCGATCGCGGCGTCACTGATCGCGGTGGATGCCGAGCGGCGCGCCGCCTGGGGCCGCTACTGGGGCTGCACCGAGGTGGTGAGCTGCCTGCATTTCGAGGCCTGCTACTACCAGCCGCTGGCCTGGTGCCTGGCCCAGGGCTACACGCGCTTCGAAGGCGGCGCCCAGGGCGAACACAAGATGGCGCGCGGCCTGCTGCCCGTGGCCACGGGTTCAGCGCACTGGTTGCGCGACGAGCGCTTCGCCGCCGCCGTGGCCGATTTCCTGGCCAACGAAGGCCAGGGCATCGAGCAGTACGTCGACGAGTTGCGCGAGCGCAACCCGTTCAAGGACGCCTGAGCGGCGTGGGTTTGCGGCCTCAGGCCTTCTTGGCGTTCTTGGCCTTGACGAAATTCTCGATGCCGGTGCTGACCTCTTCACGTGCAGCGTCCGGGCCTTCCCAGCCCAGCACCTTCACCCACTTGCCGGGTTCCAGGTCCTTGTAGTGCTCGAAGAAGTGCTTGATGGTGTTCAAGCGCATCGGGTTCAGGTCCTCGGGCTTCTGCCACTGGGTGTAGATCGACAGGATCTTGTCGATGGGCACCGCGATCAGCTTGTTGTCGCCACCGGCTTCGTCATCCATGCGCAGCATGCCCAAAGCGCGGCAGGTGACCACCACGCCCGGGATCAGCGGCACCGGGGTGATGACGAGCACGTCCACCGGGTCGCCGTCGTCGGCCAGGGTGTTGGGGATGTAGCCGTAGTTGCACGGGTAGTGCATGGCCGTGCTCATGAAGCGGTCGACGAAGAGCGCGCCAGTCTCGTGATCGACCTCGTACTTGATGGGGTCGGCGTTCATCGGGATCTCGATGATGACGTTGAACTCGTGCGGCGCCTTGGGGCCGGGGGTGACGTTGTGCAGGCTCATGGAGTGGTCTCGGTGGGGTACGGCGAAGGCCGCGGCGGAATTCTAGGTGGCCGCCACGGCGCGCCAAGGCGTGCCCAGCGGACCGCTGGCAAACCCCGAGCCGAGGCGCAGGGCAGGCCGCTAGCATGCCCCGGCACCGATGTCCTGCTTGCCTGTGCAAGCCCACTTCGGCAGAACGTTATTCCACAAAAACGAACGAGCAAGGAGCCCTTTCCATGAGCACCATGATGGCGCTTTACGTGGCACTGGCCTGCGGTGTTGCCGCGGTCGTCTACGGCTTCGTACAGCGCGGCTGGATCCTGGCACAAGACGCCGGCAACGCCCGCATGCAAGAGATTTCCGGCGCCATCCAGCAGGGCGCAGCGGCCTACCTGGCGCGGCAGTACAAGACCATCGCCATCGTCGGTGTGGTGCTCGCAGTGCTGATCTATGTCTTCATCGACAAGATGGGCGCCGGCAAAACCGCCATCGGCTTCGTGCTCGGCGCGGTGCTGTCGGGCGCCTGCGGCTTCATCGGCATGAACATCTCGGTGCGCGCCAACGTGCGCACCGCGCAGGCCGCCACGCGGGGCATCGGGCCGGCGCTGGATGTCGCCTTCAAGGGCGGTGCCATCACCGGCATGCTGGTGGTGGGCCTGGGGCTCATCGGCGTCGTGCTGTTCTTCTGGTGGGTGACGGGCGCGCAGATGCCCACTGGCGACACCACCTTGTCGCAGCTGCTCAAGCCCATGCTGGGCTTTGCCTTCGGCTCGTCGCTGATCTCCATCTTCGCGCGCCTGGGCGGCGGCATCTTCACCAAGGGCGCCGACGTCGGCGCCGATCTGGTGGGCAAGGTGGAAGCCGGCATCCCCGAAGACGACCCGCGCAACCCGGCGGTGATTGCCGACAACGTGGGCGACAACGTCGGCGACTGTGCCGGCATGGCCGCCGACCTCTTCGAAACCTACGCGGTGACGCTGATCGCCACGATGGCGCTGGGCGCGATCATGGTCATCAGCGCGCCGATGGCCGGCGTGGTCTACCCGCTGGTGCTGGGCGGCGTCTCGATCATCGCCTCCATCATCGGCTGCTACTTCGTCAAGGCCAGCCCGGGCATGGTCAATGTGATGCCGGCGCTGTACCGCGGTTTGGCCGTGGCGGGCGTGCTGAGCCTGATCGCGTTCTATTTCGTCACGACCGCGATGTTTCCGCAGCCCATCGAACTGCTGGGTGGCAAGACAGTCAGCGCGATGGCGCTCTTCGGCGCCTGTTTCGTGGGCCTGGCACTCACCGCTGCGCTGGTCTGGATCACCGAGTTCTACACCGGTACGCAATACAGCCCGGTGCAGCACATCGCGCAGGCTTCCACCACCGGCCACGGCACCAACATCATTGCGGGCCTGGGGGTGAGCATGAAGAGCACGGCCTACCCGGTGCTCCTGATCTGCGCGGCCATCTACTCGGCCTATGCGCTGGCCGGGTTGTTCGGCATCGCCGTGGCCGCCACCGCCATGCTCAGCATGGCCGGCATCGTGGTGGCGCTGGACGCCTATGGCCCCATCACCGACAACGCCGGCGGCATCGCCGAGATGGCCGAGCTGCCCAGCAGCGTGCGCGACATCACCGACCCGCTGGACGCCGTGGGCAACACCACCAAGGCGGTGACCAAGGGCTACGCCATCGGCTCGGCCGGCCTGGCGGCGCTGGTGCTGTTTGCCGACTACACGCATGCGCTGGAAGCGCGCGGCATGAACCTGGCGTTCGACCTCAGCGACCACAAGGTCATCGTCGGCCTGTTCATCGGCGGCCTCATCCCCTACCTCTTCGGCGCCATGGCGATGGAAGCCGTGGGCCGGGCGGCGGGTGCGGTGGTGGTGGAAGTGCGCAAGCAGTTCGCCGACGGCCAGATCATGGCCAACAAGCGCAAGCCCGACTACAGCGCTGCGGTGGACATGCTGACCACGGCCGCCATCAAGGAAATGATCCTGCCCAGCCTGTTGCCGGTGGTGGCCCCCGTCGCGGTGGGCATGCTGCTCGGGCCGGCGGCCCTGGGCGGCCTGCTGATGGGCACCATCGTCACCGGCCTCTTCGTCGCCATCAGCATGTGCACCGGCGGCGGCGCATGGGACAACGCCAAGAAGCTGATCGAAGAAGGCTTCACCGACAGCAACGGCGTGCTGCACAAGAAGGGCGGCGAAGCGCACAAGTCGGCAGTCACGGGCGACACGGTGGGCGACCCCTACAAGGACACCGCCGGGCCGGCCGTGAACCCGCTGATCAAGATCATCAACATCGTCGCCCTGCTGATCGTGCCGCTGCTGCCGGTGAGCGTGTCGACGAAGGCAGCCACGCACGCGGCACCGGCAGCGGCGGTGGCTGCCCCGGCGATGGCGCCAGCGCCTGCGCCAGCCGCCTCGCAGTGAACCAAGGTCTTCGCGCAGGTCTACGATCGCGGCCATGAAGCCGCAAGACCTGCCCGACGACCTGATCCTGGCCTTCGACCGCCAGCGCGCAGCCACGGGCGCGCAGCGCGATGTGCCCTGGGACGTGCGCGCCGGCCGCCTGCAACGGCTGCGACGCCTGCTGCAGCGGCATGAGGCCGAGATCACCGCCGCGATCAACGCCGATTTCGGTGGTCGCCCGGCGGTGGAAACGGCGCTGGCCGAGGTCTGGCCCAGCCTGGAGGAGACCAAGAGCGCGCTGCGCCACGGCAAGGCCTGGATGCGGCCGCGCCGCGCCGGCGTGGGCAAGTGGTTCCTGCCGGCGCGGGCCCAGGTGCTGCCGCAGCCGCTGGGGGTGGTGGGCGTGATCGTGCCCTGGAACTACCCGCTGTATCTCGCCATCGGCCCCATGGCCGCGGCGCTGGCCGCCGGCAACCGGGTGATGGTGAAGATGTCGGAGCTGACGCCGGGCTTTTCTGCCCTGTTCCAGCGCCTGTGCGAGCAGACGTTCGGCGCCGACGAGGTGTGCATCGTCAATGGCGGGCCCGACGTCGCCGCGGCGTTCAGCGCCCTGCCCTTCGACCACCTGCTCTTCACGGGCTCCACCCCTGTGGGCCGCAAGGTAATGGCTGCAGCCGCCGCGAACCTGACGCCGGTGACGCTGGAGTTGGGCGGCAAATCGCCGGCCGTCGTGGCACCCGGCTACCCGCTGGCCCATGCGGTGCAGCGCATCCTGGCCGGCAAGTTGATCAACGCCGGCCAGACCTGCATCGCGCCTGACTATGTGCTTTTGCCGCGTGCGCAGCTGCAAGCTTTTGTCGATGCGGCGCGTGCGCAGGCGCAAGCCTGCCACCCCACGGGCCTGGCCGACGCCGACTACTGCAGCATCGTCAACGCCCGCCACCATGCGCGCCTGGTGCACGCGCTGGAAGAGACCGCCGCGCGCGGCACGCGCGTCGAGGCCCTCTTCAGCGGTGCGGCGCGCGACGACGGCCGGCACCGCCTGGCGCCGACGCTGGTGGTCGACCCGCCTGCCGACTGTGAACTGATGCGCGAGGAGATCTTCGGTCCGCTGCTGCCGCTGGTGCCCTACGACACCCTGGAAGCAGCGGTCGAATTCATCAACGCCCGCCCTCACCCGCTGGCGCTTTACTGGTTCGACCAGGACCGCACCCGCACCGACGCCACGCTGCGCCAGCTGCCCGCCGGCGGCGTGAGCGTGAACGACACGCTGCTGCACATCGCGCAAGACAGCCTGCCCTTCGGCGGCGTCGGGGCCTCGGGCATGGGCCACTACCACGGGCGTTGGGGCTTCGACACCTTCAGCAAGCTCAAGCCGGTGTTCTACCAATCGCGCCTCAACGGCATGGCGCTCTTCTTGCCGCCCTACCGTCCTTTGATGCGGCGCCTGCTGGGGTTGATGAAGCGCTTCTGAAGCTGGGCTTCAGCAAGGCCTCTTACACTCCGCCGCGTCGCGCCCGCGCCCCGGCTGGCGCTCGAGCGCAAACACCGCCCTTGTCGTCTTCCATGGCCTCTGCCCCACCCCGCCTCGTCGCGTCCAGCACGCCGTGGACGCTCGAGACTGCGGGCCTGGCCGGGCAGCGTGGCGACCGGGCACTGTTCGAGGGCTTGAACCTGCAGTTGGCACCGGGCAGCGTGACTTGGCTGCGCGGGCGCAATGGCCGCGGCAAGACCAGCCTGTTGCGCCTGCTGGCGGGGCTGTCGACGCCGATGGCCGGCAGCCTGCACATCGCCGGCCGCACGCTGCGCGAAGGCGGCCCGGGCTGGCGCCGGCAGTGGCTCTACATCGGCCACCAGAACGCCTTGAAGGACGACCTCAGCGCCAGCGAAGCGCTGCGCTTCCTCGCGCAGCTGCAGGGCGCCCCCTGCAGCCAGGCTGAGGTGGACGCCGCGCTGCGCCGCCTGGGCATCTTCAACCGCCGCCACGCACCGGTGCGCACACTCAGCCAGGGCCAGCGCCGGCGGGTGGCGCTGGCGCGCCTGGTGCTGCAGCAAGCCAGCCCCCTGTGGCTGCTGGATGAACCCTACGACGCGCTGGACAGCGACGGCATCACGGCGCTCAACAGCGTCATCAGCGAGCACGCCGCGGCCGGCGGCTGCGTGCTGCTGACCAGCCATCAAGCGCTGACGCTGGCCAGCCCCGTGCCCGGCGTGATCGACCTCGATGACCATGCGGCCGCATGAGCAGCGACGCCGAAGCGAGCCCGGGTTCGATGACGGCGGTGTTCGCCTGCGTGCTGGCGCGGGACCTGAAACTGGCCTCGCGCCGCCGCATCGACGCGCTGCTGCCGCTGGCGTTTTTCATCGTCGCCATCAGCCTCTTCCCGCTCGGCGTGGGGCCCGAGCCCGGCATGCTGCGCGACATGGCCCCGGGTGTGGTGTGGGTGTGCGCGCTGCTGGCGTCGATGCTGTCGGTGGGCTCGCTCTTTGCCAGCGACCATGCCGATGGCTCGCTCGAACAGATGCTGCTCGCGCCCACCTCGGCCATCGCCGTGGCGGCCGCCAAATGCAGCGCGCACTGGCTGGTGACCGGCCTGCCGCTGATCGTCGCCACGCCGCTGGTGGGCCTGCTCTTCGGCATGTCGGGCCGGGCCGTGGCCACGCTGGTGGCCGGCCTGGCGCTGGGCACGCCCATCCTCAGCCTCCTGGGCGGCCTCGGCGCAGCGCTGACCCTGGGCTTGCGCAGCGGCGGCATGCTGCTGATCCTGATCGTGCTGCCGCTGGCGATACCGGCGCTGATCTTCGGCGCTGGCGCGGTGGGCACGGTCGAGGCCGGGCAGTCGCCGCAGGGTCATTTTTCCTTGCTGGGCGCGCTGTTCATCGCCACCGCGATCGGGGCCCCGCTGGCCACGGCGGCGGCGTTACGCATCTCGACCGAGTGACGCCCTGAATGAACCACCGAATGAACCACCCCACGAGGACGCCTGCGTGACCGACATCACCCAGCCCGCTCGCAAAGACCCCGGCCTGCGCCTCTTCACCTTCGCCGCGCCGTCGCGCTTCTACGCGCTCACCGGCTGGCTCGTGCCCCTGTGCTGGCTGGTGTTCCTGGGCTTTGCCGCAGCGGGCCTGTACACCGGCTTTTTCGTGGCGCCGACCGACGCCACGCAAGGCGACGCCTACCGCATCATCTTCATCCACGTGCCGGCGGCCTGGATGTCGATGGTGCTGTACCTCGTGATGGCTTTCTGGGCCGGCATCGGCTGGGCCTTCAACGCGCGCATGGCCTCGGTGCTGGCGCGTTCGATTGCCCCCACAGGTGCCATGTTCACCTTCCTCGCGCTGTGGACAGGCGCCCTCTGGGGCAAGCCCACCTGGGGCACCTACTGGGTGTGGGACGCGCGCCTGACCACCGAGCTGATCCTGCTTTTTCTCTACCTCGGCTACATCGCGCTGATCAACGCCATCGACGACCAGCGTCGCGCCGACCAGGCCGGTGCGCTGCTGGCCATCGTGGGCAGCGTCAACGTGCCCATCATCTATTTCAGCGTGAAGTGGTGGAACACCCTGCACCAGGGCGCCAGCATCAGCGTCAACGCCGCGCCCAAGATGGCCAGCACCATGCTGACGGCCATGCTGCTGATGACTGTGGCCTGCTGGGCCTACGCCTTTGCGGTGGTGTTCATGCGGGCGCGGGCGATGGCGGTGGAACGCGATGCCCATGCACGCTGGGTGGCCGACCTCACGCTCGGGCGAAGCAAGGGAGAATGACGGAATGGTCTGGAACAGCGCCGCCGATTTTTTCGCCATGGGCGGCTACGGCTTTTACGTCTGGACGTCGTACGCCGTCTGCGCGGTGTGCATGCTGGCGGAGCCGCTGCTCGCACGCCAGCGCCACCGGCAGGCCCTGCAGGTGGCCGCAACCACGGCCGCACGGCAAACCCAAGACCACGAGGAGACTGCATGAAACCCCGTCACAAGAAACTGGCTGCCATCGGCGGCCTGGTGTCTGCGGCCGGCGTCATCGTCGCGCTGGTGCTGAATGCTTTCCAGAGCAACCTGGTGTTCTTCTATTCACCCACACAGGTTGCGGCGAAAGAAGCCCCGGCGGCGCGCACCTTCCGCGTCGGCGGGCTGGTGGAGCAAGGCTCGGTGAAAGTGGACGGCACGCTGGTGCAGTTCGTCATCACCGACACCTCGCAGAAAGTGCCCGTGCGCTACACCGGCATCCTGCCCGACCTCTTCAAGGAGGGCAAAGGCGTCGTCGCGCAGGGCCAACTGAAGGGCGGTGTGTTCGAAGCCCGCGAGGTGTTGGCCAAGCACGACGAGAACTACATGCCGCCGGAGGCCGCCGAAGCGCTGAAGAACGCGCAGACCGGTGAGCACAAACAGCTCAGCCAGACGCTGTACAAGGGGAGCGCGCAATGATTCCCGAGATGGGTCACTTTCTGCTCTGGCTGGCGCTGGGCGTTTCCATCGCCATTGGCGTGGTGCCTTTGGTTGGCGCGCAAAGGGGCCGCGCCGACTGGATGGCGATGGCACGCCCGGCCACCGATCTGCTGTTCGGCCTGATCCTGCTGAGCTTTCTGGCGCTGGTATGGGCCTTCGTCCAACACGACTTTTCGGTGCTCTACGTCGCCGAAAACTCCAACAGCGCACTGCCGCTGCAGTTTCGCGTCGCTGCCGTCTGGGGCGGGCATGAAGGCTCCATGCTCTTGTGGCTGCTGATGCAGGCCGGCTGGATGCTGGCCGTCTCGCATTTCAGCGTGAAGCTGCCGCTGCCGGTGCTGGCGCGCATCCTGGCCGTGATGGGCTGGCTGACGGTGGGCTTCCTCCTTTTCACGCTCGTCACCAGCAACCCCTTTGACCGGCTGAGCCCGGTGCCGGCCGATGGCCGCGACCTGAACCCGCTGCTGCAAGACCCCGGAATGATCTTTCACCCGCCCATGCTCTACATGGGCTACGTCGGGTTCTCGGTGGCCTTCGCCTTCGCGGTGGCGGCGCTGATCGGCGGTAACCTCGATGCGCAGTGGGCGCGCTGGACGCGGCCCTGGACCACCGCGGCGTGGATCTTCCTGACGGTGGGCATCGCCCTGGGCAGCTGGTGGGCTTACTACGAACTGGGCTGGGGCGGCTGGTGGTTCTGGGACCCGGTGGAAAACGCCAGCTTCATGCCCTGGCTGGTGGGCACCGCGCTGATCCACTCGCTGGCCGTCACCGAGAAGCGCGGCGCCTTCAAGGCCTGGACGGTGTTGCTGGCCATCGCGGCGTTTTCGCTCAGCCTGCTGGGCACCTTCCTCGTGCGCTCGGGCGTGCTGTCGTCGGTGCACGCCTTTGCCACCGACCCCAAGCGCGGCCTCTTCATCCTGGCCTTCCTGGCCATCGTCATTGGCGCATCGCTGGCGCTCTACGCCTGGCGCGCGCCGAAGGTGGGCCTGGGCGCCCGCTTCGAGCCTGTCTCGCGCGAGAGTTTCCTGCTGGCCAACAACGTGCTGCTCGTGGTGGCCATGGCCGCGGTGCTTCTGGGCACGCTCTACCCGCTGCTGTTGGATGCTCTGGGCCTGGGCAAGATCTCGGTGGGTCCGCCCTACTTCGACACCGTGTTCGTGCCGCTGATGGCACCGCTGGTGTTCCTGATGGGCGTTGGCACGCTCGCGCGCTGGAAAAAATCGGAAGTGCCCGATCTCGCCAGGCGCCTGCGCTGGGCCGCCGTGATCGCGGTGCTCTGCGCCGTCGGTGCCGAACTGCTGGAAGGCCGGCTCTCGTGGATGGGCGGCCTGGGCCTCTTGATGGGCTTCTGGGTCTTTGCGTCGGTGGCGACCGACCTGTGGGAGCGCCTGCGCCCGGCCGGCGGCGTGCGCACGTCGCCGCCGTCCCTCTGGCATCGCTTCAACCTCATCCCGCGGGCCATGAAGGGCATGATGCTCGCGCACCTGGGCATCGGCGTGTTCATCATCGGCGTGACCATGGTGCGCACCTATGAGGTCGAACGCGACGTCAAGATGGCCGTCGGCGACACTGCCGAGATCGCCGGCTACACCTTCACCTTCCAGGGCGCGCGTGATGTGCAGGGGCCGAACTACCGCGCTGCGCAAGGCCTCATCACGCTCAGCAAGAACGGCGAGGAGATCGCGCAGCTGCGGCCGGAGAAGCGCATCTACCGGGTGCAGCAGAACCCCATGACCGAAGCCGCCATCCGCAGCCGGCCCATGGGCGACATCTACGTCTCCCTGGGCCAGGCCAGCGAAGGCAACTCGTGGGTCGTGCGCCTGTACTACAAGCCCTTCGTCACCTGGGTCTGGGGCGGCTGCCTGCTGATGGCTTTCGGCGGCGGCCTGGCCGCCAGCGACCGCCGCTACCGCACCGCCAAGCGTGAGCAGGAGGCCGGCAGCGCTGCTGGCATTGCGGCGGCATGAAACGCTGGCAGTTCCTGGCCCCGCTGGCGGGCTTTGTCGTGTTGCTGGGTTTTCTCGGTGCGGGCTTGAATCTGAACCCGCGCGAAGTGCCCTCGCCACTGATTGGCAAACCCGCGCCCGAGTTCAGCCTGCCGCGCCTAGACAACCCCGAGCGCGCTTTCACCAAGCAAGAGCTCGCAGGTCAAGTCTGGGTGCTGAACGTCTGGGCCTCGTGGTGCCAGCCGTGCCGTGAAGAACATCCGCTGCTGGTGGACCTGGCCAAGCGCAGCCCGGTGCCGCTGGTGGGTCTGAATTACAAGGACAAGCCCGCAGACGCGATTGCCTGGCTGGGCCGTTACGGCAACCCGTACACGGCCTCGGCCAGCGACTTGAAGGGCCTGGTCGGCATCGACTACGGCGTCTACGGCGTGCCCGAAACCTTCGTCATCGACCGCCAGGGCCTGGTGCGCTTCAAGCACGTGGGGCCGCTCACGCCGCAGGTGCTGCGCGAACGCATCGAGCCGCTGCTGAAAGAGTTGAATGCCTGAGTCGTGGAGCGCACGCGCACGGGCGGCGATGCTGTGTGTGGTGCTGGCCTTCGCCGCTGGCGCCGCCGCGGCGCAGGCGGGCGGTACTGCGCAACCTGCGGTGGCCGACCCAGAACTCGAAAAGCGCGTGCTGGCGGTGTCGGTGGAACTGCGCTGCCTGGTCTGCCAGAACCAGACCATCGCCGACAGCAATGCCGACCTCGCCGTGGACCTGCGCAACCAGGTGCGCAACATGCTGCGCGACGGCAAGGGCGAGCGCGAGATCGTCGACTACATGACGGCGCGCTACGGCGATTTCGTGCTCTACCGCCCGCCGGTGAAGAACACCACCGCGCTCTTGTGGTTCGGCCCGCCGCTGCTGCTGGGCGGCGGCCTGCTCGGGCTGTGGCTCCTCTTGCGCCGGCGCAGCCGTCTGGCGGCGAGCGAATTCGACCCCGACGATGAAGACATGGCGGCGGCCGAGGCCGCACAGCGCCAGGACGCCCGATGACCGCACCCCAAGCCCGGCCCGACCCCATCAGCGCGCTGCGCCAGAAACTGCAGCAGCTCAAGGCCCTGCACGACGAGGGAACGCTTGGGAACGAAGCCTATGCCAGCGCGAAGGCGCCTCTCGAAAGAGAGCTGCTCGATCAAGTGATGGCGCAGCAACACCCGCCGGGCGCGGACACTGCCAGTGCCACCGCGTCTTCCGTCACTGCCTTGCCGACGCCGACGCGCCCCTCCAAGAACCTGCTCGGCGGCCTGGCGGTGGCCGTGCTGGCGTTGGCCGCCGGGGGCTACCTGCGCTTTGGCTCGCCCGGCATGCCCAGCGCCGGCCCGCCGGGCACGGCGCGCGTCGCCGAAGCCACGCAGGACATGACCGAGGCGCAGTTCGCGGCCGCCGTGGAGCAGTTGGCCACCCGCCTGGCGCAAGAACCAGGCAACGGCGAAGGCTGGGCGCTGCTCGCACGTTCGTACGCGCGCATGGGCCGCCATGCCGACGCCGTGCCGGCCTTCGCCAAGGCCGTGGCCCTGGTCGGTGACGACCCGCGTCTGCTGGTGGACTATGCCGACGCGCTGGCGATGAAGAACGATCGCGTGCTGGAAGGCGAGCCGCTGGCCATGGTCGAACGGGCGCTGAAGGCCGACCCCGACAACGCCAAGGCTCTGGCGTTGGCCGGCACCGCGGCCTTCAACCGCAAGGATTTCAAGGCGGCCGTGCAGATGTGGGAGCGCCTGGCCAAGGTGTCGCCACCCGACAGCCCCTTCCTGGCGCAGCTGCAGGGCAGCGTCGACGAAGCGCGCGCGCTCGGCGGCATGCCGCCCGGGCCGCGGCTGGTGCAGGCGGCGCCTGCCGCCGTCGTTGGGGCGGGCGCGTCGCCCGGCGCCGGCACGGCCGCCCCCGTTGCGGCAGCCGGCTCCGCGGCGGTGATCACGGGCACCGTGCGTTTGGCGCCCGCGCTGGCGGCCCAGGCCAAGCCCGAGGACGTGGTGTTCATCTTCGCCCGCCCGGCCGATGGCGGCCGCATGCCGCTGGCCATCCTTCGCCACCAGGTGAAAGACCTGCCTGTCAATTTCCGGCTCGACGACAGCATGGCCATGTCGCCGGCGATGAAGCTCTCGCAGTTCGCCAGCGTGGTGGTCAGCGCGCGCATCAGCAAGAGCGGCCAGGCCGCGCCCGGGCCGGGCGACCTCAGCGGACAGACCGCGCCGGTGGCCAACCAGACCCAGGGCCTCGTGATCGAGATCAACGAGGTCGTGAACAAGTAACGATCGGCCCGCAGTGGCCGCATCCGACCGTGGCCCGCCGGCGTACATCCGGGCAGGCGCCCCGTCGATAACTCCTGCAGAAACTTCTGCTCATGAGCATGCCCATTCGCACCCGAGCGACGTGCGTCACGTCGCATTCCCGCCCTCACTCCCGCCCTCGCCGCCGCGCCGGTCGCTTGCTGCTGGCCACAGGGCTGCTGCTCGGTGCCGCCACTGCAGCCCAGGCTGCCACCGGCAAGTTGCTGCTGACCGGCGGCGTCAGCACCGTGGAAGGCGCCGCCGGCGGCGGCATCTCGCCCTGGGCGCTGATCGGCACCCAGGCCACCGAGGGCGAGGTGGGCGGCAGCGCCTTCGCCAGCCGCGTCGTCACGCGTGACTACGGCCTGAGCGTGGCTGGCGCCGCGCTGGCCTGGAACAACCGGCTGGAGTTCTCGCTGGCGCAGCAGGAACTGGACACCGGCGTCACCGGCAGGGCTTTGGGTCTGCCCGGGCTGCGCTTGCGCCAGAACATCGTCGGCGCGAAGCTGCGTGTGGCCGGCGAAGCGGTGCTGGACAGCGACAGCTGGATGCCGCAGGTGGCCGTGGGCGTGCAGGGCAAGACGCTGAAGGACAGCGGTCTCAGCCCCACGCTGAACGCGCTGGGCGCCAAGCGCAGTGGCACGGATGTCTACCTCAGCGCGACCAAGCTCTTTCTCGCTCAGGGCCTGCTGGTCAACGGCACGCTGCGCTTCACCAAGGCCAACCACAACGGGCTGCTGGGCCATGGTGGCCGGCTTGGCGGCGACGACGACGGCTACAGCCTGCAGCCCGAGGTGTCGGTAGCCTGGCTGCTGAACCGCCAACTGGCCGTGGGGTTCGAATACCGCGGCATGCCCGACAAGCTCAAGCGCGCAGGCGCCGCGGCGGGTCTGGGCGACGGCTTGCGCGCGGGTGACTGGGCCGATGTCTTCATCGCCTGGGCGCCCAGCCCGCATGTCTCGCTGACCGCCGCCTACGTCGACCTGGGCCGCATCGTGCCCGCCACCACGGGCGAGCGGCGCCAGACCGGCGCCTACCTCTCGGCGCAGATCGCGTTCTGAACCCGCTGCGGGAGTCCCCCATGAAACTCGTGACATCCACCCTGCTGGCCGCCTGCTGCACCCTGTTGGCAGCCCCTGCCGCACTGGCCCAGACCGCCCCGGCGCCGAGCAAGGCCTCGGCCTACCCGGTGGCCCCGGCACCCGGCCTCTACCCGGCCTTGGGCGAGCAAGCCGGCATCCGGCTGCTGATGGTCGACTTCGTCGCCCGCCTCAAGACCGAGCCGCGCTTCGGCAAGCTGTTCAAGGAAACCAAACCCGAGATCCTGTCGGAGCGCCTCACCGAGCAGGTGTGCGTGCTCAGCGGCGGGCCTTGCGCGTACAAGGGCGCCAGCATGAAGGACTCGCATGCCGACATGGGCATCACGCGCGCCGAGTTCAACCTGCTGGTAGAGGTGCTGCAGCAGGCGATGGATGCGCGCGGCATTCCCTTCTCGCGGCAGAACCAGCTGCTGGCGCTGCTGGCGCCGATGCACCGCGACGTGATCGGGCAGTGATGGCCTGCCGCGAGCAGCGCTGTCAGCCCCGGCTGGGGCATGCAGGCCCCGGGCTTGCGATGGCGATGGCGATGGCCATGGCGATGGCGTTGGCCGCCTCGGCCTCAGCCCGGGCCGCCACCGTGCAGGTCACCGTGCTAGCCGCCGACGGCAAGCCCTTGGCCGATGCCGTGGTGGAGATCGAACCCAAGGCACCCGGCACACCGCGCAGGCCGGCACCGGTGCAGACCACCATCCAGCAGGAGAAGATGCGCTTCGTGCCAGCACTCATCGTGGTGCCAGCCGGTTCACGCGTGCGCTTCACCAACCTCGACAACTACGAACATCATGTGCGCGGGCGGCCTGCCAATGCCGGCCTGCAGGACGCCACGCCGGCCAGCAGCGGCTTCGAAATGCGCCTGGCCGCGGCCACGGAAGGCCGCGCCGCGGGCAGCCAGGAAGTGGTGGTGACGCAGCCTGGCGCGGTGGAGCTGGGTTGCCATTTGCACAGCGTGATGCGCGGCCACATCTTCGTGGCCGGCACACCATGGGTGGCAAAAACCGACGCCAATGGCAATGCCACGCTGGGCGACGTACCCGAGGGTGCGGCCCAGGTGCGGGTGTGGCATGGCGACCAGCTGCTGCCCGCGGCACCCGTGGCCACGACGGTGGTGGCCAGCACGGTGCTCAACCTGAACACCCAGGTGCTGCCGCGCGGCAAAGGCCGGCGCTGAATCTGCGTCAGTGGTCCGCCGTCGCGCCCGTCGTCGTCGCTTCGTCGGGCCCGTACAAGGCAGCGGCCGCCGCCAACCGATCACCCACCGCCCGCACCAGTTGCGGCGGTGACAGCACCTGCACCTGCTCGCCCTGGCGCAGCACGTCCATCACCAGTTCGGTGTCGTCGACATAGGGCAGGCGCAATTCGTAGCGGCCGTCGTTCAGCCACTGCCCCTGCTGCGCCGGGTGCCATTCTTCGCGGCTGGCCCATTGCGCTGCCTGCGCGTCGAAGCGCAGCACCGCCCAGCGCTGCGTGCCGCCGGCATAGATGCCGTAGCCCGCGTCCATCGCGTCCTGCACCTTCTTCATCGAGATCTCCCGCGCCGGCTTGCCTTCCATCACGGTGGCGTCTTCGATGGCATCGAGCGCGAAGCGGCGCAAGCCGTCGACACGGTGGCACCAGGCGTCCAGGTACCAGGTGTTGCGGTAGTGCACCAGGCGCTGCGGCGAGACCTCACGCTCGCCCACTTCGCGCCGGGCGCGGGTGAGGTAGCGCAGCTGCAGGCGCTGGCGCGCCAGCAGGGCCATGCTGACACGCTCGAAATGGCGGCTGGGCACCGGCCGGCGCAAGGCGCCGACGATCTTCACGCGCTTCATCAGGCGTTCGGCCGCGACCTCGCCGCCGTCGGCGCCACTGTGCTTGCCACTGCCTTTGCCGGCCACTGCCGTGCCACTCTTCAACAGTTCGTGGATGCGGTCCAGCAGCGGCTGCAGGTGGCGGCTGAGCAGGCCGTCGCTGTCCAGCCCGGCCAGCAGCTGCTGTGCCATCAGCAGCGAGTACAGCTCGGCCTCATCGAACCACAGTCCCGGCAGTTCGTGCCGGGTGCCGGCATACGGTGTGCTGCCGAAGCGGTAGCCGTTCAGATCGCGGTCGTACTCGATGGGCGCACCCATGCGGCTGCGCAGGTATTCCAGGTCGCGCTTCAGCGTGGCCGGGCTGACCTCGAGTTCATCCAGCAGCGTCTTGAAGCTGACATGGCCGCGCGCGCGGATCAGCGTCTCGATGCGGTACAGGCGCGCGGTGTTGTTGGCCACGTCGTGCTCGGGGGCCTCATGACAAGCCGACGATCTGCCCTTCGTCGTCGATGTCGATGTGCTCGGCCGCGGGCACCTTGGGCAGGCCGGGCATGGTCATGATGTCGCCGCAGACCATCACGACGAATTCGGCGCCGGCGGCCAGCCGAACTTCGCGGATGTCCAGCACATGGCCGGTGGGTGCGCCGCGCTGTGTGGGGTCGGTGCTGAAGCTGTATTGCGTCTTGGCCACGCATACCGGCAGGTGGCCGTAGCCGGCTTCCTGCAGCGCGGCAATCTGCTTGCGCACGGCGCTGCTGGCGGTGATGTCGGCCGCGCCATAAGTGCGCGTGGCCAGCAGGCGCACCTTCTCCCACAGCGGGTCGGCGTCTTCGTAGGCGAAGCGCAGCGTGCTCTGCTGTTCACAGGCCTTCACCACCTCGTGCGCCACCGCAGCCGCTCCCGGTCCGCCTTCGGCCCAATGCCGCGCTGTCACCACCGGCACGCCCATCGCACCCAGGCGCTGGCGCAGCAGCCCGTGCTCGGCTTCGGTGTCGCTGGTGAAGTGGTTGATGGACACGACGCAAGGCAGGCCGAAGACCTCGCGCAGGTTGTGCAGATGGCGCTGGATGTTGGCCAGGCCCTTGTCGAGCGCGCCGAGATCCTCGCGCCCCAGGTCGGCGAGGTTCACACCACCGTGGAACTTCAGCGCACGGATGGTGGCCACCACCACTGCAGCGGCCGGCGCCAGGCCCGCCTTGCGGCACTTGATGTCGATGAACTTCTCGGCGCCGAGATCGGCACCGAAGCCGGCTTCCGTCACCACGTAGTCGGCCAGCTTCAGCGCGGTGCGCGTGGCGATGACGCTGTTGCAGCCGTGCGCGATGTTGGCGAACGGCCCGCCGTGCAGCAGCGCGAGGTTGTTCTCCATCGTCTGCACCAGGTTCGGTGCCAGCGCGTCGCGCAGCAACACCGCCATCGCGCCGTGCACCTTCAGGTCGGCGGCGGTGACGGGCTTGCGGCCGCGCGTTTCGGCCACGACGATGCGGCCCAGGCGCTGCTTCAGGTCGGCCAGGCCAGTGCTCAGGCACAGGATGGCCATGACCTCGCTGGCCACGACGATGTCGAAGCCGTCCTGCCGCGGAAAGCCGTTGCCCGGCCCGCCCAGACCCACCGTGAGCTCGCGCAGCGCGCGGTCGTTCATGTCCATCACGCGCTTCCAGACGATGCGGCGCACGTCGATGTCCAGCGCATTGCCGTGGTGGACGTGGTTGTCCAGACAGGCCGCCAGCAGGTTGTGCGCCAGCGCAATGGCGCTGAAGTCACCGGTGAAGTGCAGGTTGATGTCTTCCATCGGCACCACCTGCGCATAGCCGCCGCCGGCCGCGCCGCCCTTCAGCCCAAACACAGGGCCGAGCGAAGGCTCGCGAAGCGCGATCAGCGCCTTCTTGCCGATGTGGTTCAACGCGTCGCCCAGACCCACCGTCGTCGTCGTCTTGCCCTCGCCGGCCGGCGTGGGGCTGATGGCGGTGACGAGGATGAGCTTGCCGTCGGGCCCGCCCTGCAGCGTGGCGATGTACGGCAGCGACAGCTTGGCCTTGTGGTGGCCGTAGGGCACCAGGTGTTCGTCGGGGATGCCCAGGCGCTCTTGCGCCAGGTGGGTGATGCGCTGCAGGCGCGCCTGGCGCGCGATCTGGATGTCGCTCTTCGGTGGCGTTGACGGCAAGTTGGTCTCCATGGCCCCGCTGTACGGCGGCGGGTGGCGCCGGATTGTGCCGGCAAGGCGGGGCTCGCGATTCAGCCCAAGGCAACGTGAAAATGGCGAGGCGATGTCACAGACCGCCCTGTTCGCCGAAGACGACGCGCCGCAGCCGCTTGGCGGCGCCGTGCAACCCGCTTCGGTGCCCGAGGCTGTGCAGCAAGCTGCCGCGCAGCTGCGCCAGCGCTACGCGGGCCGCCTGCACCTCGGCACGTCATCGTGGCACTTCCCAGGCTGGGCCGGCCAGGTGTGGGACCGGGCCTACCCCGAGGCCACGCTGTCACGGCAGGGCCTGGCGGCCTATGCCCGGCACCCGCTGCTGCGCACCGTCAGCCTGGACCGCGCTTTCTACCGCCCGCTGGAAGCGGCGGTCTACCGCAGCCTCGCCGTGCAGGTGCCCGCGGACTTTCGTTTCGTCGTCAAGGCGCCCTCTCAGGTGAGTGACGCGATGCTGCGTGCGCCGGGCTCCGGCGCCGCGCTGCGCGAGAACCCGCTCTTCCTCGACCCCAAGGCGGCGCTGTCGTTGTGTGTGCGCCCAGCGGTCGCGGGCCTGGGCGAAAAACTCGGCGTGCTCGTGTGGCAGATCTCGCCGCTGCCACGGCGCTGGCTGGACGACGAGGCCAGCTTCTTGCACCGCCTGGAAAACCTGTGGCGCGCGCTGCTGCCGGCGCTTCCGCCGGGCGCGCAGCTGGCGCTGGAACTGCGCGACGCCAGCCTGCTGACCCCGGCCTTGGCCGCATCCCTGAAAGCCCACGGCGTGCGCTTTGCCCTGGGCCTGCACGACCGCATGCCCAGCGCCGAAGACCAACTGCCGATGCTGCGCGCGACCTGGCCGGGCGACCTGGTTTGCCGATGGAATCTGCAACGCGGCCTGCGCTATGTCCAGGCGCGCGAGAGTTGGGAGCCGTTCGATCGCATCCAGGCGGCTGATGAACCCACGCGACAGACGCTGGTGAAGCTGATCGAGGCCACGCTGGGCGCGGGCCACCGGGCCTACATCACCATCAACAACAAGGCCGAAGGCTCCGCGCCGGCGTCGTTGCTGGCCCTCGTGATGACGCTGCTGGACCAGAAAAAAGGGCCCTGAGAAAACTCAGGGCCCTTGGTTCGGGTTCGCTGGAGGAGTCGGAGGGATTCGAACCCTCGATTCGCTTTTGGCGAATACTCCCTTAGCAGGGGAGCACCTTCGGCCACTCGGTCACGACTCCGGCGAAGGGTTGCAATTCTAGCCTGAACTTCGGGCCGCTCTGGCCCGTGCTGTGTCACGCCGCATCAGGCGGCAGGCTGGTCCAGGTCGAAGGCCTTGTGCAGCGCGCGCACCGCCAGCTCCATGTATTTCTCGTCGATCACGACGCTCGTCTTGATCTCGCTGGTGGTGATCATCTGGATGTTGATGCCCTCTTCACTGAGCGTGCGGAACATCGTGCTGGCCACGCCCACGTGGCTGCGCATGCCGATACCGACGATGCTGACCTTGCAGATCTTCGCGTCGCCGATGAGGCTCGCGGCACCCGTGGCCGGCATCACGGTGTTCTGCAGCACCGCCATCGTGCGCGCGTAATCGTTGCGATGCACGGTGAAGCTGAAGTCCGTGCGGCCGTCGTGGCTGACGTTCTGGATGATGACGTCGATGTCGATGTTGGCATCGGCCACCGGGCCCAGGATCATGTAAGCGATGCCGGGTTTGTCAGGCACGCCGATGACGCTGATCTTTGCCTCGTCGCGGTTGAACGCGATACCGGCCACGACGGCTTGTTCCATCTTTTCATCTTCCTCAAAGGTGATCAGGGTGCCCGAGCGCATCTCTTCTTCGAGCGGGATGTCCCAGGGCGTGAAGCTGCTCAGCACTCGGGTGGGGACGCGGTACTTGCCGGCGAATTCCACGCTGCGTATCTGCAGCACCTTGCTGCCCAGGCTGGCCATCTCCAGCATCTCTTCAAAGCTGACGGTGGACAGGCGGCGCGCTTCGGGCACCACGCGCGGGTCGGTGGTGTAGACGCCGTCGACGTCGGTGTAGATCAGGCATTCGTCGGCCTTCAGCGCCGCGGCCACGGCCACCGCCGAGGTGTCGCTGCCGCCGCGGCCCAGCGTGGTGACATGGCCTTGCGGGTCGATGCCCTGGAAACCGGTGATGACCACCACCTTGCCGGCAGCCAGGTCGGCGCGCACGCGCGTGTCGTCGATGCTGCTGATGCGCGCCTTGGTGTAGGCCGAATCGGTGCTGATCGGCACCTGCCAGCCGCCATAGCTCACCGCCGCGATGCCTTGCGCCTGCAGCGCCAAGGCCAGCAGACCAACGCTGACCTGCTCGCCCGTGGCCGCCACGGCGTCGAGTTCGCGCAGGGCCTCAGGTGTGCCGGCCGCGGCGGCATCGGGCAACAGTTCCTTGGCCAGGCCGAGCAGGCGGTTGGTCTCACCGGACATCGCCGAGGGCACCACCACCAGCTGGTGGCCGGCGCGCACCCATTTGGCCACGCGCTGGGCCACGCTGCGGATGCGTTCGGTGGACCCCATCGAGGTGCCGCCGTACTTGTGAACGATCAATGCCATCGCTGTATGCCGCAGGCTGCGGCTGGAGTGTCGAGACGGGGGTTCCTCGCACAGGCTTCAAGGGCCGGCTGCGTGCAACGTAACCCGCGATTTTAGCCGCCGGCTTGATGCGGCACGGGCGCGTCCGGGCACCAGCGCAAGGCCCGCTGCGGTTGACCCTGCGCGGCCAGCAGCGTCGCGTCGACACCCAGGCCGGGTGCATAGAGCAGGCGGCCATCCGCCATCCACAGCAAAGGCCCCTGGCGTGCCCACGCCGGCACGCCGGCAGCCTGGTACTGCTTCTTCAACGACCGCGCCAGGCCGCGCGGGGCGAGGTGGAAGCGCTCGCCCCCCGTGCGCGCGGCCACGCGCACCGCCTGCAACAGCGCCGGCGAGACGCCGTCGTGCGTGCTGTCGAGCACCTCGAAACGCCCGCCCCAGCCCGGCAGTGCCACGAAGCCAGGCCGCGAAAGATCCAGGGCCGGCAGTGGAGGTGCTGGCACCACGGCGCTGGGAGTCGGCACGCAGCTCAAGCGTCCGCGGTAGACGCGCAGCAGCACGTCCGGCGCAGGCCATTGGCCACTGCGCCGGCCCGGCAGTTCGTCCATCAGGCGTTCCAACAGGGTGTTGGGTACGCGACCGGGCAGCACATCGGCCAACCAGGCACGCAAAGCATTGCGGCGGCGCGCTGGCGGCAAGGCGGCCCACGGCGCCAGCAGCAGCGCGCCGTCTTCGCACAAGGGCGGCAGATCGACGGCAGCCACTTCCTCCGCCAGCGCAGCGGCATGCGCGGCATGGCGGGCCGCCTGCACCAGCGTGGCCTCGGTGTCGTCGAAGGCCGCGTTCAGCGCCGGCCACACCTGCAGGCGCAGGCGGTTGCGGGCGTAACGGGCATCGGCATTGCTGGGGTCTTCGGCATGGCGCAGGCGATGGCGCTGTACGTAGGTCTGCACCGCTTCGCTGGGATATTGCAACCAGGGCCTGGCCCAGGTGAGCTGGCGGCGCTGTGCCAGCACCGGCATCGCCGCCAGGCCAGCGGGGCCGCCGCCGCGCAGCGCCTGCAGCAAAAACGTCTCGGCCTGGTCTCGCCGGTGATGGGCCAGCAGCACCAGCGGGCACTGGGCTTCGAGCGCCATTTCTGCCAACGCGCGGTAGCGTTCGCGGCGCGCCCAGGCCTCGACGCTGTCGCCCGCCTCCGGCCCGCCGGCCAGGTGCCGGCAGAGGAAATTCGCACCCCAACGCCGCGCCTGCTGGCGCACCTGCTGCGCCCAGGCATCTGCCTCGGGCTGCAGGCCGTGGTGAACGTGCAGTGCCCAGACCTGCAGGCCGAGCGGCAGCGCGGCACGCAGCGTGGCGTGCAGCAAGGCAGTGGAGTCGCGGCCGCCGCTGACCGCCACCGCCACCCGCCCGGCAGCCCCGTTCACCGGTCTTTGGTGTCGGTGAAGCGGCCGTAGGCGCGCAGCCGCTCGTAGCGCTGCTGCAGCAGGGCGGCGGGCTTCAGACCGGCAGTCTGGCGCAGCGCATCGCCCAGGGCGCGCTTGAGCTGCGCGGCCATCCAGGGCACGTCGCGGTGGGCGCCGCCCACCGGTTCACTGACGATCTTGTCGATGACGCCCAGGGCTTTCAAACGGTGGGCCGTGATGCCCAGCGCCTCGGCCGCTTCAGAGGCCCGCTCCGAGGTCTTCCACAGGATGGACGCACAGCCTTCGGGCGAGATCACGGAATAGACGCTGAACTGCAGCATCAGCACCTGGTCGGCCACGCTGATGGCCAGGGCACCGCCGCTGCCGCCTTCGCCGATGATGGTGCTGACGATGGGCACCTCCAGCTGCGCCATCTCGAAGATGTTGCGGCCGATGGCCTCGCTCTGGCCGCGCTCTTCAGCGCCGATGCCCGGGTAGGCGCCCGGCGTGTCGACAAAGGTGAAGACCGGCAGGCCGAACTTCTCCGCCAGCTTCATCAACCGGAGCGCCTTGCGGTAACCCTCGGGCCGGCTCATGCCGAAGTTGCGCTGTGTGCGCTCTTTCGTGTCGCGGCCCTTCTGGTGGCCCAGCACCATGCAGGGCTGGCCATTGAAGCGCGCCAGGCCGCCGACGATGGACAAGTCGTCGGCGTAGTGCCGGTCGCCGTGCAGTTCCTGGAAGTCGGTGAAGATCTGGTTGACGTAGTCCAGCGTGTAGGGCCGCTGCGGATGGCGCGCGATCTGCGTCACCTGCCAGGGCGTGAGCTGGCTGTAGATGTCACGCGTGAGCTGTTGGCTCTTCGCCGCCAGGCGTTCGATCTCGTCGCTGATGTCGACGGCCGACTCGTTGTGCACATAGCGCAGCTCGTCGATCTTCGATTCGAGATCGGCGATGGGTTGCTCAAATTCGAGGAAGTGCCTCTTGCTCAAGGTCAGTACTCCACGGGGACGGGGTCCAGGCTGCGCCAAATGTACCAAGTGGCCACCGAGCGGAAAGGCGCCCAGGCCTCGCCGACTTCGCGCGCCTCGGCGCGAGAGACGGGCTCACCGCTGAAATAGTTCACGCTGATGCCCTTGATGAGGCCGAGGTCGTCCAGCGGCAAGACGTTCGGGCGCATGAGATGAAAGATCAGGAACATCTCGGCCGTCCAGCGCCCGATGCCGCGTATCGCCACCAGCTCGGTGATGATGGCCTCGTCGTCCATCGTCTGCCACTGGCCCGGGTGCACGCGGTCTTCACCGAAGTGGCGCGCCAGGTCGAGCAGGTATTCGCACTTGCGCGCCGACAGGCCCGCCGCGCGCATGAGCGGCACTTCGATGGCCAGCACCGCCGCGGGCTGCAGCCGTATCGCCGGGCCACCCACCGTGGCCGCGAACCTGTCCCACACCGACTGCGCGGCCTTCACGCTGATCTGCTGGCCGACGATGCTGCGCGCCAGTGTCGTGAAGGCGTCGCCACGGCTCTGCAGACAGGCTTCGCCGAACTTCGGCATCAGCTTCTTCATCACGCGGTCGCGCTTGGCGAGATGCTTGCGGGCTTCGTCCCAATAGCCCGGCGTCACCACGGTCTCGCCCATCGTCAAGCCTTCACCCAGGTCGTGCCCTGAGGCCCGTCCTTGAGCTCGACACCGTCGGCCAGCAGCTCGGCACGGATGCGGTCGGCCAGCGGGAAATCGCGCGCGGCTTTGGCCGCGGCACGGGCAGCGATACGCTCGGCGATGGCCGCCTCGTCCAGGCCGGCGCTGCCCTGCAGATAGCTGCGCGGCGCCAACTGCAGCAGGCCCAGCACTGCACCCAGGGCCTTGAGCAGCACCGCGTCCTGGTGCGCGCCGCGGTTGATGCTGCCAGCCAGGTCGAACAGCACGGCCACTGCACCGGGCGTGTTGAAGTCGTCGTCCATCGCGAGCTTGAAGGCAGCGGCACGGGGCTCGGCCCAGTCGATGGCGGGCGGGCTTGCCATCTCGCCGGCCATTTCCAGCGCCGTGTACAGGCGCTTCAGCGAGGTGCGCGTTTCGTCCAGCACCTGCTCGCTGAAATTGAAGGGGCTGCGGTAATGCGTGCGCAGCATGAAGAAGCGCAGCGTCTCGCCGTCGTAGCGCTTCAGCACATCGGCGATGGTGAAGAAGTTGCCCAGCGACTTCGACATCTTGGTGTCGTCGACGTTGAGAAACCCGTTGTGCATCCAGGTGCGGGCCAGGGCTCCGCCGCTGGCGCCTTCGCTCTGTGCGATCTCGTTTTCGTGGTGCGGGAACTGCAGGTCCATGCCACCGCCGTGGATGTCGAAGGGCTCGCCGAGCAAGGCGCAGCTCATGGCCGAGCACTCGATGTGCCAGCCCGGCCGACCAGGGCCCCAGGGGCTCGGCCACTTCGCGTCGTCGGGCTCGTCGGGCTTGGCGTGTTTCCACAGCACGAAGTCGAGCGGGTCTTCCTTGTCGCCGAGCACGGCCACACGTTCGCCGGCGCGCAACTCGTCCAGGCTCTTGCCGCTGAGCTTGCCGTAGCCATCGAAGCGGCGCACTGCGAAGTTGACGTCACCGCCTTCAGCCTCGTAGGCGAGGCCCTTCGCCTGCAGCTGCCCGATCAGCGACAGCATCTGCGGCACGTAGTCCGTGGCACGCGGCTCGTGCGTGGGCGGCAGTGTGCCCAAAGCGGCGAAGTCGCGGTGCATGGCGGCGATCATCTCGTCGGTAAGCTGGCGGATGGTCTGGCCGCGCTCGACGGCGCGCTTGATGATCTTGTCTTCGATGTCGGTGATGTTGCGCACGTAGGTCACGCGCCAACCGCTGGCCAGCAGCCAGCGATAGACGGTGTCGAAGGCCAGGATCATGCGTGCATGGCCCAGATGGCACAGGTCGTACACGGTGATGCCGCAGACGTACATGCGCACATGGCCCGGCTCTATCGGTACGAAGGCCTCCAGGCCGCGGGTCAGGGTGTTGTGGATGCGTAGGCTCATGGGCTGCGGCCGGTGGGCCGGATGAGGCGCGGGACGCACGCTGCCCTGGCAGACAACGCCCCCGGCCCGGTCGTTTCGGGCGGGGCCGGAACGGGGTCGATAGAATGAAAATCAGTATAGCGGTCATGCTCGCTGCCGCCCCCTGCTGCCCTCCGCTGCAATCAGCGCCAGCCACTAGAGCCCTCCGCACGATGCATCCCCACTCCGCCCTGCCAGTCGCCTTTTGCCGAGGCCTGGTTCTGCTGCTCGCAGCCCTGGCGCTGGCGCCAGCCGCCCGTGCCGATGAGTTCGGCGAGCTGCGCGCCTTGCTCGTTCGGGGTGAGGCCGCCGTCGCGCTGCCGCGCCTGGAAAAGGCCAGTGCGGCCGACCCACGCGACGTGCAGATGCGCTTTCTGCTCGGCGTGGCGCTGATGGACCTGCAGCGCGACGATGAAGCCCTGGGCCACTTCGGCCGCATGGCGCAGGACTACCCGGAACTGCCCGACCCGCAGAACAACATCGCCCTGCTGCACGCGCGGGCCGGCCGCCTGGAGCCCGCGCGCCAGGCCTTGGAAACCGCGTTGCGCAACGACCCGACGCACCGCGCCGCCCGCACCAATCTCGGGCAGGTACATCTGTTGCTTGCCGTGCAGGCCTGGGAACTGGCCGCCGTTCAGGGGCCGCTGGACACCGCGCTCCTGCGGCGCCTGGAAGCCGTGCGCGCATTGCTGCTTGCGGGCCCTGAAGCAGCCGGGCAGGCCGCCCGCTAGACTCGCGCCCTGCCCGGCTGCGGGCGGGCACTCTGACGGCACGCAGTGCCGCCACCCTGATGGAGAAATGCGCATGAAATTGTCGATCAGCCTGCCGCGCCTGCTGTTGCCAACGCTGGCGGTGGCCTTGCTCACGACCGCAGCCTCGGCCTGGGCTCAGAAAGTGCGGCTGGCCACGAGCGAAGGCGACATCGTGCTCGAGCTCGACGCCGAGAAGGCGCCCAAGACCACGGCCAACTTCCTGCAGTACGTGCGTGACGGGCATTACAACGGCCTCATCTTTCACCGCGTCATCAACGGCTTCATGGTGCAGGGCGGCGGCTACAAGCCCGACATGACGGAAAAGCCCACGCGCAAGCCCATCCCGCTGGAAAGCGGCAACGGCCTGTCCAACTTGCGCGGCAGCATCGCGATGGCGCGCACCAACGACCCCAACTCGGCCACGGCCCAGTTTTTCATCAACGTTGCCGACAACCTGCGCCTGGATAAATCCGAAGGACGCGACGGCTATGCCGTTTTCGGCAAAGTCGTGGACGGGATGGAAGTCGTCGACAAGATCAAGGAGATGCCCACGCGCGGCGAGGGCATGCACCAGAACCTGCCGGTCACGACCGTGACCTTGCGCAAAGCCACCGTGGAGAAATGAAATGACCAAGACCGTCCAGATGGAAACCAGCGCCGGCACCGTGCGCATCGAACTCGACGACGTCAAGGCGCCGCTGTCGACCGCGAACTTCCTCGAGTACGTGAAGAGCGGGCACTACGACGGCACGGTCTTCCACCGCGTCATCAAGGGCTTCATGCTGCAAGGCGGCGGCTTCGAGCCCGGCATGAAGCAGAAGCCCACGCTGGCCAACATCCAGAACGAGGCCAACAACGGCCTGAAGAACAAGAAGTACACGCTGGCGATGGCGCGCACGAGCGACCCGCATTCCGCCACCGCGCAGTTCTTCATCAACTGCACCGACAACGACTTCCTCGACTTCCGCGCAGAAAACGCGCAGGGCTGGGGTTATGCGGTGTTCGGCCGCGTCGTCGCGGGCATGGAGGTGGTGGACAGCATCGAGAAGGCCAAGACCGGCCGCAAGGGCTTCCATGACGATGTGCCGCTGGAAGACGTGCTGATCACCCGCGTCACCGAGATCGTCTGAGGCCCGAGGCGGCGATGGCTGCACCCGGCGCCACGCTGCCCGCCTTCTTCGAATTCAGCGCGCCGGCCTCGTGGCGCGCGGTCGATTTCATCTCCGACCTGCACCTGTGCGAGGCCATGCCCGCCACGTTCAGGGCTTGGGAACAGCACCTGGAGAAGACCACGGCCGACGCCGTATTCATCCTGGGTGACCTGTTCGAAGTGTGGGTGGGCGACGACGCCCGCCATCAGCCCTTCGAACGCCGCTGCGTGGACGTGCTGGCCGAGGCCGCGAGCCGACGCCAGCTCGCCTTCATGGCCGGCAACCGCGATTTCCTCGTTGGCCGCAGCCTGCTGGGCGACGCCGGCATGATGGCCTTGCCCGACCCCACCGTGTTCTCGGCCTGGGGCCAGAACGTGCTGCTGAGCCATGGCGACGCGCTGTGTCTGTCCGACCTGCCCTACCAGGCCTTCCGCCGCGAGGTGCGTTCAGAAACCTGGCAGCAGGCGTTCCTGGCAAGGCCCCTGGCAGAACGTGCGGCATTGGCCGCCCAGATGCGCCGGGCCAGCGCTGAGCGCTGGAAGATGGACAGCGATGCCGCCACGGACGTCGACCCCGCCGAGGCCGTGCGATGGATGCACAGCATGGGCGCTGCAGAGATGGTGCACGGCCACACGCACCGCCCTGGCAGCAACGCATTCGCGCCGGGTTTCAAGCGCCATGTGCTGAGCGACTGGGACCTCGACACAGCCCACCGCGCCGAGGTGCTGCGCCTGACGCGCCGCGGATTCGAGCGCCTGCCACCGGCGGGCCGCTGAAACGACCGTGGTGCTGCGCCGGCTTTGGCAGGGCTTGCAGCGCCAGCGTGAGGACGCGGCCGTCAAGCGGCGCGCCATTCCCGACGACCTTTGGAAGCGCACGCTCGTGCGCTACCCCTTCCTGCAGCGCAGCGACCCCGCCGGCGCGGCAGAGTTGCGCCGCATGACGAGCCTCTTTCTCGACCGCAAAGAGTTCAGCGCCGCGGGCGGCCTGAAGCTCACCGACGCGATGGTCGTCTCCATCGCCGCGCAAGCCGTGCTGCCGGTGCTGAAACTGGGCCTGGCGCGGTACGACGGTTTTGTCGGCATCGTCGTGCACCCTGATCAGGTGCTGGCGCGCCGCGAGACGGCCGATGAGGACGGCGTCGTGTACGCCTACGACGAGCCCTTGTCAGGCGAGGCCATGGAGGGCGGCCCGGTGATGCTGTCGTGGCGCGACGTGCGCCAAGCCGGTCGGTGGGCGAGCAGCGCCTACAACGTCGTCATCCACGAGTTCGCCCATGTGCTGGACATGGCGGACGGCGTGGCCAACGGTGTTCCGCTGCTGCCGCCTGAACTGCCGCGCGAGGAGTGGTCGCAGACCCTGGGCGACGAATTCAAGGCCTTGGTGCAGCGCGTGGAGGCGGGCGACGACACGGTGCTCGACCCCTATGGCGCGCAAGCCGAAGAAGAGTTTTTCGCGGTCGCCAGCGAAGCCTTCTTCGTCAGCCCCGAGGCCATGAAAAAAGAGCACCCCGCGCTGTACGGAGTGCTCTCTCGGTTCTACTTGCAAGACCCGGCTGCCGACCGGCCGCCGCCACGCAACGTTTAGGCCGGCGCTGTTTCCGCTTTCGGCTTGTCGCTCTTCTTGGGCGGCTGGATGTCGAGCAGCACCTCGTCCTTGTCGTCGAGGTCCACGCTCAGGCGGCCGCCGTCTACCAGACGGCCGAACAGCAGCTCGTCGGCCAGCGCGCGGCGGATGGTGTCCTGGATCAGGCGCTGCATCGGCCGCGCGCCCATCAGCGGGTCGAAGCCCTTCTTGGCCAGGTGCTTGCGCAGCGCGTCGCTGAAGGTCACTTCCACCTTCTTCTCGGCGAGCTGGCTTTCCAGCTGCAGCAGGAACTTGTCGACCACGCGCAGGATGATGTCTTCGTCCAGCGAGCGGAAGTTGACGATGGCGTCCAGGCGGTTGCGGAAC
>JANMMD010000096.1:0-2676 GCA_031372905.1 Betaproteobacteria bacterium
CAGCCCGGTGGCGTCGAGCAGCTCGCTGCTGTTCGGCCCGTAGTACAGCAGCACCGCTTCGCCGGCGCGTGCGCCGGCGCGCTGCAGCATGGTTTCGGGCGGCACGCTGCCGGGCTTGCCGACGAAGGTGAGGTGGTAGCCCGACGAAGCACCGTAGAAGGCCAGCGTGCCGCCCTCTGCCAGCAGCTGGAAGCTGCGCGGGAAAGCGGTTTCGCCGGCATGGGAGACGGCGTAGTCGGCCAGCCGGCCACCGTTCTGGCGCCGGTATTCGTCCAGCAAAGGCTGGCCCGCCGCTGCCCAGCCGGTGGCGTCGTCTTCGGGTACCGGGGTGTAGAGCGTCTTGAAGCGCGGCTCGGTGCGGTCCAGCGCGCCCACCGCGCCCTGCGTGGCGATGAAGGCCGCACGCGCTGCACTCGAGACGCCGCCGGTGACCGCCAGGCCCGCGCGCGTGGCGCTCTTCAGCGCCTCCAGCCCGGTGCCGGTGGCCGCGCCTTCAACGAACAAGGCCTTGCCCGGTGCGATCTTCAGCGTGGTGAACAAGGCCCGCACGATGGTGCCCAGGTTCAGGATGTAGGAACCCGCCTGCTCCAGCGTCAGGTCGGCCGGCAGCGGGTGCAGCTGCGGGCTCTGCGTGATGAGGAACTGCGCATGGCTGCCGGTGCGGGTTTCGTAGCCCTGGATCGAGAAGCCCACGAACATCGGGTCGCGCCCGGCCAGCGGGCTGAGCAGGTCGGTCTGGCCCGAGTACACCGCCACCAGGTCGCCCACCTTCAGGCGGCCCTCGCGCTTGGCCTCGCTGCCCAAAGCCGCCACCAGCGCCACGCCGCCCGAGCCCGTGACCTGCACGTCTTCTTCGTGGTTGTCGAAGGGCGACACCGGGATGCCGGTGAGGGCCCAGATGTCGTTGAAGTTCACCTCGGACGCCAGCACGTAGACCAGCGCCTCGTTGGGCAAGGGCGGCTCCACCGGCACGATGAGTTCCACCTCGCTGTGGCGCGGCGCGCCGAAACGCGGCTCGCCGGTGGCCGGGTTGCGCGGCACGCCGTAGGCAAACTGCCACGGCGGCAAGGGCGTCACGCCGGGGTAGAAGGGCGCGCCGCGTGGCAGCAGCTCGCCCACGGCCAACTGCCCGGCCACCCAGCCCACGTGCTCGGCGACGATCTTCACCGCGCTGCGGCGTATGGGCAGCGCCGGGCTCTTCTTGTCCATGAACTGCTGGATGCCGGTCTTGCCGCCTTCGGGGTCGACCACGGCCTGCGCAAACAGTTCGGCCTCGACGCTCAGCCCGGCGTCGAGCCCCTGCGCCCAACCGGTGCGGATGGCCTGCAGCGCGCGGTCGCGTGCACCGCCGCGGCCGGCCCATGCCAGCTGGTGCAGCGTGGCCTCGAGGTGCTCGTCGGCCAGCGCCACCTCCAGCGACAGCGGCGAAGCCTGGTTCCAATGCACCAAGCTGTCGTGGCGGTCTTGCCAGGCGCGGCCCAGCGTGCTGTCGCCGCCATCGAAGAGGAACTCGCGGATGCGCGCATGCGCTGCCGAAACCACATCCGACGACGCCGCGGTCAGTTCGTCGACCACGCCGATGGCCAGCGCCTCGGCGCCGCCGATGTTGCGCCCCCCCAGGACGAGGTCGAGCGCGTCGCGCAGGCCGTCTTCGCCGCGGCGCGTCGCCAGCAGCCGCGGCAGCCGCTGCGTGCCGCCGTAGCCGGGCAGCAGGCGCAGGCGGATCTCGGGCTGGCCGAAGCGCGCCGTGGGCTCGGCAATGCGGTAGTGGCAGGCGAGCGCGAACTCCATGCCCCCCCCCAGCGCCACGCCCTGGATGGCCGCGATGCACGGCTTGTTCATGCGCTCGATCTTGCGAAACGCCAGGTGCGCGTTGTTCGGCAGCGCGCGCGCCTCGTCGATGCTGCGGATGTCTTCCAGCAGCTGGCGGATGTCGGCGCCGGCCACGAAGCTGGCCGTGCCCTGGCCGGTGAAGACCACGGCCACGACGTCATCGCGCCGCGACAGGTGCTCGACCACCACCGTCAGCTCGTCCAGCGCGCGTTCATTCAGCGCATTCACCGGCGGGTTGGTCACCGTCACGGTGGCGACGCGCCGCGCGCCCTGCGCCGTGCCGACCGCGTTGTACTGCACCGTGAAGTAGCGGTAGCGCTCGAACATCTGCTGCTCGTCGGCGAGCTGCTGCTTGCGCTTCCACTCGGCGATGACCTTGCGCAGCTCCACCAGCGATTCCGGGTTCTTCAGCGTCGAAGCGTCGCCGAGGTCGGCGTTGTTCTCGTCCTCCACCAGCGCGCGCACCATGCGCCGCACGTACTTGCCGCTGCGGGTTTCGGGGAACTGCGTCACTTCGATGAAATCGCTGGGCACCGCCACGGCGCCCTTCTCGCTGCGCACCAGGTCCGTCAGGCGGCGCTTGTCGTCCTGCGTCAGCTTGCGGCCGGCGGTGGGCTTGACGAAGGCCAGCGGCGTCAGGCCCTTTTCGCGGTGGGGCGCGCCGACGACGATGACGTTGCCCACGGGGCTGTCGGGGTCCAGCGACTTGTGGCGCAGGATCGCGCCTTCGATCTCCTCGGTGCCCATGCGGTGGCCGCTGACGTTGATGACGTCGTCGCTGCGGCCATGCAGGCTGAAGCTGCCGTCGGCATAGCGCACCGCGAAGTCGCCCTGGGTGTAGGC
>JANMMD010000106.1:0-8443 GCA_031372905.1 Betaproteobacteria bacterium
AATAGACGACGGCGGCGACGAGGTAGGTTTCCACCGGCCGGTTGAAGTTCTTGCCGGCGATCTCGAAACCCTTGAGCAGGTCATAGGCGCCGATGGCGTAGACCAGGCTCGTGTCCTGGAACAGGATGATGGTCTGCGTCAACAGCACCGGCAGCATGTTGCGAAAAGCCTGCGGCAGCACGATGTACTGCATGGTCTGCGGGTAGTTCATGCCCACCGCGTAACCCGCGCTCACCTGGCCCTTGGGCACGCTCTGGATGCCGGCGCGCATGATCTCGCTGTAGTACGCGGCCTCGAAGAGCGTGAAGGTCACCATCGCGGACAACTCCGCGCCCAGCGGTTTGCCCAGGAGCAGCGGTATCAGCAGGAAGAACCACAGGATCACCATCACCAGCGGAATGCTGCGCATGGTGTTCACGTAGGCCGCAGCCGGCATCACCAGCCACGGCTTGCCCGACAGGCGCATCAGCGCCAGCGCGGTGCCCAGCAGGATGCCGCCGATCATGGCCACCAGCGTGAGCTGGAAACTGAAGATCAGGCCCTTGAGCACAAAGCTCGAGAGCACCTCGGCGCTGAGGAAGGAGAAGTCGAGATTCATGCGTGTGCTCTCGCGGCCTTCACTTCGCGCCCAGGATGCCGGGCACACGCACGCGGGTCTCGATGAACAGCGCCAGCCGGTTGATGGCGAAGGCCGAGACGAAATAGAGCCCCGTCACCGCCAGGTACATCTCCACCGTGCGCGCCGTTTCTTCGCCGGCCTGCATCGCGAACATCGTCAACTCGGCAATGCTCACCGCGAAGGCCACCGACGAGTTCTTGACGATGTTCATGCTCTCGCTGGTCAGCGGCGGGATGACGATGCGAAACGCCATCGGCAGCAGCACATAGCGGTAGGTCTGCGGCAGCGTGAGCCCCATCGCCAGACCGGCATAACGCTGGCCGCGCGGCAGCGCCTGGATGCCGGCACGCACCTGCTCGCTGATGCGCGCGCTGGTGAAGAAGCCCAGTGCGAAGACCACCAGGATGAAGCTGGGCAAGCCTTGCAGCGACTTGAAGATGCCCGGCAGCACGTGGTACCAAAGGAAGATCTGCACCAGCAGCGGGATGTTGCGGAAAAGCTCGGTCCACGCCTCGCCGATGAAGACCAGCCGCCGGTCGGGCACCGTGCGCAGGATGCCCATCAGCGAGCCCACGAGCAGCGCCACCCCCAGCGCCAGCAGCGCGACGCCGAGCGTCCAGCCCCAGGCCGAGAGCATCCAGTCGAGATAGGTGATGTCACCCGCGCGGCCGAAGCACCGGGCCACCACGTCGCCCGTGGTGGTTTCCTTGCAGAAGACCTGCCAGTCCCAAGTGGCCACGCAGGCCCTCCCGTGTTGTCGCCCCGGTGGCCGGGGCTGGCTCTACTTCTTCGCTCGGTGCTGCGCTTACTTCTTCGCGTAGTCCTCGACCGGCTTGTCGTTGGGCGCGGCCCAGGCCATCTTGGTGGCTTCGCTGGCGGGCAGCCCGACCTTGGTGTTGCTCGGCGGAATGGGCTGCACGAACCACTTGTCGTACATCTTGGCGATCTCGCCGCTCTTCATCATCGCGCCGATGCTGGTGTCCACGGCCGTCTTGAAGGCCGGGTCGTCCTTGCGGATCATGATCGCAATGGGCTCGACGGCCAGCACCTCGCCGACGATCTTGAAGTCGGCCGGGGCCTTGGACTTGGCGATGTTGCCGGCCAGGATCTGCCCGTCCATCACGAAGGCGTCGGCGCGGCCGCTTTCCAGCAGCAGGAAGCTGTCGGCGTGGTCCTTGCCGAAGACTTCCTTGAAATCGACGCCATTGGCGCGCTCGTGCTTGCGCAGCAGCTGCACGCTGGTGGTGCCGGTGGTGGTGGCCACATTCCGGCCTGCCAGCTGCGCGATGCTCGTGATGCCCGAGTTGGCCTTCACCGCAATGCGCACTTCCTCGACGTAGGTGGTGACGGCAAAGGCCACGTCCTTCTGGCGCGCCGCGTTGTTGGTGGTGCTGCCGCACTCGATGTCCACGGTACCGTTCTGCACCAGCGGGATGCGGTTCTGCGAGGTCACGGGCTGGTACTTCACGTCCAGCTTGGCCAGGCCCAGCTGCTTCTGGATGTCGGCCAGCACGCGCGTGCACACCTCGACATGGAAGCCGGCGAACTTGCCGTCGCCCAGGGTGTAGCTCAGGGCGCCGGAGGACTCGCGCACGCCCATGGTGACGGCGCTGCTGCCCTTGATCTTGGCCAGGGTGTCGGCGTGGGCCACGCCAGTGGCGGCCAGGGCCAGCGCTGCGGCAAGGTAGTTCAACTTCTTCATGCAATCTCCTTCAGGGACGATGGGTGGCCAGGGGTGGCGCTGGGGTCCGTGCGGCGCATTCTAGGAAGCCCGCCCGCACCCGCACCGGGTGGAAGCCCGCGCCCGGCCTCAGCGCTCGGTCCCCCGATGCAAGGCCTGGGCCAAGGCTCATGGTGCACCGTGGCTGCCGAGAAAGTTCCACAGCACCTGCACCGCGGGCTTCACGTGGCGGGCGGTCTCGGGGCGCTCGCGGTAGATGCGCACCTCCATGGTCAGCTGCAGTTCACCTTCGTGCGCGGCTGCCACCAGGCGTTTGGCGCGCAACTCCTTGCGCACGCTGCTGTGCGGCAGGAAGGCCAGGCCGTGCCCTTCCAGCGCCATCGCCTTCAGGCCTTCGGCCATGTCGGTTTCGTAGATGGGCTCCAGGTGCAGCGGCTCGCCGGCCTGTTTCAGGATCACTTCCACCAGCCGCGCCATGTAGGCGCCCGAGGCATAACCCAGAAACGGCACGGCCGCGCCGCTGCGCCCCGGCAGGCTGAAGAGCGGCTGGCCGTCGGGCCCGGCCTTGGCGTAGGGCGCCAGCGTCTCGTGGCCCAGGCTCAGCATCTCGTAGCGCTCGGCGCTCAGTTGCAGGGGCTGGCTGGCGTGGTGGTAGGCGATGAGCAGGTCGCAGCCGCCCTCGGTCAGGCGCATCACGGCGTCGTGCACGTTCAGCGCCGTCAGGCGGGTTTTCAAGGGCGTCTTCAGCGGCGTCTTCAGCAGGCCCAGGTGCGGGCGCAGGTCGCTGTTGAGCTCGGTCACCCAATGCGGAAAGAAGGTGAAGGCCAGCGTGTGCGGCACCGCGAACTCGATCATGTCCTGGCCCGCCACCTGGTGGCTGCGCATCAGGTTGCGCGTGGCCTGCAGCGCATCCAGGATCTCCAGCGCCTGGGCGTGGAAGGTTTCGCCGGCGGGGGTCAGGCGGGTCGGGTACGAAGAGCGGTCGACCAGGTCGATGCCGGCCCAGGCTTCCAGCGCCTGGATGCGGCGGCTGAAGGCCGGCTGCGTGACATGGCGCAGCTGCGCTGAACGCGAGAAGCTGCGCGTCTCGGCCAGGCTCACGAAGTCTTCGAGCCACTTGGTTTCCACGGCGCGCAGTGTATCGGCGCCCCGGTGGCTGCCATGGCGGGCAAACGCGGTGCAAGCGCGTCGTTGGCGCCATTTATGCTTCCTGCACCGAGCGGCCCGTGGCGCGCCGAAAGCATGGTTGTGGAACGATTCGAAGAAGACAGCGCCGCCCAGTGGCGCACCCAGGTGGAGGACGCCTCATCCGCCAGGCGCAGCCCCAGAGAGCCGAGAAAAACACTGCTGGTCGAAGACCACGCGATGGTGCGCGAAAGCCTGTTGTTGCTGCTGGACCAGCTGCTGCCGGGCCACCTGTGGCGCGATGCTGCCACGCTGGCAGAGGCGCTTCGGTTGCTGCGGAACATGCCGGACATCAACCTCGTCCTGCTCGACCTCGATCTCGGCGACAGCCGCGGCCTCGCCACCCTGGAACGCGTGCGCGAGGCCGCGCCGCAGGTGGCGGTGGTGGTGCTCTCCGCGCACGACGACCGTGAGCAGGTGCTGGCCGCCATCGAACTGGGCGCAGCGGGCTTTCTGTCGAAGCGGGCCGACGCCGGGCAGTTGGTCCGCGGCGTGCAACAGGTGCTGGCGGGCGGCGTGATCCTGCCGCCCACCTTCGGCCCCGCCGAGCCCGTCGAGGCGCCGGGCCAGCCCGAGCTCAGCGACCGCCAGCGCGAGGTGCTGCGGCTCCTGGTCGACGGCCTGTCGAACAAGCTCATCGGGCGCGCGCTCGACCTCACCGAGGCCACGGTGAAGAGCCACCTGCAGCAGGTCTACCGCAAGCTGGGCGTGGAAACGCGCACCCAGGCCGTGGTGGCCGCCGCACGCTGGCGACTCAAGCTGTAGGGCAACGCAATGCCGCCAGCGCCGGCGCGTGCGCGGCCCAGGCCTGGCAACGGCCATCGCAAGAACGCCCAGCCGCTGCGGCGGCAACGTGAAGCTCAGCGGGTAGTGCCCGATGCCACCCGCGGGCTGGCCGCGCAGCAAGCTTGAAAGCGATGGCCTGGGCAGCGCGGTGACGCGTGCCTGCAGGGGGCCGTGGCCACGGGCGCTCCTCATCCCTGCGGAGGGCTCAACCGTCCGGTTGAGCCAGCGCAGGCCACACGCAGCCGATGCTCGCGGCCAGCCCTGACCGGCGTCCCTGTGACGCGGCAGGCGCCGACGACATGCCCACACCCACGAGCCCGGAGTCCTGTTCCATGAGCCTGCCCAAGCAACTGAGCCGCCTGCCCATCTACTTCGCCGCTGTGGCGTCCTTGACCGCCTGCGGCGGTGGTGGCGGCGACACCCCGGCGTCGCCCCCGCCGCCGCCTCCTCCGCCGCCCCCGGTCGGCAGCATCACGCTCACCGGCGTGGTGGCGCGCGGCGCCGCGCTGGCCAATGCCAGCGTCGCCGTCACCTGCGCCACCGGCACCGGCACGGCCACCACCACCGCGACGGGCAGCTACAGCGTGGCCATCACCGGCGGTGCGCTGCCCTGCGTGCTGAAGGCCACCAGCAGCGACGGCGCCCTGAAGCTGCACTCGGTGGCGCCGGCTGCCACCGCCACCAGCGTGACGGCCAACGTCACGCCGCTCACCGAACTGGTGGTGGCGCGTCTGAGCGGCGCCGAGCCCGCCAGCTTTGTGGCCGGTATCAGCGCCGGCACGCTGGGCAGCACCGTCACGGCCGCGGCCGTCACCTCGGCGCAGGCTGCGGTGGCCAGCACCTTGGCCGCCGGCGGCGTGAGCACCAGTACCGCGGGTGATTTCATCTCGGGCCCGCTGGTTGCGGCATCCACCGGCGTCACCGGCAACGCCTACGACCAAGTGCTGGATGCACTGAACGCACGGCTCACCACCGCCGGCACCACACTGGCCGCGCTGACCACCACCATCGCCACTGGCAGCCCCGTGGCCAGCCCCGCCGTGGCCACGTCCGACCCCACGCTGCCGGCCGATCTGCTGCTCAAGCCGAAGGCCAGCAACTGCGCGTCTGCGGCCAGCACCAGTTACCGCTTGATCAAGCAGGCGCCGTCGCCCACCGGCACCGTGACGGCGGTGGACACCGTCGACTTCGACGCGCCCTCGCTGACGCTGCGCCTGCCCGGCACCACCACCGTCATCGACACCTTCACGCCGAATGGCAACTGCCGCTACACGGGCACGGGCGGCTCGGACATCGTGGTCTCGCCGGCCGGCGTGCTGGTGGCGCGGGCCACGCTCGGCGCGGGCGACACCAGCGTGGCGGCGTCTGCGCGCGGCACCACGCGCATGATCGTCGGCCTGCCGGTGCAGGCCATTGCCGTGGCCGACCTGGCCGGCACCTGGAACACCGCAAGCTGGGAACTGGACGTCAGCACCTACGCCGCCGACGGCTTGATCATCACCATCGGCAGCACGGGCGCGCTCACCCAGCTGAAGTGCGGCGGCAATACCGCCGCCACGCCCGAGAGCGGCTGCTCGACCTTCACCACGCTGCTGCCCGTCTTCAGCGCCAACAGCGCCGGTGGCTTCAACATCACTTCCACCGACCCGGCCGATCCGTTCACCGACCGTGCCTTCGCCTATCGCGCCGGCAACGGCGACCTGATGGGCGTGTACCTGACCGGCAACGGCAGCCTGGGCTTCTTCACCAAGCAGCGCACGCTGACGCTGCCGGCACTGAACGCGTTGACATCGGTGTGGAACGTCGACGTGAACATCAACGCCGTGGCGCCCAACGCGCTGTCCTTCAACACCCACACCGTGGCCAGCCTGAACACCGGCGCCGTTTCGCTGGTGCGCAACACGGCCGCCAACGGCAGCACGGTAACGGTGCCTCAGACACTGCAGTACAACGTGGCGCGCAACGGCTACATCTACCGCCCGGCGGCCACCGTCACCAACAGCGCCGGCGCCAGCGCCAACGTGCGCGAGGCCTACCTGCTGCCGCTGCGCGGCTTCGGACTCACGCCCTACTACCTGCCGGCCACCACCGGCACGGGTGCGCTGCCGGCGTTCTTCGGCCTTTCCGTGGCCAGGCAGCCGTGACGGCGCGCGCCGTCACGGCCTTGCTGCACCGCGCAGTGCTGACGTCGGTCGGGGCCTCGGCCCTGGCCATGACGGCAACGCCGGCCCTGGCCGAAGAGGGTGGCTTCTCGTACGTGATGGGCATAGGCCGCCAAGGCTTCCGCTACGAAGAGAAGACGACCAGCCTGCCCTTCAACAGCGTGGGCCGTTCGGGCGGCCCGCTGCTGGTGACGGGTGCGCTGTACGAACTGCCCGGCGGGCACATGTTCTCGCTGGACAACGAGACCACGTTCTACCCGGGCCCCGACAACGCAGTGGCCACACCGGCCAGCACCACGGTGGAAGAGACGATGAGCGAGGTGCTGGCCAATGTCGGCATGGCGCTGGAGTCGGGGCCGCTGTGGCGCCGGGTGGAGAACACCAGCCAGCCACAGACCACCTTCAAGGGCACCAGCGGCTGGGACCTGGCCGTGGCGGGCCGCTACAGCCGCGCCGTGATGCCCCACGTGCACCTGGGCGCCTGGGGCAAGTGGGCGATGAGCAAGCGCGGCGTAGAGACACGCGGCCCGACTTTAGAGCTGCCGGCCAGCCGCCTGCACAGCCTGGGCGCCGGGCTCGAGCTGCTGTGGAAACTCTGACGCGCCGAGGGGCCGAGGCGGTGCCTGCAGCGCTGGCGGCACTTGCCACCGCTCACAGCCGGTAACTCAGCTTTACGCAGGCTTGACACCCGGGCCGTGCACGGCGGCGATGCTGCAGGCGTTGTTGAAGGGCGCGAGCCGGGATCTGGCAACCCTGCCCTCCCGGCCCGCCGCAAGCCAACGAAGGAGTACGACACATGAACAGCAAGCACCTTGCCGCCCTGGCCCTGGCACTCAGCGGCACGCTGGCCGCCGGCGCCGCCCATGCGGGCGGGCGGCCCGACGTGCAATGGTCGGTGACCATCGGCAGCCCGGTCGTGGGCGTGACGGTGGGCGCGCCCATCTACGCACCGCGGGTCTATGCCGAGCCGGTGTACGAACGTTATGTGCCGGCGCCGCGCTACTACTACCCGCAGCCGGTGGTGGTGGTGCCGCAACGCGAGGTCTACGGCGCCGGTTGGCACCCGGGTCATCGGGGCGGCTACGGCGACGCCGACGGTGACGGCATCCCCAACCGCTACGACCGCCATTACAACCCGCGCGGTGACCGCGACCACGATGGCGTGCCCAACCGTTGGGACCGCCACGACCGCAACCCCTACCGTCGCTGAAGTCGGCGCTGAACCTGCGCGGGCCTGCCGCGCTTCAGAGGTCCTGCCCGCTCTGCTGCAAGCGCCACATCTCGGCGTAGCGCCCGCCCCGGGCCAGCAGTTGGGCATGCGGGCCGCGTTCGACGACGCGGCCCGCTTCCATCACCACGATCTCGTGCGCGTCCACCACGGTGGACAGCCGGTGCGCGATGACCAGCGCCGTCTTGCCCTGTGACACCGCGCGCAGTTCGGCCTGGATGGCGCGTTCGTTCGCGCTGTCCAGCGCCGACGTGGCCTCGTCGAAGATCAGGATGGGCGGGTTCTTCAGCAGCGTGCGCGCGATGGCCACGCGCTGCTTCTCGCCCCCGGACAGCTTCAGGCCGCGCTCACCCACCATCGTGGCGTAGCCCTTGGGCGTGGCGGCGATGAAGTTGTGGATGTGCGCGGCCTTGGCCGCCGCCTCCACCTCGTCGCGCGTGGCACCGGGGCGGCCGTAGGCGATGTTGTATTCCACCGTGTCGTTGAAGAGCACGGTGTCCTGCGGCACGATGCCGATGGCGGCGCGCAGGCTGGCCTGCGTCACCGCACGCAGCTCTTGCCCGTCGATGCTGATGGCGCCCTCGTTGATGTCGTAGAAGCGGTAGAGCAGACGCGCCAGCGTGCTCTTGCCCGCGCCGCTGGGGCCCACCACCGCCACCGTCTTGCCCGGCGGGATCTCGAAGCTCACGTCGTGCAGGATGGGCCGGGCCGGGTCATACGCAAAGCTCACATGCTCGAAGCGCACATGGCCCTCGCGCACCTGCAGCGCCGGCGCGCCGGGC
>JANMMD010000111.1:0-3024 GCA_031372905.1 Betaproteobacteria bacterium
AGCTGGAAGACGCCCCTGAATACCAGCCCGGCCTGGTGCTGACCGCCGAGCTGGTTGCCCGTTACCTCAAGAAAACGCCTGTTGCCGCATGAACGCCCCCGCTAACAAAGACGCCCTGGTCAGCGACGCCGTCGCGAAGAAATTCGAGACCGAGAAGGCCACGCCCTACACCTCCTGGATCAAGGAAGAGGGCCTGGACATCATCTCCAGCCTCTACGTTGAGAACCTGCACACCGTCGAGCTCAAGCCCTGGGCGCGCCGCGGCGGCAAGGGCGTCTACCTGAACCACGACGCCAGCCGCACCAGCAACGACTGTTATGTCTGCGAGATCGCGCCTGGCCAGGAACTCGCGCCGCAGCGCCAGCTGTTCGAGGAAATGATCTACGTGCTGGACGGCCGCGGCAGCACCACCGTCACCAACGAAGCCGGCGCGCGCGTCAGCTTCGAGTGGAAGGCGGGCGCCATCTTCGCGATCCCGCTGAACACCACGCACCAGCATTTCAACGGCAGCGGCACGGAACCCGCGCGCTTCGTGGCGGTGACCAACGGCCCGCCCATCATCAATGCCTTCGGCGATACCGACTTCGTCTTCAACACGCCTTACGACTTCAAGAACCGTTTTGCCGGCGAGAGCAATTACTTCGCCAACGGTGGTGAACAGAAAGGCCTGCTGCTCGACACCAACTTCGTCGCCGACGCGGTGAATCTGCCTTTGATCAGCGCGAAAGAGCGCGGCGCCGGCGGGGGCCACATCCGTTTCAGCATGGCCAAGGGCTCGATGAACAGCCACATCAGCCAGTTCCCCACCGCCACCTACAAGAAGGCGCATGCCCACGGCCCCGGCGCGCACGTGATCATCATGAGCGGCTCGGGCTACAGCCTGATGGGCCCCGACATCGACAACCTGAACCGCTATGACTGGCACGAAGGCTCGATGATCGTGCCGCCCAACATGTGGTTCCACCAGCACTTCAACACCGGCACCACGCCGGCGCGCTACCTGGCCTTCAAGGCCGAGGGCGTGAGCATCCGCAATGCCCAGGGCGTGCCCAAGGCCTGGATCAGCCGCCGGGTCGGTGGCGACCAGGTCGACTACGCCGACGAGTCGACCTTCATCCGTCAGACCTTCGCGGAAGCGCTGGCCAAGGTGGGCCTGACACCGCGCATGGACGAGGCCTACCAGAACGAACTGCCGGATCTGCCGCCGAAACCGTAGCGGAAAGCCTGCAAGCACGGGCGGCCCCGCATTGACAGGGCCTGGGGAAACGATCAATGTCATGACCGTTCCCCCATGGATACCACTGTTCCGTCATAGAGAACGATAAAAGCACCACCCACCTGGAGACAAACCCTCATGAAGAAGCTTCCCATCGCGCTGGCCATCGGCGCCACTTTCGCGTGCACCCTGGCCAGTGCGCAGTCCAGCGTGCAGGTCTATGGCCGCCTGTACCCATACCTGAACTACGAAAAGGCTTCGGGTGCCACCGCGGTGGGCACACCGGTGGCGACACTGGCAGCCACCCCTAGCGGGCCCAGCGCCATTTCCGGCGGCATCAAGGGCATGGCGGCGGGCAACTCCAACCTCGGCTTCAGGGGCACCGAAGATCTGGGTGGCGGCTTGAAGGCCGAGTTCCAGATCGAGGGCACCGTGGCTGCCGACGACGGCAACGCCGGCGGCTTCACCTGGAACCGCAACACCTTCGTCGGCATGAGCGGCGGCTTCGGCAGCGTCAAGCTGGGCTTGATGGACACCGTGTTCAAGGAATACGGCGACACCATCGGCGTGTTGGGCGTGAGCAGCGGCACCCCGATGTCGTCGAGCAACATCCTGCGCAAGGTGGGTTTTGGCACCAGCAACAACGCGCGCTTCCATGAGCGCCGTGCCAACAGCATCCGCTATGACTCGCCGGAGTTCGGCGGCGGCTTCGAGATCGGCTTGCAGGTGGCCACCAACGAAGCGCCGATTGCCGGCGCCACCACCGGCACGGGAAGCGCCAAGACCTTCTCCTACGGCATCAAGTACGACAAGGGCCCGTACTACGCGGCGCTGGCCTACGAGGTGCACGACAACTGGTACGGCGGTTCTTCCAACTCTCCGACATCGCGACGCAACCTCACCACCGCCGGCGTGGAGTCCAAAGATACCGCGCTGCAGCTGACCCTGGAATGGCGCATCGACAAGGTGCACAAGGTCGAGTTCGACGTCATCAAGAAGGATTACGACGAGAACGCCACCATCACCGGCCGCTTCAAGAACTACAAGAACACGGCCTATCTGCTGGGCTGGGAAGCACGCTGGAGCCCGAAGTGGCGCACAGTGGCGCAGATCGTGAAATCGGGAGCCGGCAGCTGCTCGCTGGTCGCCACGGCCTGCAGCACCGATGGTCTGGACGGCAGCAAGATGATTGCGGGCGCTTCCTACTACCTGGCGCGCCGCACCTACTTCTTCGGCGTCATCGACAAGATGACCAACAGCAAGTCGGCGCGCTTTGCCGCCAACGACTTTGGCGCCGTGAACCCGGGTGAAGACACCACCCACATGATCTTCGGCCTGTCGCACGGGTTCTGAACCTGCGCGCGGGGCTTGTCGGCGCAAGCCGGCAGCCCCGCGTTGTCTTGTGGCAAGCGCCTCGCCGTGGGGCGCCATGAAGGAGGTCTCTAGATGACCCGGTCCTTGCACGATCAGCGCCGCCGCCAGTTGTTGGTGGCGGCCACTGCGGCCACCGCATCGCTCGCATCTGCTGGCGTGCGCGCTCAGGACGTGAGTGTGCGCAACCGCGAGATCTACCTGTACAAGGGCGCCGACCGTGACGCCCGGCTGCTGGAAGGTGCGAAGAAGGAGGGGCAGCTCAGCATCTACACCTCGCTGAACACCAAGGACTCCGGCCCCATCACCGAGGCCTTCGAGAAGAAGACGGGTGTCAAGGTGCTGCTGTGGCGCAGCAGTTCAGAGAAAGTACTGCAGCGCGCGGTGACGGAAGCGCGTGCCGGCCGCTTTGCCTGCGACGTGCTCGAGACCAACGG
>JANMMD010000121.1:0-5188 GCA_031372905.1 Betaproteobacteria bacterium
GAGTTTTGCCGGGCAGACGGTGCACATCGTCGGCCTGGGCTTCGACGACGAGGACGAAGCGCTGAACGCTGGCCTTGCCGCCACGCGCGGCGGGCGGACACAGCGCGCGCGAGAGATGGCCGCGGGCCTGGCGAAGGTGGGCATCGCCGGCGCATTCGAAGGCGCGCTGAAGTACGTCGGCAACCCGGACCTGATCTCGCGCACGCACTTCGCGCGTTTCCTGGTGGAAAGCGGCGTTTGCCCCGACACCCACAGCGTCTTCCGCCGCTACCTCACCGAAGGCCACCCGGGCTATGTGCCGCACCAGTGGGCCGGGCTCGGTGATGCGGTGCGCTGGATCACCCAGGCCGGCGGCGTGGCCGTCATCGCACACCCCGGCCGCTACAAGTTCACGCCCACCGAGGAATACGCGCTCTTCACCGAGTTCATCGCCCACGGCGGCCGGGGCGTGGAAGTGATGACGGGCAGCCACAGCGCGGCCGAGCACATCCGTTATGCCGACACGGCCGTCGAGTTCGGTCTGCTCGCCAGCCGCGGCAGCGACTTCCATTCGCCGGCCGAAAGCCGCACCGACCTGGGCAGCCTGCCCGACCTGCCAGGGCGGCTGACACCGGTGTGGGAAGCTCTGGCCGCGCGTGTGCGCAGCAGCTCTGCCTGAATCAGCTTCCGTAAAAACCCGAATCCGGGCTAGAATCTGAGGCTGCGCTGAAAACAAGAGTTCTCAGAGCAGATCGTTCATCCCCTTCGGCCTCTTGCCACTCAAGTCCTGACCCCAAGGTCAAAACTGCGGTGCGCTTCTCACGGGTCGGCGGCGATGCCGTCGCACGACCTCCCGGTGCTCACCATCGAGCGAACAAGCCGGGGTCTTCACGCGACTTCACCAGACTGGGTTCCTTCACCGGGGCCGAGTCAGGCGTGCCTGTGCACGCCCAGCAGTATCAAGCGAGAGAGATGATGAGTTTCGAGACCCTGAACCTGAACGAAGTGCTGACGCGCGCCCTGAGCGCCGCCGGCTACACCGAAGCCACCGCCGTGCAAGCCGAGGCGATTCCGCCCGCGATGGCCGGCAAGGACCTGATGGTCAGCAGCCGCACCGGCAGCGGCAAGACGGCCAGCTTCATGCTGCCCGCACTGACGCGCATCCTGGCCAGCCGCAGCCTGCCCATCGCCCAGCGCGGCAAGGGCCCGCGCGTGCTGGTGCTGGCACCGACGCGTGAACTGGCGATGCAGGTGGCCAAGGCCGCCAGCGACTACGGCCGCTTCGTGCAGGGCCTGCGCGTGGCCACCGTCGTCGGCGGCGTGCCTTACGGTGCGCAGCTGGCCGCACTGCGCGGCCCGCTGGACATCCTGATCGCCACGCCTGGCCGCCTCATCAACCACATCGGCTCGGGCAAGTGCCATCTCGGCAACGTCGAGATGCTGGTGCTGGACGAAGCCGACCGCATGCTGGACATGGGTTTCATCGACGACATCCGCCTGATCGTGGACGCGACGCCAAAAGAGCGCCAGACCGTGATGTACAGCGCCACCTTCAACGGCAACGTCGGCCGCCTGGCCACCGACCTGCTGCGCGACCCGCAGCGCATCGAAGCCAGCTCGCAGACGGAAAACCACGCCGACATCGAACAGCGCATGCATTGGGCTGACGACCTGACGCACAAGAACGCGCTGCTGGACCACATCCTGACCGAGCGTTCGATGGAACAGGCCGTGGTCTTCACGAGCACGCAGCGTGACGCCGACTGGCTGGCCGACCGCCTGCACGAGATGGGCCACAGCGTGGCCAGCCTGCACGGCGGCATGCCGCAGGGCCGCCGCACCCGCGTGCTGCAGGGTCTGCGCAGCAAGCACCTGCGCGTGCTGGTGGCCACCGACGTGGCCGCGCGTGGCATCGACGTGCCATCGATCAGCCACGTCATCAACTACGGCCTGCCGATGAAGGAAGAGGACTACGTGCACCGCATCGGCCGCACGGGCCGTGCCGGCCGCGCCGGCCTGGCGGTGACGCTGGCCGAGCGCCGTGACAGCGGCATGATGCACCGCATCCAGCGCTACACCACGCAGCGCATCCCGGTGGCTGTCATCGAAGGCCTGGAGCCCAAGCGCTCCGAGCCGCCGAAGGCCGCCTTCGACCGCCCGGCCCGCCCGGCTGGCAAGAGCTTCGGGCCGCGTCCGGCCGGCAAGCCTTTCCGTCCCGCCGGCAAGACCTTCAGCAAGGCCGGTCCGCGTCCGGCACGCTGACACCTGCTGCCCCACGAAAAAGCGCCCCGCGGGGCGCTTTTTTCATGGTCGCTGAACAGGTTCAGACGCCGAGAAGGTCGACCTCGAAAACGAGGTTCGCGTTCGGCGGGATCACGCCGCCCGCGCCGCGCGCACCGTAGCCCAGCTCGGCCGGGATGGTCAGCACGCGCGTGCCGCCGACCTTCATGCCTTGCACGCCCTCGTCCCAGCCGCGGATGACCTGGCCCTGGCCCAGGCCGAAGGCGAAGGGCTGACCGCGGTCCTTGCTGCTGTCGAATTTCTTGCCGCGCGAGTGGCTGGCGGTGGGGTCGTAGAGCCAGCCGGTGTAGTGCACTTTCACTTGCTGGCCGGCACGGGCCTCCTCACCGCTGCCAACGGTGGTGTCTTCGTATTGCAGGCCGCTTTCGGTGGTGGTCATGGTGGTTCATGTGGGGTTGGACGAGGCCACGATGATGCCAGCCCAGGCGGGCACGGCTGCCGCCAGCCAGTCGGCGGGGTTTTGTGCGGGCCATGTGGGCAGCCCCAGCACGGTGCCGGCAGCCTGCAAGGTCGCCACGGGCTGGCCCAGGTTCAAGGGCATGGCGCCGTTCTGTTTGCTCAGCTTGCGGCCGTCGGTGGCCAGCACCAGTGGCGTGTGCAGATAGGCCGGCGTGGGCAGGCCCAGCGCGCGCTGCAAGAGGATCTGACGCGCGGTGTTGTCGGCCAGGTCTTCGCCGCGCACCACGTGGGTGATGCCTTGCGCTGCATCGTCCACCACCACCGCCAGCTGGTAGGCCCAGAGGCCATCGGCACGCTGCAGCACGAAGTCACCGACGGCCCCCGCCACGTCCTGCTGCTGCGGGCCCAGGCGGCGGTCTTGCCAGTTCACTGCGCTGTCGGCGCGAAAGCGCATGGCGCGTGCCGGTTTGCCCTGCAGGCCCGCGCGGCAGGTGCCCGGGTAGACGCGTTCGGCCTCGGCTTCGTGCGCCACGCCGTGTGCCAGCCAGTAGGCGTCGATGTCCTTGCGTGTGCAGCCGCAGGGGTAGGTCCGGCCTTGATCGTTCAGCCCTTGCAGCGCCTGTGCATAGGCCGCGTTGCGTGTCGACTGCCAAAGTGGCGTGTCATCGCTTTCCAGGCCGCAGGCTGCCAGCTGGCGCAGGATTTCTTCAGCAGCACCGGGCACGCAGCGCGGTATGTCGATGTCTTCGATACGCACCAGCCAAGCACCACCGTGCGCACGTGCGTCCAGCCAGCTGGCCAGCGCGGCCACCAGGGAGCCCGCATGCAGGGGACCGGTGGGCGAGGGTGCGAACCTGCCGCGGTAGCGGCCGTGGTGGAGACGGCCCACCGGTGTCAACGCAAAGGGCCGGCGTGGCGCTCCAGCAGCGCGCGCCGCGTCGTCGGGCTTTCCAGCTGGCCCAGCCACCATTGCAGCGCGCGGCCCAGGCCGGCAGCGCCGCCACGCTCGGCGCGCCAGGCGTAGTGCAGCTGCGCCACCGTGGCGGCGCGTGCGGTTTCCTTCTGCACCAGGGCGCCGGCTTCCAGGTGCGGGCGCGCCAGTGGCTCGGGGATGAAGCCGCATCCCAGGCAGCGCAGCAGCGCTTCCAGCTTCATGCGCATGTTGGGCACGGTCATCACGTCCTGGCCGGGCAGCAGGTTCACCGTCATCGGTGCCAGGCGCTGCGCCGTGTCGGCCACTGCCACGGCGCGGTGGTGCACGAGCTGCTCGTCGGTCAACACCCCAGGCAGGGCAGCCAGCGGGTGGTGAGGTGCCACGCAGTAGACGAACGGGACCTCGCCCAGAGGCCGCAGTTCGATGCCGCCCGGGTTGGTGTGCGAGGCACCCACGCCGATGGCCAGGTCGACCTGCCCCGTCACCAGTGCTTCCCAGGTGCCGGTGAGCACGTCGGTGCGCAGGCGTATGCGCGTGCCGGCGCCGCGCGGCGAGCCATCGATCTCGGCGCCGTCGCAGACCTCGCAGAAGGCCTGCACCAGCTCGAAGATGGTGGGCACCGAGAGGATGTCCTCGACGCTGATGGCGAGCTGCGTTTCCCAGCCGTTGGCCACCCGCCGCACGCGGTTGGCCACGGCATCCATCTCCTGCAGCAGGCGCCGGCCTTCCTGCAGCAGCTCGGTGCCCGCCGCTGTCGGCTGGGCCTGGCGAGAGCTGCGGTCGAAGAGCAGCACATCCAGTGCCTCTTCGAGCTGCCTCACGCTGTAGGTCAGCGCCGAGGGCACCTTGCCGAGTTCGCGCGCGGCGGCGGCAAAGCTGCCGGTGCGCGCGATCGTGTCCATCATGATCAGCGCGTCGGGAGTCAGCGCGTTGTTGCGGTCGGCCATGGCTTCATCTTATTTGAACGTCGCCGACAAGCCGGCGCAGCCTGCTGTCGCGCGCTGTTTCCTACATTGGAGGCACTGCAAGACACCCCAGGAGCGCTGCATGATCATCCTGCGCAAGTCGGCCGAACGTGGTTACGCCGATCACGGCTGGCTCAAGAGCTTTCACAGTTTCAGCTTCGCCGACTACCACGACCCGCGCCACATGGGTGTGGGCAACCTGCGCGTCATCAACGAAGACCGCATCGCTCCGGGTACCGGCTTCGGCACGCACGGCCACCGCGACATGGAGATCGTCAGCTACGTGCTCGAAGGCGCGCTGGCGCACAAGGACAGCATGGGCAACGGCGAAGCCGGGGCGCAGAACGCCGGCGTGATCGTGCCCGGCGACGTGCAGCGCATGAGCGCCGGCACCGGTGTGCGCCACAGCGAGTTCAACCACGCGGCCGACGCCACCACGCACTTCCTGCAGATCTGGGTGCTGCCCGAAAAAACCGGCATCACGCCGGGTTACGAGCAGAAGCACTTCAGCGCCGGCAGCAAGCGCGGCCGGCTCGTGACCGTGGCCTCGCGCGATGGCCATGAGGGCTCGGTCACCATCCACGCCGATGCCGCCATCCGCGCCGGGCTC
>JANMMD010000212.1:0-7851 GCA_031372905.1 Betaproteobacteria bacterium
TGCGTGCTCTTCGGCGACGGCGCCGGCGCGGTGGTGCTGGAAGCCAGCGACGAGCCCGGCATCCTGGCCACCGAACTGCACGCCGATGGCAAGCACGTGGGCATCCTGTGCGTGCCTGGCACGGTGTCGGGTGGCTCGGTGCTGGGTGATCCCTTGCTGAAGATGGACGGCCAGGCGGTGTTCAAGCTGGCCGTGGGCGTGCTGGACAGTGCCGCGCGCGCGGTGCTCGCCAAGGCCGGTCGCACCGAGGCCGATCTCGACTGGCTCATCCCGCACCAGGCCAACATCCGCATCATGCAAGGCACCGCGAAGAAGCTGAAGTTGCCACTCGAAAAACTCGTGGTGACGGTGGACGAACATGGCAACACGTCGGCCGCGTCGGTGCCGCTGGCGCTGGACGTGGCCGTGCGCAGCGGCCGCGTGAAGCGCGGCGACACCGTCATGCTCGAAGGCGTGGGCGGTGGCTTCACCTGGGGTGCCGTGCTGCTTGATTTCTGAGTGCCGCGCCGGCGGCTTGCCTTCGACGTTTTTCCAGCAGATTCACAAGAACAAAAGATCCGAGACATCCATGCCCGCCTTTGCCTTTGTATTTCCTGGCCAGGGTTCCCAGTCCGTCGGCATGCTCGACGCCTGGGGCGACCACCCCGCCGTGCGGCTGACCCTGGAAGAAGCTTCGAGCGCCCTCGATCAAGATCTGGCCCGGCTGATGCATGAGGGCCCGGCCGACGCACTGGCCCTGACCACCAACACCCAGCCCGTGATGCTGGCAGCGGCCGTCGCCTGCTATCGCGCCTGGCGTGCCGAAGGCGGTGCCGAACCCGCCGCCGTGGCCGGCCATTCGCTGGGTGAGTACAGCGCACTGGTGGTAGCGGAGGCGCTCACGCTCGCCGATGCGCTTCCACTGGTGCGCTTTCGCGCCCAGGCCATGCAGCAGGCCGTGCCTGTGGGAACGGGTGCGATGGCCGCCATCATTGGCTTGGATGCGACTGCGGTGCGCGAGGTTTGTGCTGCAGTGGCGGCGGCCAGCGGTGAGCCAGTCGCCCCCGCGAACTTCAACGACCCCAAGCAGACGGTGATTGCCGGCAGCAAGGCCGGTGTGGATGTGGCCTGCGAACAGTTCAAGGCCGCCGGGGCCAAGCGCGCGCTGTTGTTGCCTGTGTCCGCGCCGTTTCACTCGGCGCTGATGAAACCGGCGGCCGACGCGCTGCGCGAGAAACTCGCCGCCGTGGCGCTGAAGAGCCCGCGCATTGCCGTCGTCAACAACGTCGATGTCGCCGTGCAGACCAACCCCGCTGCCATCCGCGATGCCCTCTACCGCCAGGCCTTCGGTCCCGTGCGCTGGGTGGAGGTGACGCAGGCGCTGAAGGCGCGTGGCCTCGCCCACATTTTCGAATGCGGCCCGGGCACCGTCCTGTCCGGTCTGGTCAAACGCATCGACGCCGAAATCGTCTCCACCACCGTCAACACACCCGCCGGCTTGAAGGCCGCCCAGGAACTGCTGGCATGAGCGAGACACCGAACTCGCCCCAGGTTGCGCTGGTGACGGGCGCCTCGCGCGGCATCGGCCGCGCCATCGCGATGGCCCTGGCCGCGGCTGGTCTTCGCGTCACCGGCACGGCCACCACCGAGGCCGGCGCCGCGGCCATCCACGAAGCGCTGGCGCCGCACGGCGGCCAGGGCATCGTGCTGAACGTGACGGACGGCGCCGCACTCGACGCGGCCATCGATGCTCTGGTGAAGACCCAAGGCGGCCTGCACGTGTTGGTGAACAACGCCGGCATCACGCGCGACACGCTCTCGATGCGCATGAAGGACGACGAGTGGGACGCGGTGCACGACACCAACCTCAAGGCCGTGTTCCGCGCCTGCCGGGCCGCCACGCGGCCGATGATGAAACAGCGCTACGGCCGCATCATCAACATCACGTCCGTCGTCGGCGCCATCGGCAATGCCGGCCAGGCCAACTACGCCGCGGCCAAGGCCGGGGTTGCAGGCCTGACACGCGCGCTGGCGCGTGAACTCGGCAGCCGCAACGTCACCGTGAACTGCGTTGCGCCGGGCTTCATCAACACCGACATGACGCACGGCTTGCCCGAAGCCGCCAAGGCCGCGCTGTTGGCGCAGATCCCGCTTGGCCGCCTGGGCGCCGCCGAAGAGGTGGCTGCCGCGGTGGCTTTTCTTGCCAGCCCCGCTGCGGGCTACATCACCGGCACCGAGTTGCACGTCAACGGCGGCATGCACATGTCCTGACCTCATGTCTTGACGTCACCCCGCAGACAACAAGTCTGCAGAAGAAAAATCCGGTACGGGCCCCGCCGGTAGAATCGCGGGCTGTTTGAACCGACCCCACTCCCGGAGGAGTCATGAGCGATATCGAAGCACGCGTCAAGAAAATCATTGCCGAACAACTCGGCGTTCCCGAATCCGATGTCACGAACGAGAAGGCTTTTGTCGCCGACCTCGGCGCTGACTCGCTCGATACCGTGGAGCTCGTGATGGCGCTGGAAGATGAGTTCGGCATCGAGATCCCGGACGAAGAAGCCGAGAAGATCACCACGGTGCAGCTGGCCATCGACTACGCCAGCAGCCACCAGAAGGGCTGAAACCTGCATGACTCGGCGTCGCGTCGTCGTCACCGGCCTGGGGCTGGTCAGCCCGGTGGGCAACACCGTGGCCGAAGGCTGGGGCAACCTGGTGGCGGGCCGGACTGGCATCGATCTCATCACGAAGTTCGATGCCTCCGCGTTTGCCTGCCGCTTTGCGGGTGAGGTGAAGGGTTTCCGGATCGAGGATTACATCCCCGCGAAGGACGCCCGCCACATGGACACCTTCATCCACTACGGCATGGCGGCCTCGATGCAGGCGGTGCGCGACGCCGGCCTGCCCACCGGCGCCGACTTGTCCGAAGACGCCGCCGAGCGCATCGGCTGCCTGGTGGGCTCGGGCATTGGCGGCTTGCCGATGATCGAGCAGACCGACGGTGACTACCGCGAGCGCGGCCCGCGCCGCATCTCGCCGTTCTTCGTGCCGGCCTCGATCATCAACATGATCTCCGGCCACGTCTCCATCCAGTACGGCTTCACCGGCCCGAACATGGCCATCGTGACGGCCTGCACCACCGGCCTGCATTGCATCGGTGAGGCAGGGCGGCTCATCGAGTACGGCGATGCCGACGTAATGGTGGCCGGCGGCGCCGAGAGCACCGTCAGCCCGCTGGGCATCGGCGGCTTTGCGGCAGCGCGTGCGCTGTCGACGCGCAACGACGACCCCAAGACCGCGTCCCGCCCCTGGGACAAAGACCGCGACGGGTTTGTGCTCGGCGAAGGCGCCGGCGTGCTGGTGCTCGAAGAGTACGAACACGCGAAGAAGCGCGGCGCCAAGATCTACGCCGAGCTGGCCGGCTTCGGCATGGGCGCCGACGCCTTCCACATGACGGCGCCCAACGTCGACGGTCCCAAGCGCAGCATGAAGGCCGCGCTGCGCAACGCCGGCGTCAACGCCGACGCGGTGCACTACCTCAACGCGCATGGCACCAGCACGCCGCTGGGCGACCTGAACGAGACGAACGCGATCAAGCTCGCGTTTGGCGACCACGCCAGCAAGCTGGTGGTGAACTCCACCAAGTCGATGACCGGCCACCTGCTGGGCGGCGCCGGCGGCATCGAGTCCGTCTTCACGGTGCTGGCGCTGCATCACCAGGTGTCGCCACCCACCATCAACATCTTCAACCAGGACCCGGAGTGCGACCTGGACTACTGCGCCAACGAGGCGCGGCAGATGAAGATCGACGTCGCCGTGAAGAACAACTTCGGCTTCGGCGGCACCAACGGCACGCTGGTTTTCCGGCGCTCCTGAAAGCCGATGCGCGCCGCGCCTGCGGTGGCCGTTCGCTGTGACGGTGGGCCGCTCTGGTTTGCGTTGCACACGGGCCTGCCCGCGGTGGCTGCCGCTGCGCTGATGGGCTGGCTGTCCATGCTGGCCGGTGAGGGCACCCACTTCGCGCTGGCCGTTTCGCTTCTGGCCGGTGGCGCTGCTGGGCTTCTGGCCTGGCGACATGGGCGCCCCCCATCGGCTCAGCTGCGGTGGGACGGCCAACATTGGTCAGCCGACGGCTCTGCCGGCCGTCTTCAGTTGATGATGGACGTGGGTTCTCTGCTCGTGTTGCGCTTGCACGGGGACGCCGGAGGTGAGCGCTGGCTCGCCGTCAGCGCTGTCGAGGCCGGGCCGGCCTGGGCCCCGCTGCGTGCCGCGGCGTATGCGCGTCCGCCACGCGCCACCCCGCGCATGCTGGCTCCTGAACGAGGCGACGACTGAATGTCTGACGCCGAAGCCGATGCCCTGCTGGTGGAACGCGTCAAGCGCGGTGACGTGCGCGCCTTCGAGATGCTGGTCGTCAAGTACCAGCGCCGGGTGGAGCGCCTGATCGGCCGCATGGTGCGCGATGTCGACCTGGTGCAGGACATCGCCCAGGAAAGTTTCATCCGCGCCTACCGCGCGCTGCCGCAGTTCCGCGGCGACAGCGCCTTCTACACCTGGCTCTACCGCATTGCCGTCAATACCGCCAAGAAGGCGCTGATGGACATGAAGCGCGACCCGCTGGTGCTCGAGTCTTCGCGCAGCCTGGGTGAAGATGGTGAGGAAACTTCACGCGCGGAGAATGAACTAACCACCGGCGAAACACCCGAAGCCTTGCTGGCCAGCAAAGAGATCGCCACCGCGGTGAACGCGGCGATCGAGGCGCTGTCCGAAGACCTGCGCCAGGCCATCACGCTGCGCGAGATCGAAGGTTTGAGCTACGAAGAAATCGCCGAGATGATGAACTGCCCCATCGGCACCGTGCGCTCCCGCATCTTCCGGGCGCGCGAAGCCATCGCCACGCGCCTGCGTCCGCTGCTGGACACGCGCGTCGGCGAGCGATGGTGAAGATGCCATCGCGGGCATCAGCCCCAGAATTCCGGCAAGCACCGCGCACGCCGAACCCGTGTTCCGCAGTACCCACCCGAAGCAGCACGCCATGAAGCCTGAGTCCGAGCCCCTCTCCAGGTCTGACGCCACACCGTCGTTTCCGTCGCAGCCCGCGCAGTCCGGCGAGGCCCGCGGCTGGCTTTCGGCGCTGGCGGATGGCGATGTGCGCGACGCTGGTGAACTGGATCGGGTGTGCGCCGGCTGGCGCGACGACGCCGAAGTGCGCCGCACCTGGCACTGCTACCAGCTCATCGGCGATGTGATGCGCTCGGAGGAACTGGCGCGGCCGGCCACGCGCGACGCGGCCTTCCTCGCCGGCCTGCGTGAGCGCCTGGCCGCAGAGCCCGTGGTGCTGGCGCCCGCGCCGCTGCCCGCGACTGTGCCGGCATTGGCGCGACGCCGCCAGGCCTGGCTGGTGCCGGCCGCTGCGGTGGCCGGCTTCGTGGTGGTGGCGGGTGTGTTGGTGGTGACGCGCTTGAGCCAGCCCGGCGTGGAGGCCGGCCCGGGCTTCGCCACCGCGCCGGCCGGGGTGATGGCGGGTGCCGCGGGTGCGAATGTCGGCAACGGCGGCAACCGCACCGTGGCCGCCGCATCCGGCGGTGACACCTTGCTGCGCGACGAGCGCCTGGACGAGTACCTGCGCGCCCACCAATTTGCCCGTGGCGGCGCTGCCCTGTCGGCGCCCACGACGGCCGTGCGCCGTGTTGAATTGACCGTGCCTGCCACGCCTGAGCGCTGATGCAACACCGGGTCTTGCGTTGGGTGCCCGTGCTGGCACTCGTTTCCTGTTTCCTGCCGCTGGCTGCCACGGCGGGCGAGCCTGTGTCGCTCACCACCGCCGAAGCCAAGGGCTGGCTCAGCCGCATCCGCCTGGCTGCCAGCAGCGGCAACTACCAGGGCACGATGGTGTTCAGCGTCGGCGGCTCGATCTCGAGTTCACGCGTGGTCCACTACGCCGTCGGTGACCAGGTCTACGAGCAGCTCGAAGCGCTGGATGGCCGCCAGCAGCGCGTGCTGCGCCACAACGATGCGGTGCACACCCTGTGGCCGCAAGAGCGCCTGGCCGTCATCGAAAAGCGCGAGACACGCGGCGCCTGGTCGACCACGCCGCAAGAGGTCGAGCCGCAGGCGCTGGACCATTACGAGTTTCGCCGTGAGGCCGATGCGCGCATTGCCGGTCGCGACACCGCCGTGTTTCTGCTCGAGCCACGCGACGTGCTGCGCTACGCCCAGCGCCTGTGGGCCGACCGCGCCACCGGGCTGATGCTGCGCGCCGATGTGATCGGCCCGGCCGGCGACGGCCGGCCGGTGCTGGAATCGACCGCGTTCTCGGAGATCAACATCGGCGTGCGCGCCCAGCCCGACGTGGTTTTGCAGCCCTTGCGGAACCCGCGCCAGCTCGACGGCTACCGCGTGCTGCGGCCGCAGCAGCAGCGCACCGAGCTCGAAGCCGAAGGCTGGGTTCTCGCGCGCCCGGTGCCCGGTTTCAGCCTGGGGGGCTGTGTGCGCCGCGGCATGGAAGCCGGCGGCGAAGGTGCACAGGTGCTGCAGGCTGTGTTCAGCGACGGGCTCACGCATGTCTCGGTTTTCATCGAGCCCTTCAAGCCGCAGCGCCACCGTGGCGAACTGCAGGCCCAGCAAGGCGCAACCAGTACGCTGATGCTGCGCCGCGGTGAACACTGGATCACCGTGGTGGGTGACGTGCCGGCGGCGACGCTGAAGCTCTTCGCGGCTGCGGTGGAGCGGCGCAAACCTTGAAGCCCGCTTGAAGCCTTCCTGAACTTTTTGGTCTCTGCCTGTCTCAACGCACCTGTTCGTTGCGCCCTCACTTCCTCGTCGTCTCGCCTGAAAGCACGCACCATGTCTTTTGCTCGCACCTGGGCCGACCGCCTGGCGTTTGGTTTTGTCGCCCTCACCGTCTCTGCAGCCGCGCTGCACGCGGCGCCCACCCTGGCCCAGAGCGCGCCGACCGTGACGCTGCCGGATTTTTCGGAGCTGGCTGAGCGTGTCGGGCCTTCGGTGGTGAACATCCGCACCACCGAGCGCCGTGCCAACGCCGAGCGCGGAAGCGGGGGCATGGACCCGAACATGGAAGAGTTCTTCCGCCGCTTCGGCATCCCCATCCCCAATCAGCCGAACCAGCCCAACCCGCGCGGCGGCCCGCGTGGCAACAATGACGAAGAGCCGCAGCAGCGCGGTGTCGGCTCGGGCTTCGTGCTGTCGGCCGACGGTTTCATCATGACCAATGCGCACGTCGTGGACGGTGCCGACGAGGTCATCGTCACGCTCACCGACAAGCGCGAGTTCAAGGCCAAGATCATCGGCGCCGACAAGCGTTCCGACGTGGCGGTGGTGAAGATCGAAGCCACCGGCCTGCCGCCGGTCAAGCTGGGTGACGTGAACCGCCTCAAGGTGGGCGAATGGGTGATGGCCATCGGCTCGCCTTTCGGCCTGGACAACACCGTCACGGCCGGCATCGTCAGCGCCAAGCAGCGCGACACCGGCGACCTGCTGCCGCTGATCCAGACCGACGTGGCCATCAACCCCGGCAACAGCGGCGGCCCGCTCTTGAACCTGCGCGGCGAGGTCGTCGGCATCAACTCGCAGATCTACAGCCGCAGTGGCGGCTTCATGGGCATCAGCTTCGCGATTCCCATCGACGAGGCTCAGCGCGTGGCCGAACAGCTGCGCACCAACGGGCGTGTCATCCGTGGCCGCATCGGCGTGCAGATCGGCGCCGTGACGAAGGAAGTCGCCGAAAGCATCGGCCTGGGGCAGCCGCGCGGCGCGCTGGTGCTCAGCGTCGAGAAGGACGGCCCCGCCGACAAGGCGGGCGTGGAGGCTGGCGACATCGTCGTGAAGGTGGACGGCCGCACGGTCGAGAAG
>JANMMD010000228.1:0-7818 GCA_031372905.1 Betaproteobacteria bacterium
TACGCGGCTTCGAAGTTCGGCGTCATCGGCTTCACCAAGACCTGGAGCCGGGAACTGGGGCCCAAGGGCATCCGCGTCAATGCAGTGGCACCGGGCTTCGTCGAGACGCCGATCCTGGCCACCATTCCCGACAAGGTGCTGCAGCACATGCGTGACCAGGTGCCGCTGCACCGCCTGGGCCGGCCCGAGGAGATCGCCAACGTCTACGCCTTCCTGGCCAGCGACGAGGCCAGCTACATCAGCGGCGCAGTGATCGAGGTCTCGGGCGGCATGACGGTGTAGGCCCTCACCGGCGTGGGCGACAATCCTGCGGTGACCTATGCATTGTTCGATGACGCTGGCAAGTTCCTCGCCGGCCGCGTGATGTCCGAGGCCGAGAGCTCGCTGCAGGTCGAGCTCGACTCGGGCAAGCGCGTCAAGGTCAAGGCCGCCAACGTGATGCTGCGTTTCGACAAGCCCGCCCCGGCCGGGCTGCTGGCCGCAGCCGCCACTGCCTGCGCCGAGATCGACCGCGACCTGGCCTGGGAATTTGCGCCCGAAGGCGATTTCCACTTCACCGACTTGGCGCGCGAGTACTTCAACGCCCAGGCCGGGCCCGAACAGCAGGCGGCCATGCTGCTGTGCCTGTTCGACGCGCCGCATTACTTCCGTCGCCTCGGCAAGGGGCAGTTCAAAAAGGCGCCGGAAGAGATCGTCAAGGCGGCTTTGCTGGCCATCGAGCGCAAGAAACAGATTGCGGCGCAGATCGAGGTCTGGGCCGCCGAACTGGTGGCTGGCCACTGCCCGGCACCGGTGCAGCAAGAGCTTTACCGCATCCTCTTCAAGCCCGACAAGAACGGCCCCGAATACAAGGCCGTGGTGCAGGCCGCGAAGACCGCGCAGCGGGCGCCGCTCGATCTGCTGACGGCCGCCGGCGCCATCGCCAGCCCTTACCAGTTCCACTGGCAGCGTTTTCTCTTCGACCAGTTCCCCAAGGGCTACAAATTCAGCGCCGGCCTGACCCCGCCGCCGCTGAAGGACGAGTTGCCGCTGGCTGCGGTGCAGGCCTTCTCCATCGACGACTCGGCCACCACCGAGATCGACGACGCGCTCTCGGTGCAGGGCCTGGGCACGGGCACCGTGGTCTTCGGCGTGCACATCGCCGCACCTGGCCTGGCCATCACGCCCGACAGCCCGCTGGACAAGGTGGCGCGCGAACGCCTGTCCACCGTCTACATGCCGGGCTGGAAGATCACCATGCTGCCCGACGAGGTGGTGCAGGCCTACACGCTGGCCGAGGGCCGCAACTGCCCGGCGCTGAGCCTGTACGTGACGCTCGACGAAGCGACGCTGGAAGTGCGCGGGCACGAGAGCAAGGTCGAGCTGGTGCCGATTGCCGCCAACCTGCGGCACGACAAGCTGGACGCGGTGGTCACCGAGGCCAGCTTGACGGGCAACGCCCCAGCCGACTACGCCTTTGCGTCCGAGCTGGCCTTTGCCTTCCGCCTGGCGAGCGTGTTGAAGGCCCGGCGCGAGGTCGTGCGCGGCAAGCCCGAAAACTTCAACCGTCCCGACTACAACTTCCGCTTGGCACGGGAAGACGGCAAAGACGGCGAACCGCAAGGCGATGAGACGGTGCAGATCAGCACCCGCCAACGCGGCGCGCCGCTGGACCTGATCGTGGCCGAAGCCATGATCCTGGCCAACAGCACCTGGGGCGGCTGGCTCGCCGAACACGGCGTGCCGGGCATCTACCGCAGCCAGGCGAGTTTGTTGCCAGGCGTGAAGGTGCGCATGGGCACCAAGCCGGCGCCGCATGCCGGCATGGGCGTGGCGCAGTACGCGTGGAGCACGAGCCCGCTGCGGCGCTACGTCGACCTGGCCAACCAGTGGCAGATCATCGCCTGCGTGCGCCACGGCCGCACCGCGGCGCTGGTGGCGCCCTTCCGGCCCAAGGACGCGGCACTGTTTTCGGTGATCTCGGGCTTCGACGCCGCCTACAGCGCTTACAACGGGTTCCAGCAAGGCATCGAGCGCTACTGGACACTGCGCCACGTGGAGCAACAAGGCCTGGCCGAACTGGATGCGGCGGTGATGAAGGACGGCCTGGTGCGCGCCGAAACGCTGCCTTTGGTGTTTCGCGTGTCGGGCACGGAAAGCCTGCCCCGCGGCAGCCGCGTGCGGGTGCGCGTGACGGGCATCGACCTGCTGCAGCTGGAGCTGCACGCCAGCCTCGCGGCGCGCCTGGACGAGCCTGCGGCTGCCGATGAAGCAGCAGTCGAGGACAGCACCGAAGACGACAGCGAAGCGGTGGGCGGGTTGCAGATTGCGCTGACGCTGGACGAGGGTGAGTCCGCGCCCGCGGCGGCGGCGGCTGCACCTGGTGCGGCAGCCCAGCCCGAATGAACCGCGACGTCAGCGGCTGAAAGCCTGAGGCGCACGATGCACTGGCGCGACCTGTCCACGCTGCAATGGGCGCTGCTGTTTTCAGGCGCGTTGCACGGGGCGGTGCTGACAGTGCGTTTTGTCGACCCGGAAGGCTTCAACCGCGTCTTCAGCGATACGCCGCTGGAGGTGATCCTCGTCAATGCGCGCAGCAGCGAGGCGCCGACGCAGGCCCAGGCCATCGCGCAGGCCAACCTGTCTGGCGGCGGCGAGGCCGAGAAGGGCCGCGCGACCTCGCCGCTGCCCTCGGCCGCCACCACGCAGTTGGGCGACGCGGCCGACGACGCGCGCCGGCGCATCGACCGCCTGCAGCAGGAACAGCAGCAACTTCTCGCGCAGATCCGCCGCGAGGTGGCGTCGCTGCCGCCACCCGACCCGCAACGCGAAAACGGTACGCCCAGCGAGCGCGAGCAGGAAGACCGTCGCAGGCAGCTGCTGCGCCTGCTGGCGGAGATCGAAAAGCGCGTCAACGATGAAAATGCGCGGCCCAAGAAACGCTACATCAGCCCGGCCACGCGCGAAGAGGTCTACGCCGTCTACTACGACGGCCTGCGGCGCCGCATCGAAGAACGCGGCACGCGCGACTTCCCGCAGGTCAACGGCCGCAAGCTTTATGGCGAGCTGACGATGAACGTCACCGTGGACGCCACCGGCCGCGTCATCGAGGCCGAGATCGTGCGGCCTTCCAAATCGCGCCGGCTCGACCAGCAGGCGCTGGCCATCGTGATGGCCGCGGCGCCCTTCGGTGGCTTCAGCCCGGCGATGCGCGCGCAGGCCGACCAGATCGTCGTCACCTCGCGCTTCCGCTTCACGCGCGACGACGGGCTCGAAACTTCGCTGAGTGCCCGGTGAACGCCCGATGAACGCCCGATGAACTCCGCAACCCTGCCCGACCGCTACGCCGTCATCGGCCACCCCGTGGCCCACAGCCGCAGCCCGGCCATCCACGCCGCGTTTGCGCAGCAGACCGGCCAGGCGCTGGTCTACGAACGCCTGCTGGCGCCACTGGACGGTTTTACCGCCACCGTGAGGGCCTTCGCCGAGAGCGGCGACAACCTGGGCCGCGGTTGCAATGTCACCGTGCCCTTCAAGTTCGAGGCCTGGCAACTGGCGTCGAGGCGCACGCCGCGTGCGGTGCTGGCCGGCGCGGCGAACACCTTGCGTTTCGATGCGGACGGCGCCAACCCGGGCTGGCTGGCCGACAACACCGACGGCGTGGGCCTGCAGCGCGACATCGAACTGAACGCCGGTCGCCCGCTGGCGGGTCTGCGCGTGTTGCTGGTGGGTGCCGGTGGCGCCGCGGCGGGCGTGCTCGGCCCCTTGCTGGCGGCACGGCCACGCCATCTGGTGCTGGCCAACCGCACCGCCGAGAAGGCGCAGACGCTGGTGGCCAGCCACGCCGCCTGGGCCGCGGAGCACGGCGCCCGCCTCAGCGCCGCGCCCCTGAACGCACCGGGCGAAGGTTTCGATGTCGTCATCAACGCCAGCGCCAGCAGCCTGGCCGGTGCGGCCTCGCCCGTGCCGGCCGGCGTGCTGAGCGCGGGCGCGCTGGCCGTCGACCTGATGTACGGCGCTGCTGCCCAGCCCTTCCTCGCCTGGGCGCGCGGCCACGGCGCGCAGGCGCGTGACGGCCTGGGCATGCTGGTGGAGCAGGCCGCCGAGGCCTTCGAGCTGTGGCGCGGTGTGCGCCCACTCACCGCGCCAGTGTTGCGGGCCCTGCGTGCAGAGATCGGTGGTCTGCCATGAAAACCCGCCGCGCCTGGCAAGGCCACACGCTGCGCCTCGTCGGCCTGCTGCTGCTGAGCGCACTGTCGCTGCAGCTCGTGTTCGTCGGCCGCATCGCACTGATGAACGTGCTGGACCCGCAATCCACCCCCTTCCAGCGCAGCGAGATCTGGCGCCTGCTCAGCGAAAAGCACCAGGTCGCCTGGAGCCAGACCTGGGTGCCGGCCGCGCGCATTTCGCCGAACCTGAAACGCGCCGTCATCGCCAGCGAGGACGCCGGCTTCGCCGAGCACGCCGGTGTCGACTGGGACGCCATCGAGAAAGCGTGGCAGAAGAACCAGAAGGCCGAAGCACGCGTGGAGCGCATCAAGGCGCGCCAGCCGGCCAGCGCCGCCGCGGCCAAGGTCACGCCCAAGGTGGTGGGCGGCTCCACCATCACGCAGCAGCTGGCGAAGAACCTGTTTCTCAGCGGCGAGCGCACGGTCTTCCGCAAGGGCCAGGAGCTGGTGCTGGCGCTGGCGCTGGACGCCTTGCTGCCCAAGGACCGGCTGCTGGAGATCTACCTGAATAATGTGGAATGGGGCGAAGGCCTCTTCGGCGCCCAGGCGGCGGCGCGCCACTACTTCCGCGTCGACGCGGCGCAGCTGTCGCCCTACCAGGCGGCGCGGCTGGCGGTGATGCTGCCGGCGCCGAAACGCTTCGAGAAGAACCCGGGCTCGCCCTATGTCTTGGGGCGTTCTGCCACCATCGCGGCCCGCATGGGTGACGTCACCCTGCCCTGAGCCCGCACCCGAGATGAGCGCCACTGAAGAAATCGCCGCCGCTGCCGCCTGCCTCGTGGTGGAAGAGGGCATGGAGTACGGCGCGGCCAAACGCAAGGCGGCCCGTGATTTCGGCCAGCGTGTCGAACTGCCGAGCAACGAAGACGTCGAAGACGCCGTGCGCGAGCACATCGAACTCTTCTGCGCCGACACCCAACCGGCCGAGCTGCAGGCGCTGCGCGAGGCCGCCGTGCTGTGGATGGAGCGGCTGGCCGAGTTCCGCCCGCACCTCTCGGGCGCGGTGTGGCGCGGCACGGCGACACGGCTGTCCACCGTGCACCTCGACCTGTACTGCGACGACCCGAAGGCGGCCGAGATCGCGCTCATCAACGCCGGCGTCGACTACGACAGCGGCAGCCTGCCCCGCCCCGGGGGCCGCGCCGACGAGCCGCTGCACGTGCTGAGCGTGTCGTCGCCCAGCCGCGCCCTGGGAGAACCCGTCACGCTGCACCTCATCCTGCATGACTTCGACGACCAGCGCGGCGCGCTGAAGCCCGACGCGCGCGGCCGCAGCTGGCGTGGCGACCTGGCGGCGCTGCACAAACTGATGGCGGCTGCCGCCGAGGAGACCCCCCCATGAAGCGCCGCCACCTCGTGCTGGGCGCGGCCGGTGCCACCGCCACCGGCGCGGGCATCGGCTGGAATCTCTGGCGCCAGCCCGCGCCTGAGGCGGCTGCAGGGGCGCCGGTGGCGCTGGACGCCCCGACGCTGGCCTTCTGGCAGGCCAGCTTTCCGCAACCCGCGGGCGGCGAGCTGGTCATGGCCACGCTGCGCGGCCAACCCCTGGTGCTGAACTTCTGGGCCACGTGGTGCCCACCCTGCGTCAAGGAAATGCCCGAGCTCGACCGCTTTGCCAAAGCCTTCGCAGCGCGCGGCGGTCGCGTGCTGGGCCTGGCGGTGGACAACCCGACCGCGGTGCGCCAGTTCCTGGCCAAGACGCCGGTGGGCTATGCCATCGGCCTGGCCGGCTTCGATGGCACCGAGCTCGCCCGCGGGCTGGGCAACAGCACCGGCGCCCTGCCGTTCACCGCCGTCTTCAACCGCAGCGGCCGCGTGGTGCAGCGAAAACTCGGTGAAACCAGCTTCGACGAGCTGACCGGCTGGGTGCAGGGCCTGTAGACCGATCAGCGGCGCCTGATTGCGGCGATTTGTGATCATCGGTCTGCAAAAAGCGTAAAGTCGCGCCCGCAACGCTGAGCAAGACGCCCGGCTGCCCCTTACCCATGAGCATCCTTGTCGTCAACGGCCCCAACCTGAACCTGCTCGGCACGCGCGAGCCGGCGGTGTATGGCCACACGACGCTGGCCATGATCGAAGCAGAACTCGCGCAGATCGCAGCCGATGCCGGCGTGGTGTTGCAGAGCTTCCAGAGCAACCACGAAGGCGCGTTGATCGACCGCATCCAGGCCGCGCGCAGCGACGGCACGCAGTTCATGCTGATCAATCCGGGCGGCTTGACGCACACCAGCGTGGCATTGCGCGACGCGCTGGCCGGTGTCGCGCTGCCCTTTATCGAAGTGCACATCAGCAATGTGCATGCCCGCGAGGCCTTCCGCCACCGCTCCTACCTGTCAGCCATCGCCGTGGGCGTGATCTGCGGCCTCGGCGTCAATGGCTACCGGCTGGCGCTGCAGCACGCCATCGGCCTGCTGCCGCCCGCAGTCACTGCCTGAACTGACGGCCTGAACCGACGGCCTGACCCTTCCCGCCGCAGCCGGCCACAGAGCCGGCGCCTGAAGCCACAAGAACACCGAGGACCGAGCCCCCATGGACCTGAGAAAACTCAAGACGCTGATCGATCTCGTCAGCGAATCGAACATCTCCGAGCTGGAAATCACCGAAGCCGAAGGCAAGGTGCGCATCGTCAAAGCCGGCGCCGTGGCCGTGGCCGCGCCGGTGTACGCCCCGGCGCCCGCACCGGCCGGCCCGCCCGCAGCGGCCGCCCCGGCTGCGCCTGCGGCCCCAGTGGCCGAGGCTGCGCCGGAAGGCAAGGTCATCAAATCGCCGATGGTCGGCACCTTCTACCGGGCCGCCAGCCCGGGTGCGAAGGCCTTCGCCGAACTGGGTGACCAGGTCAAGGTGGGCCAGCCGGTCTGCATCATCGAAGCGATGAAGATCATGAACGAGATCGAAGCCGACGTGGACGGCAAGGTGCTGCGCATCCTGTGCGAAAACGGCCAGGCGGTCGAGTTCGGACAGCCCCTCTTCATCGTCGAGTGAAGCGGGCCTGAGCCGTGTTCAAGAAAATCCTCATCGCCAACCGCGGCGAAATTGCCCTCCGCATCCAGCGTGCCTGCAAGGAGATGGGCATCAAGGCGGTGGTCGTCTACTCCGAAGCCGACCGCGAAGCCAAGTACGTAAAGCTGGCCGACGAGGCGGTGTGCATCGGCCCGGCGTCGTCGACGCTGAGCTACCTGAACATGCCCGCCATCATCAGCACCGCCGAGGTGACCGACGCCGAGGCCATCCACCCCGGCTATGGCTTCCTCAGCGAAAACGCCAACTTCGCCGAGCGCGTGGAGAAGAGCGGCTTCACCTTCATCGGGCCCACGCCCGAGAGCATCCGCCTGATGGGCGACAAGGTCAGCGCCAAGCAGGCCATGATCAAGAGCGGCGTGCCCTGCGTGCCGGGCAGCGAAGGTGCGCTGCCCGACGACCCGAAGGAGATCATCAAGATCGGCCGCGCGGTGGGCTACCCGGTGATCATCAAGGCCGCAGGCGGTGGCGGCGGGCGCGGCATGCGCGTGGTGCACACCGAAGCCGCGCTCATCCACGCCGTGCAGACCACGCGCGCCGAGGCCGGGGCGGCTTTTGGCAACCCGCAGGTCTACATGGAGAAGTTCCTGGA
>JANMMD010000240.1:0-10421 GCA_031372905.1 Betaproteobacteria bacterium
ACGTTGCTCTGCAGCTCTTTCTGCAGCCGGTCCCAGATCTGGCGGCTGGTGACGTACTTGCCTTCGCGGCCGGCCAGCGGGCTGGTGTTGACGCAGAAGTTCATCGTCAGCGTCGGCTCGTCCACGCTCAGCATCGGCAGCGGCGCCGGGTTGGCCACGTCGGTCACCGTCACACCAATACCGATGGCGTCCAGGCCGTTGATCAGCACGATGTCACCGGGGCCGGCTTCCGTCACCTGCACGCGGTCCAGGCCCTGGAAGGTCAGCACGTTGTTGACGCGCCCCTTGGTGGCCTTGCCGTCCGGGCCTTCCATCACCAGCACGTCCATGCCCGGCTTGATGGTGCCGGCGCCGATGCGGCCCACGCCGATGCGGCCGACAAAGGTGCTGTAGTCCAGCGCCGAGATCTGCAGTTGCAGCGGCGCGTCCGGGTCGCCCCGGTGCGAAGGCACGTGCTTGAGGATGGTGTTGAACAAGGCCGACATGTCCGGCCCCCACTTCTCGCCCGGTGCGCCCTCTTCCAGCGAGGTCCAGCCGTTGATGCCCGAGGCGTAGACGACGGGGAAGTCGAGCTGCTCATCGTTCGCGCCGAGCTTGTCGAAGAGGTCGAAGGCCGCATTGACCACGGCGTCGGGCTTCACACCCGGCTTGTCGACCTTGTTCACCACCACGATGGGCTTCAGGCCCAGGGCCAGCGCCTTCTTCGTGACGAAGCGGGTCTGCGGCATCGGCCCTTCTTGCGCATCGATCAGCAGCACCACGCCGTCGACCATCGACAGCACGCGCTCCACCTCGCCACCGAAGTCGGCGTGGCCGGGCGTGTCGACGATGTTGATGTGCGTGCCTTCCCAGCTGACGGCGCAGTTCTTGGCCAGGATGGTGATGCCGCGCTCACGTTCGATGGCGTTGCTGTCCATCACGGTGTCGACGACCTTTTCGTGGTCGGCGAAGGTGCCGCTCTGGCGCAGCAGCTGGTCGACCATGGTCGTTTTGCCGTGGTCGACGTGGGCGATGATGGCGACGTTGCGGATGGCTCTCTGGGTCATGACGGAAATTCCTGAACTTCGATGGGGCTCAGCAGGCGGTCAGCGATGAGTTCGCCTGCGGTGATGTGGGCGGTGCCGAGAAAGGCACCGAAAGAGGCTGCCGCATCGTCGGGGGGCTCCGGCGGCCGCCGGTAGACACGCACCGCGGGGGCGTCGGTGAGGCCCACACGCCGGCGCAAGCCGCTGAGGAAACGGCCCGCCTCGTCGTCGGGCAGGTGCACTGCCGGCCAGCCAGCCAGCAGTGTGTCGGCAGGCAGCAGGCGCGCTTCGCGCTCGGCTTCGCCCATCGCTTGCAGCGCTTCCAGAGTGATGGCTTGTTGCAGATCCAGCGCCCCACTGCCGGTGCGCCGCAGTGCACTCAGGTGCGCGCCGCAGCCCAAGGCCTGGCCGATGTCTTCGGCCAGCGTGCGGATGTAGGTGCCTTTGCTGCAGCTCACGTCCAGCACCAAGCATTCAGCATGCCATTCGACGATGGCAATGGCGTGAATGGTCACGGCACGGGCCAGGCGCTCGATCTCGATGCCTGCCCGCGCGTATTCGTAAAGCGCCTTGCCTTCGTGCTTCAGCGCCGAATGCATCGGCGGCGTCTGCAGGATGGCGCCCGTGAAGCGCGCGCAGGCGGCTTCGATGGCGGCGCGGTCGGTCGGCAGCGGGGCTTCGGCGATGACCTCGCCTTCACGGTCGCCCGTGGTGGTGCGCTGGCCCAGGCGCAGCGTGGCGGTGTAGCGCTTGTCGGCGTCCAGGCTGACCTGGCTGAACTTGGTGGCAGCCCCAAAACAAAGGGGCAGCAGGCCGGTGGCCAGCGGGTCCAGCGTGCCGGTGTGGCCGGCCTTCTCGGCGCGCAGCATGCCCTTGGCCTTCTGCAAGGCGTCATTGCTCGTCCAGCCTATCGGCTTGTCGAGCAAGAGCACGCCATGCAGTGGCTTGCGGGGGGCGCGAACCGGCTTGTTCATCAGCGTTGTGTCAGTCTTCTTTGGCGCGCACGCTGTTGGCTCGCGCGATCAGCGCCGACAGGTCGGCCGCGCGCTCGGTGGTCTTGTCGAAATGGAAATGCAGCGTCGGCACGGTGTGGATGGATAGGCGTTTGAACAGGCCATTGCGCAGGAAACCCGCCGCCTCGTTCAAGGCCGCAGCGCTGTCTTCAGCTTCACCCACCAGCACCGAGAAGTAGACCTGCGCGTGGGCGTAATCGGGCGTCACCTCGACGCTGTTGATCGTGACCATGCCCAGCCGCGGATCCTTCAGATCGCGAATGAGTTCAGCCACGTCGCGCTGAATTTGGTCAGCGACGCGGAAACTGCGGTTCGGTACGGCTTTTTTGTGTCGCATGGGTGCTGACCTTTAAGTACAAACCCCGCCTACTTTGCAGCAGGCGGGGTTTGCAGGTGAGGGCAAATCCGCCTTACAGCGTGCGTGCCACTTCCTTCACCTCGAAGAACTCGAGCTGATCGCCTTCCTTGATGTCGTTGTAGTTCTTCAGCTTGATACCGCACTCGAAACCTTCGGCCACCTCGCGCACATCGTCCTTCATGCGCTTCACCGATTCCACTTCGCCGGTGTAGATGACGATGCTCTCGCGCAGCAGGCGGAAGCGCGAATTGCGCACCACGCGGCCCGCCGTGATCATGCTGCCGGCCACGGTGCCGATCTTGCTGGCCACGAACACGGTGCGGATCTCGGCAGTGCCGATGACTTCCTCGCGCTGCTCAGGCGCCAGCATGCCGCCCATCGCCGCCTTGATCTCGTCCACAGCGTCATAGATGATGTTGTAGTACTTGATCTGCACGCCGTTGCCCTCGGCCAGCTTGCGCGCGCCGGCGTCGGCCCGCGTGTTGAAGCCGATGATGATGGCCTTGGAGGCAATCGCCAGGTTGACGTCGCTCTCGCTGATGCCACCCACCTGGGCGTGCACGATCTGCACCTTGACCTCGGGCGTGCTCAGCTTGAGCAGACTCTGCGCCAGGGCTTCCTGCGAACCCTGCACGTCGGCCTTGACGATCAGGCCCAGCGTCTGTGCTGCGCCCTCGCCCATGTTCTCGAACATGCCTTCCAGCTTGGCGGCCTGGCGGCGGTTCAGCGTCACCTCGCGGTACTTGCCCTGGCGGAAGGTGGCGATTTCGCGCGCACGGCGCTCGTCGTTGAGCACCATGAACTCGTCACCGGCTTGCGGCACCTCGGTCAGGCCCTGGATCTCCACCGGCAGCGAAGGCCCGGCCGATTCGATGCTCTTGCCGTCTTCGTCCAGCATGGCGCGCACACGGCCGAAGCTGCTGCCGGCCAGGACGATGTCGCCCTTGTTCAGCGTGCCACTCTGCACCAGGATGGTGGCCACAGGGCCGCGGCCCTTGTCGAGGCGCGCTTCGATGACCAGGCCCTTGGCGGCGGCGATCTTCGGTGCGGTGAGTTCCAGCACTTCGGCCTGCAGCAGCACCTGCTCCAGCAGCGTGTCGATGCCCGTGCCCATCTTGGCCGAGACGCCGACGAACGGCGATTCACCGCCGAAATCTTCGGGAATCACGCCCTCGGCCACGAGTTCGCTCTTCACGCGCTCGATATTCGAGTCGGGCTTGTCGATCTTGTTCATCGCCACGACGATGGGCACACCGGCAGCCTTCGCGTGGGCGATGGCTTCCTTGGTCTGCGGCATCACGCCGTCGTCGGCCGCCACCACCAGGATGACGATGTCGGTGGCCTTGGCGCCGCGCGCACGCATGGCCGTAAATGCCGCGTGGCCCGGGGTGTCGAGGAAGGTGATCATGCCGCGCGGCGTTTCGACGTGATAAGCGCCGATGTGCTGCGTGATGCCACCGGCTTCACCGGCCGCCACACGGGCGCGGCGGATGTAGTCCAGCAGGCTCGTCTTGCCGTGGTCGACGTGACCCATCACGGTGACCACCGGCGCGCGCGGCAGCTGCTCGGCCGCATCGTGCAGCGCAGCTTCCTCTTCGGTGAAGGCTTCCGGGTCGTCGAGCTTGGCGGCCATCGCCTTGTGACCCATTTCCTCGACGACGATCATCGCCGTCTCCTGATCGAGCTGCTGGTTGATGGTGACCATCTGGCCCAGCTTCATCAGCTGCTTGATCACCTCGCTAGCTTTCACGCTCATCTTGTGTGCGAGGTCGGCCACGCTGATGGTTTCCGGGACATGCACTTCCTGCACCAGGGTCTCGGCCGCCGGCGTGAAACTCTGGCCACTGCCGCCGTCGCCGCGGCGGGCGCCGCCACGCGGCGCGCGCCAGCCAGCACGGCCGGCACCACCGTCGCCACGCGTCTTCAGCGCCGCGCGTTTCTTCGCAGCGTCGTCGGCCCAGCTGCTGCTGAGCTTCTCGCTCTTGACCTGTTTCTTGTCGCCAGGCTTGGCCACCGTGGCTGCACCGGGCGCTCCCGGCTTGGCCGTCGGCTTGTGGATGGTGCCCTTGATGGCTTCCTTCGCGGCCTCGGCCGGCTTGGGCTCTTCCTTCTTGGCGACCAGCACCTTCTTGGGGCCAGCCATCATCGCGCGGATGGCCGCGGCCTCTGCCTCGGCAGCCTTGCGGCGGCGCGCCAGGTCGTCGGCCTTGGCGTTGTCTTCAGCGGCCTTGTCGGCGGCCTTCACCACGCGCAGCAGCGGCTTGGCAGGCTCCACCGGCTTCGGCGGCTCGACGGGCACCTCAGGGATCACCTCGGCAGGCTTCACTTCCGCGGCGGGCGCTTCGACAGGCTTCGGGGCCTTCTTGCCGTTGGCCCGGTCGGCCTCGGCTTTCGCAGCGGCCTTGGTGCGGGCCGGACGCGGTGTTTCCAGCGCAGCGGCCTTGGCCAGGGCGGCAGCCGTCTCGGCAGCCGCGGCGGACGCCGCGGCCTCTTCGGCAGCGCGCGCAGTGGCCGCCACAGCCGCAGCCGCCTCGGCGGCCTCACGCGCGGCGCGTTCCTGCTCTTCACGCTGACGGCGCGATTCGGCCAGCTCTTCTTCCTGCTTGCGGATGGCCTCGGCCTGGGCGCTGGCTTCTTCTTCGCGGCGCTGCAAGTCGAGTTCTTCCGCGCTCGGACCCGTTTCTTCGGTTGCTGGCGAAGCGTCGTCGCGCTTGACGAAGGTGCGCTTCTTGCGCACTTCGACTTGGATGGTGCGCGCCCGCCCGCTGGCGTCGGCCTGCTTGATCTCGGTCGACGTCTTCTTGGTGATGGTGATCTTCTTGCGTTCACCACCCACGGCGGTGCCGTGGGCCGTGCGCAGGAAGTCGAGCAGACGTTCCTTGTCCGATTCGGTCAGCGCGTCGTCCGGTGACTGCTTGGTCACGCCGGCCGATTGCAGCTGCTCGATCAAGGCCGTGGTGGGGCGGCCAAGCTGGGCTGCGAATTGGGCGACTGTGGTCACGGCCATGGGTGCGGTTTCCTCGGGTGTGCGGTGCGGGCGGTGGGGTTCAGCAAGGTCTTCAGACGGTGAACCAGTGCTCGCGGGCTTTCATGATCAAGGCCTTGGCGGCCTCGTCTTCCATGCCGGTCATCTCGGTCAGTTCATCGACGGCCAGGTCTGCGAGGTCGTCGCGGGTATGGATACCGCCCTGCGCCAGCTTGGAGATCAACTCGGGTGTCAGGCCCTTGCCATCGGATTCAAGATCGCGCAGGTCTTGGGAGACTTCCTCGACGTTCTCTTCCTTGGCGATTTCCATCGTCAGCAAGGCGTCCTTGGCCCGCGTGCGCAGCTCGTGCACGGTGTCCTCGTCGAAGCTTTCGATCTCCAGCATTTCCTGCAGCGGCACATAGGCCACCTCTTCCAGACTGCTGAAGCCTTCGGCGATCAGGATGTCGGCGACCTCGGCATCGACGTCGAGCTTGTCGACGAAGAGCGCGCGCACCGATTCACTCTCTCCAGCCTGCTTGGCCTGGCTTTCTTCGGCAGTCATGATGTTGATGCGCCAGCCGGTCAGCTCGCTCGCCAGCCGCACGTTCTGGCCGCCGCGGCCGATGGCGATGGCGAGGTTCTCCTCGTCCACCACCACGTCCATCGCATGGCGCTCTTCATCCACGACGATGCTGACGACGTTGGCCGGGGCCAGCGCGCCGATGACAAATTGCGCCGGGTCGTCGGACCACAACACGATGTCCACACGCTCGCCGGCGAGCTCGTTCGTCACGCCGTTGACGCGCGAACCGCGCACACCGACACAGGTGCCGATGGGGTCGACACGGCGGTCGTGGCTGACCACGGCGATCTTGGCGCGGCTGCCGGGGTCGCGGGCGCAGCTCTTGATCTCGAGCAGGCCTTGTTCGATCTCGGGCACTTCCTGCGCAAACAGCTCGATCATGAAGCCCGGCGCACTGCGGCTGAGCATGATCTGCGGGCCACGCTGCGTCGGGTCGATGCCCTGCAGGAAAGCCCGCACGCGGTCACCGCTGCGCAGGTTCTCCTTGGGGATCATCTCGCTGCGCTTCAGGCGGCCTTCGACACGCCCGCTCTCGACGATGATGTCGCCCTTGTCCAGGCGCTTCACGGTGCCGACGAAAATCTTCTCGCCGCGCGCCAGGAAGTCGTTGAGCAGCTGCTCACGCTCGGCATCACGGATCTTCTGCAGGATGACCTGTTTGGCGGCCTGCGCACCGATGCGGCCAATGGTCAGCGACTCGATGGCTTCTTCGATGTAGTCGCCTTCTTCGATGTCCGGAATGCGCTCCAGCGCTTCGGACAGCAGTTCCTCGGCATCGGGGTTCTGCAGGCCGGCGCTGTCGGGCACCACCAGCCAGCGGCGGAAGGTTTCGTACTCGCCAGTGTTGCGGTCCACCGCCACACGGATGTCCACCTCGCCGCCGTTGAGCTTCTTCGTGGCTGAGGCCAGCGCGGCTTCCACCGCGCCGAACACCACATCCAACTCGACAGTCTTTTCGCGCGAGATCGCGTCCACCAAATTCAGCATGTCGCGGTTCATCAGTCCCTAGCCTCCGTCTGCAGTGCTTGGCGTGGCGGCCGCAACGGGCGCCCCACCAGCCTGGCCGTCTTCCGCCGCATCGCTGCGCTTCTGACGACCCTTGAAATCCACCACGGGCACGAGGCGAGCCTCGCGCACCTCGTCGAACATGAAACCGAGCACCTGCTCGGCCTTGCCGTCCTTGAACACCAGGCTCCAACCTTCGGCGGGAGCCTCGGCGCGCTGCAACACGCCCTGCCAGTTCTTGCGGCCCTGGAAGGGCATCTTCAGCACCAGGCTGATGGCCTGGCCTATGAATCGTTCGTAGTCGGCCTCTAGCTTCAGCGGCCGGTCCAGGCCCGGTGAAGACACCTCCAGCCGGCTGTACTCCAGGCCTTCCACCTCCAGCGCATATTGCAGCTGCCGTGTGACTTGTTCGCAATCCTCGACCAACACAAATTCGCTGGCGATGGGGTAGCTGCGGCCGGGCTGGCGGTCGATGGTGATGCGCAACAGGCCCCGCGGAGCGCGCTCCACGTCCACCACGTCGAAGCCCAGGCCAGTCACGGTCGCGTTGATGGCCTCACGCCAGCCGACGCGCACACCTTCGGGCACCGGCCGTGGCGCACGCACAGGGCGCACCGAACCGCCGGCCGACGCGCCCTTTGCGGCGCCCTGCCCCACGCTTTTGCGTGTCACGCGGGGGCCTGCGGTCTTGCCGCCTGCCCTGAGGTGCTTGCTGTTCAAAACTCTGTGTGTCCGATGTAGCCTGCTGCGCCCGTGCCGCCGGGCGAGCCGCCAAGATCGGACCCTGTGTCGCCAACCCCCGCCACGCTCGGCAAGGTAGAAAGGGCACCTCAGAGTCGATCAAGCAAAAAAAATGGGCTGGAAGATTCCGCCCACGCAGCTTTACCCGGAAAACCCGGATTATAGACCGCCAGTTTGTCACGCTGCAAGCCGCTCGCTGTGGCAACCGCAGGGCCCACAGCCTGCGTGCCAGAATCGCGCCCGCTCAAACCGGTGCCCCCTTCTTGACCTCAAGTTCCGGGTGCACCCCACAGTCTGGAGACACGCATGGGATTTCTTGCCGGCAAGCGCTTCCTCGTCACCGGGGTGTTGTCCAACCGCTCCATCGCCTACGGCATTGCGCGCGCCTGCCGCGCCCAGGGCGCCGAGCTGGCGTTCAGCTACGTCGGCGAACGCTTCAAGGACCGCACCACCGAGTTCGCGAAGGAATTCGACTCGTCGCTGATCTTCGACTGCGATGTCAGCAGCGATGAACAGATCGCCGCCACCTTCGAAGGCCTGGGCGCCGCCTGGGGCCAGTTCGACGGCTTTGTTCACAGCATCGGCTTCGCTCCGCGCGAGGCCATTGCCGGCGATTTTCTCGAGGGCCTGACGCGCGAGAACTATCGCATCGCCCACGATATCTCGGCCTACAGCTTTCCCGGCATGGCCAAGGCCGCCCTGCCCTATCTGCGCCCCGGCTCTGCGCTGCTGACGTTGAGCTACCTCGGCGCGCTGCGCGCCGTGCCCAACTACAACACCATGGGCCTGGCCAAGGCCAGCCTGGAAGCCAGCGTGCGCTACCTCGCAGCCAGCCTGGGCAAGAAGGGCATCCGCGTCAACGGCATCTCGGCCGGCCCGATCAAGACGCTGGCAGCCAGCGGCATCAAGGACTTCGGCAAGTTGCTGGGCGCCGTCGCCAGCGCGTCACCGCTGGGCCGCAACGTCACCATCGACGACGTGGGCAACGTGGCGGCCTTCCTGCTGTCGGATCTGGCTGGCGGCGTCACGGCCGAGATCACTTACGTCGACGGCGGCTTCAGCCACGGAATGATGGCGCCTGAGTGACGCCGAGCTGCATCGCGCCTCAGGCGCGAATGCAGTCCACGTAATAGCGGCGGCTCTCGCCGGGTTCGTCTTCCTCCACGAGCCCATGCACGTCGGTGTCGAAGCCGGGAAAGGCGGCGTTGAACTCGCGCGTGAAGCGCAGGTAGTCGCAGATCTTCTTGTTGAAGCGCTCGCCCGGGATCAGCAAGGGGATACCTGGCGGGTAAGGCGTCAGCAGGCTGGTGGTGATACGGCCTTCGAGCTCGTCGATGGGCACGCGCTCGGTCTTGCGGTGCGCGATGTGCGCGTAGGCATCGCTGGGCTTCATCGCCGGCACGATGTCCGAGAGGTACATCTCCGTCGTCAGCCGGGCGATGTCGCCCTTGGCGTAGGCCTTGTGGATGGCCTGGCAGAGGTCACGCAGGCCCATGCGCTCATAGCGCGGGTGGGCGGCGCAGAATTCCGGCAGGATGCGCCACAGCGGCGCATTGCGATCGTGGTCGTCCTTGAACTGCTGCAGCGCCGTCAGCAGCGTGTTCCAGCGGCCCTTGGTGATGCCGATGGTGAACATGATGAAGAAGGAATAGAGGCCCGTCTTCTCCACCACCACGCCGTGCTCCGCGAGGAACTTGGTGACGATGCTCGCCGGAATGCCCGTCTCGGAGAACTGCCCGCTCATGCCCAGCCCCGGCGTGATGATGGTGCACTTGATGGGGTCGAGCAGGTTGAAGCCCTCGGCCAACTCGCCGAAGCCGTGCCAGGTTTCGCCAGCCTTCAACACCCAGTCGCGGCTGTGGCCGATGCCCTCGGCCGTCAGCGTGTCGGGGCCCCAGACGGTGAACCACCAGTCCTTGTCGCCGAAGTCGCCCTCCACCTTGCGCATGGCGCGGCGGAAGTCCAGGCTCTCCTGGATGCTCTCTTCCACCAATGCAGGACCGCCGGGCGCTTCCATCATCGCCGCGGCCACGTCGCAGCTGGCGATGATGGCGTACTGCGGGCTGGTGCTGGTGTGCATCAGGTAGGCCTCGTTGAAGAGGTGCCGGTCGAGCTTGCGGTCCTGCGCGTCCTGCACCAGCACCTGTGAGGCCTGGCTCAGGCCCGCCAGCAGCTTGTGCGTGCTTTGCGTGGCGAACACCAGCTGGTCGCGCGGCCGCGCGCGGTTTTTGCCCATCGAGTGGAAGGTGCCGTAGAACTTGTGGAAGGCGGCATGTGGCAGCCAGGCCTCGTCGAAATGCAGCGTGTCGATGTAGCCATCCAGCGCGTGCTTGATGGTCTCGGTGTTGTAGAGCACGCCGTCGTAGGTGCTCTGCGTCAGCGTCAGGATGCGCGGCTTGACGGTGGCCGCGTCCACGCCCGCCAGCAGCGGATTGGCGGCTATCTTCTGGCGGATGGTCTCCGGGGAGAACTCGCTTTCCGGGATCGGGCCGATGATCCCGTAATGGTTGCGCGTCGGCGTCAGGAACACCGGCACCGCGCCGGTCATGATGATGCTGTGCAGGATGCTCTTGTGGCAGTTGCGGTCGACCACCACCACGTCGCCCGGCGCCACGGTGTGGTGCCACACCATCTTGTTGGAAGTGCTGGTGCCGTTGGTGACGAAGAAGCAGTGGTCGGCGTTGAAGATGCGCGCCGCGTTGCGTTCGCTCTGCAGCACCGGGCCGGT
>JANMMD010000031.1:0-3430 GCA_031372905.1 Betaproteobacteria bacterium
TGGTGCGGGTTGATGCCCACGCCCGAGAACGCGAACTCGGTCATGTTGGTGAGGCCCGTGATGGCGGCGCCGGCGCGCTTCAAGCGCGCCACGGACTCGGCGTCCTGCGTCGCCGCGGGCTCGCCTTCGCGCAGCACCGAACCGGCCATCGTGGTGCGGCCGGCGATGTCGTAGAGGTCTTTCACCGACACCGGCAGGCCTGCGAGTGGGCCGATCGCGCCGAGCGGGCGGCCTGCTGCCAGCGCGGCATCGGCGGCCCGGGCGGCGCCCATCGCCATCTCGGGCAGCAAGGCGGTGTAGACCGCCTCGGCGGCCGGCCCGCGCGCTTCGTGCAACACGCGTTCGATCAGCGCGGCATGCGCGCCCGGGGTGCGCAGCGCAGCGCGCAGTTCGGTGATGGTGGGCAGCATGGCGGGGCTCATTCGGTGTTCAGGCCTGCAGCGCCAGCGTGCGCAGCGGCAGGCCGTGGCGCGTGTGCTGCAACACCATCAGCAGCAGGTGGCGCAGCGCTTCCCAGGGTTGGTGCGGCCACCCGGGGTGTTTCAGGCCCTTGACGATGCCGTCGCAGACGCTGGCCGCCTCCAGCAGGTGGGCCAGGGTGTGGCCGGCGAGCATCGGCAGCGCACGCTCGAAGAGCTTTTCCTTCAAGCCCCAGGCACGCGCTTCGCGCAGCGCCAGCGGCAGGGGCTTGCCGGCGTCCAGCGCGGCGCGTGCACGCGCCAGGTTGCGCAGGTCGTCGGCCAGGGTCCAGTGCACCAGCACGGCGGCCTCGCCTTCGTGGCGCAGGCCGTCCAGCACGCGCAGCGCGCGGGGCACGTTGCCGGTCCACAGCGCTTCGCTGAGTTTGCCGATGTCAAAGCGCGCCACGTTCAGCACCGCGGCTTCCACCTGTTCGAAGGCCAGTTCGCCAGGCGGGTGCAGCAAAGCGAGCTTCTGCAACTCCTGGTGCGCGGCGAGCAGGTTGCCTTCGACGCGGTCGGCAAAAAACGCCAGCGTGCGCTGGCCTTCTTCGCCATCGCGCACACGCTGGCCCTGGCGCTGCAGGCGCTGCGCCAGCCAGGCGGGCAGGTTCTTGCGGTCCAGCGTTTCCACGCGCAGCGTGGCGCCGTGGCCCTCCAGCGCCGTGAACCACGCGGCCTTGACCTGCTGGTAGTCGAGCCTGGGCAGTGTCACCAGCGTCAGCACGTCGTCGTTGAGCTGCGCGCAATACCGCTGCAGCGCTTCGCTGCCTTCCTTGCCCGGCTTGCCGGAGGGGATGCGGATCTCGATCAGCTGCTTCTCGGCGAACAGGCTCATCGCCTGCGCCGCGCCCAGCACGCCGCTCCAGTCGAAATGCGCACCGCTGACGGTGAAGACCTGGCGCTCGCTATAGCCCGCCGCGCGCGCTGCCGCGCGGATGGCGTCGCCGGCTTCCTGTGCCAGCAGCGGCTCGTCGCCGTGGATGGTGTACAGCGGTTTCAGGCCGCGCGCGAGTTGCGCTTCCAGCTGCTCGGGGCGGATCTGCACCGTCAGACCTTCACTGCCGCGAGCCGGCGCAGCACCTGGCCCACAAGGTCGGCCTGCAGTTCACGGAAGAGCTCGGCCTCTTCGAACTCCTTGGCCAGCGCGGCGTTTTCGCTGTAGCTCATGTCGCGCTGCAGCAGCAGCTCAGAGCGCGGGATCAGCTCGCGCCCGCCGGGCGTGTGGGCGCGAAAGTTCAGCTTCAGGCGCAGCTGCAGTTCACGCACCTGCGCCGCCGAGGTGCTGGCCACCACGCTGCGTTCTCGCTGGTCTTCGATGGCGTGCAGCACCACCTGTGCCTTGTCGGGCGCGTCGAGCACACGCACCTGCAGCAGCAGTTGCCGACGCAGTTCTTCCGCCAGCGGCGAACGCGGCGCGAAGCCGGTGAGCGCGATGCTGTTGAAGTTCAGCTCGGGCGGACGCCGCAGCTGAAAGCCGCAGCCGGCCAGCGTGGGCAGCGCGGCCAGCGTGGTCAACAGCCGGCGCCTAGACGACCACATTCACCAGCCGTCCGGGCACGATGACGACCTTCTTCGCGCTCTTGCCTTCGGCGAAACGATGGAAGTCGGGGCTGGCCAGCGCGGCAGCTTCGATCACCGTGCGGTCGGCGCCTGCGGGCACGCGGATGCTGCCGCGCAGCTTGCCGGCCACCTGCAGCATCAGCTCGATCTCGTCCTGCACCAGCGCGGCTTCGTCCACTTCGGGCCAGGGCGCGCTGACGATGTCGCCATGCCGGGCGGCATAGCCGAGATCGGCCCACAGCGCGTGCGTGATGTGCGGTGCGGACGGGTACAGCGTGCGCAACAGCAGGCTGAAGGCCTCGTGCGCCACCGCAGCGTCGGCGGGCGTTGCCAGCAGCTTGGCGTCCTCGATGGCGTTGAGCATCTTCATCGCGCCCGAGATCACCGTGTTGTATTGCATGCGGTCGAAGTCGCTGCTGACCTGGCGCAGCAGCAGGTGCATCTCGCGGCGCAGTGCCGCTGCCGCGGGGCTGGCGCCGTCGTACGACGCGGCTGCCGCGGCGAGCTGGGGCGCGTGCTTCACGGCACTGTTCCACAGCCGGCGCAGGAAGCGGAACGAGCCCTCGGCGCCGCTGTCGCTCCAGGCCGCGCTCTGGTCGGGTGGGCCGGCGAACATCGTGAACACGCGGGCCGTGTCGGCACCGAACTTGGCGATGATGTCCTTGGGCTCGACGACGTTGTTCTTGCTCTTGGACATCTTCTCGATGCCGCCCAGGCTCACCGGCAGGCCGTCGGCCTTGGCCGTGGCCGACACCGGCGCGCCGCGGTCGTCGTACTGCACATCCACTTCGGCGGGGTAGAACCAGCGCTTCTTGCCGCCTTCTTCTTCGCGGTAGAAACTTTCGTTCAGCAACATGCCCTGGGTGAAGAGCCGGGTGAAGGGCTCGCTGAACTTCACCAGGCCGAGGTCACGCATGGCCTTGGTCCAGAAGCGCGCGTAGAGCAAGTGCAGCACCGCGTGCTCGATGCCGCCGATGTACTGGTCCATCGGCATCCAGTAGTCGTTGCGCGCATCCACCATGGCGTTGTCGCTGCCGGGGCAGCAATAGCGCATGTAGTACCAGGCGCTGTCGACGAAGGTGTCCATGGTGTCGGTTTCGCGCTTCGCCGCTTTGCCACAGCTCGGGCAGGCGACGTTGAGGAAACTCGCGCACTTGTTCAGCGGATTGCCGCTGCCGTCCGGCACCAGGTCTTCGGGCAGCACCACCGGCAGATCTGGCTCCGGCACCGGCACGCTGCCGCAGCTGTCGCACTGGATGATGGGAATCGGCGTGCCCCAGTAGCGCTGGCGGCTGATGCCCCAGTCGCGCAGGCGCCAGGTGGTCTTCTTCTCGCCGAGGCCCCTTTCCGCCAGCGCGGCGGCAATCGCGTCCACCGCCAGCTTGTGGCTCAGGCCGCTGTAGTTGTCG
>JANMMD010000270.1:0-5882 GCA_031372905.1 Betaproteobacteria bacterium
CAGCCAGCGAAGCGCAGACGGCGGCCGAAGACTTCCGCGCGGAGCCTCGCGGCCCGGCACCCGGCGCCGGTGCGAAGCGCGCCAAGAAGGCCAAGGTGAAGGTCGGCACCACGCCGAGCTTTCTGCGCCAGGCCGAACGCGCCGCGCGCTGGCGGCAGCCGCGTGTGCGCGCAGCGCTGGCTGCAGCGGTGGTGCTGGGTGCGGCCGGCCTGGCTCTGCAGATGGCCCTGGAATACCGCGATCTCGTGGCCGCGCGCTTCCCGGCGCTGCGCTCCGGTTTGCAGGCGGCGTGCGCGCCGCTGGGCTGCAGCGTGGGCCCGGCGCATGTCATCGACAGCCTGGTGGTGGAAAGCAGCGGGCTGGTGCGCGTCGAGAAATCCAGCGTCTACCGCTTGAGCGTGGCGCTGCGCAACCGGGCCCCGCTGGAAGTGGCGCTGCCGGCGCTGGAGCTGTCGCTCACCGACAGCCAAGGCCAGCTGGTGGCGCGCCGTGTGCTCAGCGCCAGTGAGCTGGGCGTGAACCAGGCCACGCTGGGCGCCGGGCGTGAACTGCAGCTGCAGGCCACACTCCAGGCCGCCACGGCCCCCGTGGCCGGCTACACCATCGAACTCTTCTATCCCTGACGGGCACGGCCCTTTCCCTGGCCCGTCATCCCCGGTTTTCTTTCGTCCCTTGGAGTTCCCATGCCCGCCTTGATCTGCGGTTCCCTCGCTTTCGACACCATCACCACCTTCCCGGGCCGCTTTGCCGACCAGATCATGGCCGACCAGGTGCACATCCTGAACGTCAGCTTCCTGGTGCCCACGCTGCGCCGCGAGTTCGGCGGCTGCGCCGGCAACATCGCCTACAACCTGCAGTCGCTCGGCGGGCAGCCGGTCATCCTGGGCGCTTTAGGCGTGGACGGCGGCGAGTACCTGGCGCGCATCCAGGGCTGGGGTGCCGATGTCTCGCTGATCCACCGCGACGCCCAGCTGCACACCGCGCAGTGCCACATCACCACCGACCGCGACAACAACCAGATCGCGGCCTTCCACCCCGGCGCGATGAGCCGCGCGCATGAGATGGCCGTGCCGCGCAAGAGCGCGCGCGCCGATCTGGCCATCGGCATCATCGCGCCCGACGGCCGCGACGCGATGTGGCAGCACGCGCACCAGCTGGCCGAGGAGAAGATTCCCTTCATCTTCGACCCGGGCCAGCAGCTGCCGCAGTTCAACGGCGACGAACACCGCGAGATCCTCGGCCTGGCCGGCTGGGTGGCGGTGAACGACTACGAAGCGCGCATGCTGGAAGAGCGCACCGGCGAGAACGCCGCCGCCATCAGCCGCCGCGCCAACATCCAGGGTGTGGTGGTGACGCTGGGTGAACAGGGCTGCGAGCTGTGGATCAAGGGCGAACGCACGCATGTGGCGCCCGTCGAAGCGCGACGCGTCGTCGACCCCACAGGCTGCGGCGACGCCTTCCGCGCCGCGCTGCTCTACGGCCTGGAGCGCGGCTGGGCGCTGGAGCGCTGCGCCGCCTTGGGCAACCGCCTGGGCGCGCTGAAGATCGCCGAGCGCGGGCCGCAGAACCATGCCATCGACCCGATGCTGATAGGCTCGGTCTGACGGGCTGAAACCCAAAGCAAAGGGGCGCCACGGCGCCCCTTTTTCATGGCCGCTCCGGCGGCGTCATTGCACCATCTGCGCCAGCTCACCGCTGGCATAACGCCGCGCCACTTCCACCATCGTGATCGGCTTGATCTTGCCGGCCTGGCCCTCGCATCCGAATTCCATATAGCGCTGCTTGCACACCTTGTAGGCGGCCTCACGCGCGGGCTTGAGCCACTCGCGCGCGTCGAACTTGTCCGGGTTCTCGGCCAGGAACTTGCGCACCGCGCCGGTCATCGCCAGGCGGATGTCGGTGTCGATGTTGATCTTGCGCACGCCGTGCTTGATGGCTTCCTGGATCTCTTCGACCGGCACGCCGAAGGTCTCTTTCATCTTGCCGCCGTACTGGTTGATGATGGCCAGCAGGTCTTGCGGCACGCTGGACGAGCCGTGCATCACCAGGTGCGTGTTCGGGATGCGCTTGTGGATCTCTTTCACGCGGCCGATGGCGAGGATGTCGCCGGTGGGCTTGCGGCTGAACTTGTAGGCGCCGTGGCTGGTGCCGATGGCAATGGCCAAGGCATCGAGCTGCGTGGCCTTCACGAACACGGCGGCCTCCTCGGGGTCGGTCAGCATCTGGCTGTGGTCGAGCTTGCCCTCGGCGCCGATGCCGTCTTCTTCGCCGGCTTCGCCGGTTTCCAGGTTGCCCAGGCAGCCCAGTTCACCCTCGACGGTGACGCCCACCTGGTGCGCCATGTCCACCACCTTGCGCGTGACCTCGACGTTGTAGTCGAAGCTGGCCGGCGTCTTGCCGTCGGCCTGCAGCGAGCCGTCCATCATCACCGAGCCAAAGCCCAGGTCGATGGCGCCCTGGCAGATGGCGGGTGTCTGGCCGTGGTCCTGGTGCATCACCAGCGGGATGTGCGGGTAGGCCTCCACCGCAGCCTGGATCAGATGCTTGATGAACGCCTCGCCCGCGTACTTGCGCGCGCCGGCACTGGCCTGCAGGATGACCGGGGCGCCCACCTCGTGCGCCGCGGTCATCACCGCCTGCACCTGCTCCAGGTTGTTGACGTTGAAGGCCGGGATGCCGTAGCCGTTCTCGGCGGCATGGTCGAGCAGCTGGCGCATCGAAACGAGGGGCATGGGAGTCTTTCGGAAGTGGTGTGGGGGCAATGCAAACGGCTGTGTGGCCGTCATGTAACCGCGCTGAAACTCGGCGGGTGATTCTAGGCCCGCCCCCTGCGCCACGCGGGTCAGAACCCACCCGGCTGGGGTAAATCTGCAGGCAAAACTGACCGCAAAAGGGCCCGCTTTTTGCGCTCAGGCCGCGCTGCGCCGCGCCGACACTGGCGGCCCGGCCGGCTCGACGCTGGCGTTTCGGACACCGCACCATGGCACGCATTGAACTCGCACCGCTGACGCAATGGATCACTGCCTTCGCCTTGCAGCAAGGCGATGACCTGCCTGGCGCACTCGCGGCGCGCCTGTCCATCAGCCGCAGGCGCGCCAGCGGCCTGCTGCGCAAGCTGGTGGCGATGCAGTGGCTGCAGGCCGAAGGCCCGGCACGCCGGCCGCGCTACCGCCCCGGCGCACTGCGCCAGGTGGTGCAGCGCTACCCGCTGGCAGGTCTGCAGGAAGACCTGCCCTGGCGGCAGGACTTCGCGCCGTTTTTCACGCTGCCACCCACCGTGCAGCGCATGGCGCAGCACGCCTTCACCGAGCTCTTGAACAACGCCGTCGACCACAGCGGCGGCACCCAGGTCACAGTGTCGCTGCGGCAGACGCCGCTGCAGCTGCAATTGCTGGTCAGCGACGACGGCTGCGGCCTCTTCGAACGCGTCGCGCAAAGTTTCGCCATCGCCGACCCGCAGCTGGCGATGCTGGAGCTCAGCAAGGGCAAGCTCACCAGCGCGCCCGACCGCCACAGCGGCCACGGCCTCTTTTTCAGCGCACGCCTGGCCGATGTCCTCGACATCCACGCCAACGAGGCGGCCTTTCAGCGCCGCAGCTGGGAGCCGCGTTCCTGGCGCAGCGGGCGCCCGGCGGCGCGCCAGGGCACGAGCATCTACCTGGCGATCCAGCTCGACACCCCGCGCACGCTGGACGCCGTGCTGCGCGCCCACAGCGTGGAAGGCGATTACCACTTCGACCGCACTGAAGTGCCGCTGCATCTGCTGGGGGGGGAGGCGCGCACGCTGGCCAGCCGTGCCGATGCGCGCCGTGTGGCAGCGCGCCTGGGTGGTTTTCGCCGCGCCGAGCTCAACTTCGACGGCGTGGACGACATCGGGCACGGCTTTGCCGACGAGCTGTTCCGCGTCTTTCAGCGCAGCCACCCGGGCCTGGAGCTCGTGCCCACGGGCATGAATGCCGGTGTGCACGCCATGGTGGCGGCGCAGTTGCCGCTGCACGCCGACTGAATGACCTCGGGCGAGAAGCATCCCGCCAAGAGAACAGCCCGCCGGCACAGGGCCAGGCGGGCTGTCAGTGGGCTGTTAGCGCGCTAGCAGCGGGTGCGGTACGGCTTCAGCTCTGCTGGCGACGGCGCACGGCGCCCACCACAGCCAGGCCACCCGCCATCATCAGCGCCCAGGTGCCGGGCTCAGGCACCACGGTGCCGGCAATGATGAAGGGCAGCTCCACACCCAGGCCGTCACCTGCATCCACGATGCCGGCGAAGGCGGCGTTGGCCAGGCTCTGTTGGCCGTTGCCGACGGCGCCGTCGGCCGTCGGCGGCTGCCACGGACCCGAAGCCAGCGACCCGGTGATGCCCCAGCGCAGCCAGTAGTTGCCGGCGGCCAGGTTGAAGTCGGTCACGTCGACGTTGAGGCGGAAGATCGCGCGATTGGTGTCGGTCAGCGTGGTGGACGAGACGCGGTAGCCCTGCAGGCCGCCATTGGTGACCGTGCCTCCGCCAGAAGCCACCACGGTGCCCGTGTTGACATCGCCGGACACGATGCTCCAGTTCAGACCGGTGAAGGTGTAGGCACTGGCAGCCCCGGTCTGGTAGGAGAAGAAGCTCAGTGTTTGCACATTCCAGCCCGCGCCACCCACGGCGAAGTTGTCGGCCACGAGGTTGGGAATGCTGCCCTGCGCGCCAGCACCGAGCAGCGTACCGCCGGCGCGGATGACGGACAAGGCGGGCGTGCCCGACACAGCGGCGCCGTTGTTGAACAAGTCAATGGCCTGGGCCGATCCGAAGGCGGCAAGCAAACCCAAGGCGATCAAATGTTTCTTCAAGGCTCTCTCCTGGCTGATGGTGTGGACACGTTGTGTTGAGCGGGGCCTCGGGAAGCCTGTTGTGGTCCGCTCCAGGCCCGTGCCTGACACTAACGAGAAGGCTGCGCCCGCACAAGCGAATCGCGGGCTCCGTGGCCTCCATCACCGCCATCACCCCCGTGAAACAGGGGGTTCGCCCGGCAGGGGTTTTGCGGCTGCGGGTTAACCCGCGCCACCCCGCGCACGCCACTCACTTCACCTGGCAGACCTTCAGCATGTTGGTGCCGCCGGGGTGGCCCATGGGCTCGCCGCAGGTGATGGCGTAGGTGTCGCCGGGCTTCAGCACGCCTCGCGCCACCAGCAGCTGCTCGGCCTCGGCCAGGGCCTGGTCGCGGTCGTTGTGGGTGGGCATCAGGATGGGCTGCACGTTGCGGTACAGCGCCATGCGGCGCTCGGCCTGGTGTTTGTGCGTCATGCCGTAGATCGGCACCTGGATGTTGTGCCGGCTCATCCACAGCGCGGTGCTGCCGCTCTCGGTGAGCGCGATGATGGCCTTGCAGCCCAGGTGGTGCGCGGTGAACAGCGCGCCCATCGCGATGCTCTGGTCGATGCGCCCGAAGTGGCGCTGCATGAAGTCGTCCTTGAAGTTGACTTCTTCTGCGCGCTCGGCCTCCAGCGCAATGGCGGCCATCTGCTCGACCGTTTCCACCGGGTAGCGGCCGGCGGCGGTTTCGGCACTCAGCATCACGGCGTCGGTGCCGTCGAGCACGGCATTCGCCACGTCGCTGACCTCGGCGCGCGTGGGCACGGGCGCCAGGATCATGCTTTCCATCATCTGCGTGGCGGTGATGACGACCTTGTCGAGCTGCCGCGCCATGCGGATCATGCGTTTCTGCAGCGCCGGCACCGCCGCGTTGCCCACCTCCACCGCGAGGTCGCCGCGCGCGACCATGATGCCGTCGCTGGCCTTCAAGATGGCTTCGAGGTGCGGAATGGCCTCGCTGCGCTCGATCTTGGCAATCATCGCCGGCTTGTGGCGCGTGGCCTCGCCGGCCACGTTGGCGAGCTGGCGCGCCA
>JANMMD010000044.1:0-31772 GCA_031372905.1 Betaproteobacteria bacterium
GGCGCTGGCGCCGGAGCGCCAGCCACGGGGCCGGGTGGAACACCGTCGTCGCCGCCGCCGCAAGCGGCCAGCCCCGTCATGGCGGTCAGGGCGAACAAGGCTCCCAGACTGCGCAGCGGCGTGGCCTTGAGCGTGGACGTGCGGGCGGAAACAGAACTGCAGTGCATCGTGATGGCCTCGGAGGGTTGAAGAAGCACGCTGCACGACACGCAGCTTGCCTTGTCAACTAGCGCAGGTTTGCCCTGCGCCGAGGCTCACGCCAGCGAAAAAGATTCAGGTCGCTGACACCGGATGCCTGGCCACGCTCAGTCTTGCGGCAGGCGGCGAATCTCGCTGTCGATCGCATCCAGCTGCTTCTTCAGCAGCGCAGCGACAGTGGGGCTTGCAGAGACTTCCGCTTCACGCAGCGCCTTGGCGTACTCGTCACGCAAGGACTCTTCACCGTCGCGCACCGCGGGCAGCACATCGCGGTCGAGGTCTGACAGCCAGTCGCGCAGGATCACCACGACCTTGTTCACGGTGCCCTGCAGCGACGTGTCGTCCTTGTCCGCAGCGCGCAAACGCACCAGTTCAGCGACTTGCTCGGCGGCGTGCCCGTCGTGCATCTCGGTGAGCCGGTGTATGACCGCCTGGATGTCGGGCTTGGCCCGCGCCGACATCTCGTGGTAGCCCTTCAGAACGTCGTTGGTCGCGGTGTGGATGTCGTGCAAGGTATCGATGGCTTGGGTGCTCATGGTCAACTCCTTTCAAGAGGTGGACGCCATCCTAAGGACGAGCCTGCAAGCCCTTGGGCAGACAGCGTCGTGACCGCTTGTAGGTCGAGGACGACACGCCGCAATGCCTGGCCGCGCGCCCGCCCAGCCCACCCCCCACCCCATGTGGCAGCATCGAAGCGAGCACCGAACCGACCCTGATGGCACCGATACCGATATCCCGAACCGCGCGCCAACACCTTTGCGCGTTCAGCTTCGCCGTGGCGATGGCGGTGTCCACACAGGCCCACGCCCAGGTGCCCGGCCCCGCCGCGGGCTCGGTGGCACCCGAGAAGCTCTTGACGCTCGACGGACTGCCCAGACCTTCGGCGCCGCCGCTGGAAACCGGCCCGGTGCTGCCCATCCGCGTGGAGCGCTGGCGCCTGGAAGCCAAGGCGCTGGAGCATGGCGACGGCGGCATCCCGCGTGACCCGGTGCGCGCCGCCGAGCTGTACTGCCGGGCCGCGCGCCATGGCGATGCGGAGGCCCAGTACAGCCTGGCCTGGATGCTGACGAACTCTCGCGGCATCGAGCGCGACGAGGCGCAGGCCGCGCACCTGTTTGCCGCCGCCGCCGAGCAAGGCATCGAACAGGCCAAGAACATCCTGGCGCGCATGGGCGTGCCGCGCGGTGCGCCGCCAGCTTGTCTGCGCCCGCCGGAAGACGACTTGCTGCTGGCGGCCGTGCGCACGCCCGCGGCCGCCGGCAGCCGCTCGCGGCCCGCATCGCCAGCGGGCGCACCCAAGCCCGCAGCCACCGCGCCAACCCGGCCGAAGAACGCGCCCGAGGCCATCGTGCGCTTCGTCGAGCTGGTGGCACCCGACTACCAGCTCGAACCCGATCTCGTCCTGGCCTTCATCGCCACCGAAAGCAACTTCGACCCGCTGGCGGTCAGCCCCAAGAACGCGCAGGGCCTGATGCAGCTGATCCCGGGCACGGCGCAGCGTTTCGGCGTGCGCAATGTCTTCGACCCGGTGCAGAACATCCGCGGTGGCATGGCTTACCTGCGCTGGTTGATGGCCACCTTCCAAGGCGACGTGACGCTGGTGGCCGCCGCCTACAACGCCGGTGAAGGCGCCGTCGAGCGCTATCTCGGTGTGCCGCCCTTCGCCGAGACGCGGATGTATGTCTACAAGATCGTCAAGGCCACCGGCGGGCAGATCGAATACCGCTTCGACCCCAGCGTGGCCCCGGCGAGCAAGTCGCTGCCCTTGATGCGGCCGATCTGGCGGCGTTAGGTGTGCGAGGCCCGGCGCTCGCACCACGCCAGCCTTTGCCGGGCTGACTCATCGGCGCGGCAACAGCGAACCGACGACTTCGTGCAGCGCCGCGCGTTCCGCTTCTGGCGCGAACAGCGCAGCGCGCGGGGCCAGCTGGGCGGCCAGCCGGGGCAACATGCCGGCATCGTCGCGGGCGCGGGCCAGCAGGGCTGCCAGCGCGGCATCGTCGCCGGGCTCGAACACGCCTTCGTAGTGGCTGCCCAGCAGGCCGAGGTTGCCGTCGATGCGCGAGGCCAGCACCGGCGTGCCGCTGCGCATGGCTTCGATCACCACGTGGGCGCCGCCCTCCATGCGGCTGGCGTGGACGAGCACGTGCGCCGCCTGGATGCGGCGGCGAACCACGCCATGCGGCAAGCCGCCGAGCCAGCGGAAGCCAGGCTGCCGTGCAGCCAGCGCCTCGGCCTCTGCGCCGAGCACGGGGTCCAGCGCACTGCCGATGTGGTCGAGGTGGATGTCCGCTCGGGCCGCCAGGCGCTGCGCTGCGCGCCAGTAGGTGCGCGGGTCCTTCTCGTCCCGCAGGTGGCCCACCATCAAGGCGCGCAGGTGGCGCGGCGTGCGATGAACGGGCTGGCGCGAGGGGCACGACTGCAGCACCACGTGGGCTTTGCCGCGCACGGCTTCAGGCAGGCGCTGCGCCCCCAGCTCGTTGAGCACCACCAGCGCATCGGCCAGCGCCAGCGAACGCTGCGACGTGGCGTCGACGTCGATGTCGCGGTACAGGTCGGTGCCGGTCAGCACCAGCAGCAGCGGCCGACAGCCGGGGGCTGACCGCCAGGCTTCGATCGAGGCGGCCGAGCGGCGTGCATGCAGCGCGATCATCAGGGCCTGGTTGCCGGCGCTCCACCGGTCGACGACATCGACGCGGTAAGCTGGCCGCAACAAACGCGCCCAGCGCTGGGCGGTCTGCCAGTTGCCGTTGTTGGCAGCCGCCAGTGCAGGCGTCACGATGACGAGGGACACACGATGCATGAGGCAAGCCTAACGCGAGCGGCGCTCGATGCCCGCGCCGGGTCGCGCGAGGCCCTCGCGCTGGCCTTGAGCGCCAGCCGCGCCGACACCCTGGCCACCTTTGCGGCCTACCAGCAGGCACTGCCGGATCTCGCCGTACCGCTGCGCCCGGAATTCAACCTGCCGCTGTGGGAACTGGGCCACATCGGCTGGTTTCAGGAGCGCTGGATCGCACGCAACCCCGAGCGCGCGCGGGGTGAGCGCGCCGACCCGGAGGCGCGTCGCCATGCGCCGCGACGGGCGTGCGCCGATGCGCTCTACGACTCCAGCCAGGTGCCGCACGAGACGCGCTGGCAGCTGCCGCTGCCGGATGCAGATGCCACGCGCGCCGACCTGGCGGCGCAGCTCGAAGACACGCTGGCGCTGCTGCAGCAGGCGGCCGCCGACGATGCCGGGCTCTATTTCTTCCGCCTCGCCCTGCTGCACGAGGATATGCACCACGAAGCGGCGCTGTACATGGCGCGCGGCCTGGGCCTGGCCATCGAAGACCCCCGTTGGCGGGCTCGCCCGCTGCCGCCGCCGCGGCCTGAAACGCGGGCCGCGCTGAGCTTTGCCGCCTGCGATTGGCGGCTCGGCAGCCCGGCCGGCACAGGCTTCGCGTTCGACAACGAGCTCCCCGGCTGCACGGCGCCTCTGCAGCCCTTCAGCATCGACCGCCAGGCCGTTCGGTGGGCCGAGTTCCTGCCCTTCGTGCAGGCGGGCGGCTACGAAGACCCGCGCTGGTGGACGGAGGCCGGCGCTCGCTGGCGCGCCGCGCAGCCCACGGCCCTGCCGCGCTACCTGCGCCGTGAGCGCGCAGGGTGGGTGCAGTGGCGCAACGGCATCTGGGGCGTGCTGGATGAGCACGAGGCCGCGAGCCACCTGAGCCTGCATGAAGCCGAGGCCTGGTGCCGCTGGGCCGGGCGACGGCTGCCCACCGAGGCCGAGTGGGAATACGCCGCGTGCACTTCACCGGCAGCCTTCCGCTGGGGCGATGTGTGGGAATGGACGGGCAGCCCCTTCGCGCCATTTCCGGGCTTCGAGCCGCACCCTTACCGCGAGTACTCGGCACCCTGGTTCGACGGCCGGCCGGTGCTGCGCGGCGCTTCGCACTGCACGCAGCCGCGCATGCGCCACCCGCGTTACCGCAACTTCTTCCCCGCGGCCCGCAACGACGTGGCCGCGGGGTTTCGGAGCTGCGCGGCGCAAGACCCACCGCCCCTGCATGGCACCGCCTAAACCGATCAGCCCGCGCTCGATGCCGGCCGGGGTGTGGGTGCTCGGTTTCGCGAGCATGCTGATGGACATCTCTTCCGAGATGGTCCACAGCCTGCTGCCCTTGTTCCTGGTCGGTACGCTGGGCGTCAGCGTGCTGGCGGTGGGCCTCATCGAAGGGCTGGCCGAATCGATCGCGCTGATCTCCAAGGTCTTCTCGGGGGCGCTCAGCGACTACCTGGGCAAGCGCAAGGGCCTGGCCGTGCTGGGCTACGCCATGGGCGCCCTCACGAAGCCGGTGTTTGCGATGGCCGGCGGCGTCGGTGCCGTGGTGGCGGCGCGCTTCATCGACCGCGTCGGCAAGGGCCTGCGCGGCGCACCGCGCGATGCGCTGCTGGCCGACATCACGCCCCCCGGCATCCGCGGCGCCGCCTTCGGTCTGCGACAGTCGCTCGACACGGTGGGGGCCTTTGCCGGGCCCCTGATCGCCACGGGGCTGATGCTGGCCTGGGCCAACGACTTCCGCGCCGTCTTCTGGGTCGCCGTCATCCCCGGCGTGCTGGCGGTGCTGCTGTTGCTGGTGGGCATCAAGGAACCCGGGCACGACCGGCCGCGGGGCGCCGTGAACCCGATCCGCCGCGCCACGCTGGTCAGGCTCGACCGCCGCTACTGGTGGGTCGTCGGCGTCGGCGCCGTGTTCACGCTGGCCCGCTTCAGCGAGGCCTTCCTGGTGCTGCGGGCCGCGCAGCTCGATGTCCCCGTGGCCTTCGTGCCGCTGGTGATGGTGGCGATGAACGTGGTGTATGCCGCGTCGGCCTACCCGTTCGGCAAGCTGTCAGATACGGTGAACCGCAGCCAGCTGCTGGCCGCCGGCCTGGTGGTGCTGATCGCCGCCGACCTCGTGCTGGCATCGGCCAGCGGCTGGATGGCGCTGGGCCTCGGGGTGGCGCTGTGGGGCGTGCACATGGGCATGACACAGGGTCTGCTGGCGGCCATGGTGGCCGAGACGGCACCGGACGACCTGCGCGGAACGGCCTACGGATTCTTCAACCTGCTGAGCGGCCTGGCGCTGCTGGTGTCCAGCGTCATCGCCGGGGTGTTGTGGGACACCCTGGGTTCGGCGGTCACCTTCTGCGTCGGCGCGGGCTTCGCGGCCCTCACGCTGCTGGGCATGGCGTTGCGGCCGGCACCCGGCGGCACCGGGCGCTTGCCGCTATCCTCCGACGCGTGAACCTGCGCAAGTGCCTTCGAGTCCGCATCATCGGCGTGTTGTCGATGGCGCTGCTGTTCGCGCAAATGGCGTTGGCAGCGTATGCCTGCCCCGCGGGCAGCGATGGTGCCCAAGGGCCTGCGTCTGCCATGGCCGGCATGCCCTGTGCTGAGATGATGGCGGCCGGGTTTCAGCTCGACCCCGAACAGCCGGCCCTGTGCATGCAGCATTGCCAGTTCGGCGCCGTCAGCAGTCCTGCGGTCGGCGATGTGCCGCTGGCTGTGGCGCCGGTGACGGCGCTGCCGGCGGTGTTCATCGTGGCGCTGGACGACCGCCTGGACCGCGCGCTGAGTTCATGGGCGGAGGACGAGCGCGCGCGCGATCGGCCGCCGCCGCTGGCGCACAGCATCGCGCATTGCTGCTTTCGCATCTGATCTCCTGAAGTTGCCCGCTTGATCGGTCGCGGCGCTGCCGCGGCCTGGTTCCGGACTTCAGGAGTTCCCATGAATGTGTATCTGCTGCGGAGGCGCGATGGCCTCCGGTTGGCGCCTTGGCTGAGGCCCGGGCTCATGTTGTGGCTGGCCCTGTGCGCGCCGATCGTGTTGGCGCAGCCCGTGCTCTCCCTCGATCGCGCCGTTGCCGATGCCACGGCCAGATCGCACCTCGTCAGTGCCGCCGATGCGCAGGCGCAGGCGGCCCGCGAGACGGCCGCTGCGGCAGGCCAGCTGCCCGACCCGGTGCTCAAGCTCGGCCTCAACAACCTGCCGATCGACGGCCCCGACCGCTACAGCGTCACGCGCGATTTCATGACCATGCGCTCGGTAGGCCTCATGCAGGAGCTGACGCGCAGCGACAAGCGCAAGGCCCGCGCACGCCGTGCCGAACGCGCTGTCGATCTGGCCCAGGTGGCCCGCCAGGCCACCATCGCGGAGCTGCAGCGCGACACGGCACTGGCCTGGCTCGACCGCTCCTACCAGGAGTCCTTGCGCGAACTGCTGCAGTCGCAGATCGTCCAGGCTGAGCTGCAGGCGCAGGCGGCAGAAACGCTGTATCGCAGCGGCAAGGGCTCCCAGGCTGAAGTCTTCGCTGCGCGCGCATCGGTCGAGCAGCTGCGCGATGGCCTGGCCCGGGCCGAGCGCGAGGTCGCGGTGGCCACCACGCGGCTGGCGCGGTGGGTGGGTGAGGGCGCGTTGTGGCCGCTCGGGCCACGTCCCGCGCTGAGGCTGCCGGCATGGACCGAGGGTGCCCTGGCGGAGCACCTGAGCCAGCATCCCCAGCTTGCCGCTGCCGCGCAGCAGGAAGCCATCGCCGACAGCGATGTCGCTGTGGCCCGGGCTGCGAAATCGTCGGACTGGAGCGTCGAGCTGATGGTCAGCCAGCGCGGCCCGGCCTACTCCAACATGGTGTCCATCAATCTCTCGGTACCGCTGCAGTGGGACCCCAAGAACCGGCAGGACCGTGATCTCGCCGCGCGCCTGGCGGGTGTGGACGAGGCGCGGGCTCGACGCGAGGAGCTGCAGCGCGCGCACGAGGCCGAGGTGCGGGCGATGCTCCAGGAGTGGCGCAGCCACGAGGAGCGCCTGCGGCGCTACGACGCAGCCCTCCTGCCTCTGGCCGGCCAGCGCAGCGACGCTGCTCTGGTGGCCTACCGCAGCGGCACCGGTGCGCTGCCGACCGTGCTCGAGGCACGCCGCAGCGAAGTGGATGTGCGCATGGAGCGGCTGCGCCTCGAGCTCGAACGGGCCCGCGTCTGGGCTCAGCTGAACTACCTGCTGCCTTCGCAAGGCGGCGCGCAGTCCGAGTCGGAGGCAAGACCATGAACACGCGCAAACTCCTCGCGGCCCTTGCGGCCACTGCCTCTCTGCTGGCCTTGGGCGCGGGCGCTCATGCGCTTTACCAGGCCGGCGTGCACCGCGGCATGGGCCAGGCTGGCGCTGCATCGGCCGCCACACCCGGCGCTGCACCGGCAGAGGACCCGGCCGGCAGCATTGCGGCCGGTGAGGCAGCGACGCGCCGCCACATCCAGGCGGGCATCAAGGCCGGCGCGGTTGACCCCGCCAACGGCAGGCCGGTTCTCTACTACCACGACCCCATGGTGCCCGGAAAGCGCTTCGACGCGCCGGCCAAGTCGCCCTTCATGGACATGATGCTGGTGCCGGTGTACGGCGGGCCAGGCGGCGCCGGCGGCGACGACCAGGGCACCGTCACGGTCAGCCCGCGCATCCAGCAGAACCTCGGTGTGCGCACGGCCGAGGTGGTGGAGGGCAGCCTGCAGCCGATGGTGAGCGCCGTCGGCAGCATCGCCTGGAACGAGCGCGATCAGTCGGTGCTGCAGGCCCGGGCAACGGGCTACATCGAAAAGCTGCACGTGCGCGCGACGCTGGACCGCGTGCGGCAGGGCCAGCCCTTCGCGGATCTCTATGTGCCCGAGTGGGTCGCGGCCCAGGAGGAGTACCTCGCGGTCAAGCGCTTCGCCCAGGGCGATGCCGGGCTGGCCGCCGCTGCGCGCCAGCGCTTGCTGCTGGCCGGCATGAGCGAGGCCCAGGTCGCGCGGGTGGATGCGGCAGGGGCCGTGCAGCCGCGCATCACCCTCGTGGCGCCGTCCAGCGGCGTGGTCGCCGAGCTCGCCGCGCGCGAGGGCATGACGGTCGGCCCTGGAATGATGCTGGCGCGCATCCACGGGCTGGCCAGTGTCTGGGCGCTGGCCGAGCTGCCCGAGAGTCAGGCCGCCCTCGTGCGCGTCGGCAGTGCGGTGGAGGCGCGCAGCCCTGGTGTGCCGGGCACCGTGTTCCGAGGCAGCGTGCAGGCGCTGCTGCCCGAAGTCAACCCGACCACGCGCACGCTGAAGGCGCGGGTGCAGCTGGCCAACGCGGGTGGGCAACTCGTGCCGGGCTTGTTCGTGACGATGCAGTTCATGGACACCCGGGCCGGCAAGGCCTTGCTCGTGCCGACAGAGGCAGTGATCCAGACCGGCCGCCGCGCGGTGGTGATGGTGGCCGAGGAAGGCGGGCGTTTCGCTCCCGTCGACGTGGAGACCGGTCTGGAGACCGGTGGCCAGACCGAGATCAAGCGCGGCCTCAAGGCGGGCCAGCGCGTGGTCGTCTCGTCGCAGTTCCTGATCGACTCCGAAGCCAGCCTGAAGGGCGTCGAGGCACGGCTCAATGGCCAGCCGTCAGCGATGCCGGCCGGCACCGCCCAGCGGCACGCCGCCCAGGGCCGCGTCGAATCGCTGGACCGCGACAGCGTCACGCTGAGCCACGGCCCCATCCCCAGCGTCGGCATGGGTGCGATGACGATGGAGTTCAAGCTGCCGCCGCCCGACAAGCTGCCACCCAAGCTGGCTGTCGGCGACCGCGTCGCTTTCGAGTTCTACGTCGATCCTGCCGACGGCCCGAAGGTGACCGCGCTCAGCTTGTTGCCGCCCGCAGCCGCGGCCCCGGGAGCCTCGCGATGATCGCGGCGCTGATCCGCTGGTCCCTCGTCAACCGCTTCCTGGTGCTGCTGGCCACGGCCATCGTCGCCGCCTGGGGCCTGTGGGCGGTGCAGCGCACGCCGCTGGACGCGCTGCCGGATCTGTCGGATGTGCAGGTGATCATCCGCACGCCCTACCCGGGGCAGGCGCCGCGCATCGTCGAGAACCAGGTCACCTACCCGCTGACGACGACGATGCTGTCGGTTCCCGGCGCGAAGGTCGTGCGCGGCTACTCCTTCTTCGGCGACAGCTTCGTCTACGTGCTGTTCGACGACGGCACCGACCCCTACTGGGCGCGCTCGCGCGTGCTGGAGTACCTGAACCAGGTGCAGTCGCGCCTGCCGGCTGCCGCCAAGCCGGCGCTCGGCCCCGACGCCACCGGCGTGGGCTGGATCTACCAGTACGCGCTGGTGGACCGCAGCGGCACCCTCGACGCCGGCCAGCTGCGCGCGCTGCAGGACTGGTTCCTGAAGTACGAGCTGAAGACCGTGCCGAATGTGGCCGAGGTCGCCTCGGTGGGCGGCATGGTGCGGCAGTACCAGGTGCTGCTCGACCCCGACAAGCTGGCCGCCTACAACATTCCGCACGGCCAGGTGATCGAGGCGATTCGCGCGGCCAACCAGGAAGCAGGCGGCTCGGTGCTGGAACTCGGCGAGGCCGAGTACGTGGTGCGCGCCTCGGGCCTGCTGGCCACGCTGGACGACTTCCGCAAGATCCCCTTGAATGCCACCGCTGCGGGCGTCAGCGTGCGCCTGGGTGACGTGGCACGCGTGCAGGTCGGGCCCGAGATGCGCCGCGGCATCGGCGAGCTCGATGGCGAGGGCGAGGCCACCGGCGGCGTCATCGTGATGCGCTCCGGCAAGAACGCGCTGGAGACCATCGCCGCCGTCAAGGCCAAGATCGCCTCGCTGCAGGCCAGCCTGCCGAAGGGCGTGGAGATCGTGCCCACCTACGATCGTTCGAGCCTGATCGAGCGCGCCGTCGACAACCTCAGCCGCAAGCTGATCGAAGAGTTCATCGTCGTCGCGCTGGTGTGCCTGGTGTTCCTGTTCCACCTGCGCTCGGCGTTTGTCGCCATCGTCACGCTGCCGCTGGGCATCGGGATGAGTTTCATCGTCATGCACTACCAGGGCGTCAACGCCAACGTGATGTCGCTGGGCGGCATCGCCATTGCCATCGGCGCGATGGTCGACGCGGCGGTGGTGATGATCGAGAACGCGCACAAGCACATCGAGGCCTGGCGCCACGAACACCCGGGCGAGACACTCAAGGGCGAGGCGCAGTGGCGCGTCGTCGGCGACGCCGCGGTCGAGGTCGGCCCGGCGCTGTTCTTCTCGCTGCTCATCATCACGCTGAGCTTCATCCCGGTGTTCACGCTGGAAGCGCAGGAGGGCCGGCTGTTCGCGCCGCTGGCCTACACCAAAACCTATGCAATGGCGGCGTCGGCCGGGCTCGCGGTGACGCTGGTGCCGGTGCTGATGGGCTACCTCATTCGGGGTCGCATCCCCGACGAGCGGCGCAACCCGCTGAACCGCGCGCTGATCGCCGCCTACCGGCCATTGCTCGACGGCGTGCTCGCATGGCCGAAGACGACGATAGCCGTCGCGCTGCTGCTGCTGGCCAGCACCGCCTGGCCCATCCTGAAGATCGGCGGCGAGTTCATGCCGCCGCTGGACGAGGGCGACCTGCTCTACATGCCCACCGCGCTGCCGGGCCTGTCGGCGGGCAAGGCCGCGGAGCTGCTGCAGCAGACCGACCGGCTGATCAAGACGCTGCCCGAGGTGCAGTCGGTCTACGGCAAGGCCGGTCGCGCCGAGACCGCCACCGACCCGGCGCCGATGGAGATGTTCGAGACCACCATCCAGTTCAAGCCCAAGGACCAGTGGCGCGCGGGCATGACGAGCGACAGGCTGGTCGAGGAGCTCGAACGCATCGTCAAGGTGCCGGGCCTGTCGAACATCTGGGTGCCCCCGATCCGCAACCGCATCGACATGCTGGCCACCGGCATCAAGAGCCCGGTGGGCATCAAGGTGGCCGGCACCGATCTGGCCGAAATCGACCGCATCGCCGGTGAGATCGAGAAGGCCGTGAAGGGTGTGTCGGGCGTCAGCAGTGCACTCGCAGAGCGGCTGACCGGCGGACGCTATGTCGATGTCGACATCGACCGCGATGCTGCCGCGCGCTACGGCATGAACATCGCCGATGTGCAGTCGGTGATCAGCACCGCTGTGGGCGGTGACAACGTCGGCGAGACGGTCGAGGGCCTGCAGCGCTTTCCGATCAACGTGCGTTACCCGCGCGAGACGCGCGACTCGCTGGAGAAGCTGCGCAAGCTGCCCTTCGTCACACCCCGCGGCGCACGCATCGTGCTGTCGGACGTGGCCGAGCTGCGCATCAGCGACGGCCCGCCGATGCTGCGCAGCGAGAACGCGCGCCTGGCCGGCTTCGTCTATGTCGACATCCGCGGGCGTGACCTCAAGTCCGCGGTGCGCGACATGCAGAAGGCTGTTGCCCAGCAAGTGACGCTGAGCGCCGGCTACTCGGTGTCGTGGTCGGGGCAGTTCGAGTTCCTGGAGCGAGCGACTGCCAAGCTGAAGGTGGTGGTGCCCTTCACGCTGGGCATCATCTTCGTGCTGCTGTACCTGAGTTTCCGCCGCTTCGATGAGGCCCTGCTCATCCTGGCGACGCTGCCTTTCGCGCTCATCGGCGGCTTCTGGCTGCTCTTTCTGCTCGGCTACAACCTGAGCGTGGCCGGCGCCATCGGTTTCATCGCACTGGCTGGCGTCGCGGCGGAGTTCGGCGTGATCATGCTGCTGTACCTGAAGCAGGCCTGGGCGGCGCGGCTGGCGCGCGGGGAAGACAACGATGAGGCGCTGCTCGACGCCATTCGCGAAGGCGCGGTACTGCGCGTGCGGCCGAAGGCGATGACGGTGGCTGTGATCATCGCGGGCCTCGTGCCTATCATGTTCGGCAGCGGCACGGGCTCGGAGGTGATGCAGCGCATCGCCGCGCCGATGGTCGGCGGCATGGTGACGGCGCCGTTGCTGTCGATGTTCGTCGTTCCCGCCCTCTACCGGCTGATGCGCCGGCGTGGCTCGCATGCTGTGGACAATCGTGCCCATGCGAGCGATGCAGCAAGATGATGGGCAGGCACGAACCGACCCGGCACGGCCGGCGGGGCCTGCCTGATGCCCGCCGGACCCGATGAGCGCCGGGGTCTGGGCGCGGCGCTGGCCGTGTCGCTGGCCGTGCACGCGCTGCTGGCCAGCCTGAGCTTCGGCGGCGTCGGTGCTGGCCTGCCGGGCCTCAGCTGGCCCTGGCAGGCGCGTCGGGTGGAGGCGCCTCCCCTGAGCCTGCGGCTCGAGCTGCCGCAGCCGCCAGCGAGCTTGCCCATTCCGGACCCGCTGCCTGTGACGGCGCGGCCCGTGGTCGAGCCGGACCCCGCGGTGGCGGTGGCAGCGGGTGCCATTGCCACGGCCGAACTGGCACCGGCACCGCTGGCCCTGAGCGCACCGCCTGCGGCGACCGTCACCGCCCAGCCGGCGGCCAGCGTGACCGTGCCGACACCGCCACTGCCACTGCCGCCGCCACCGCCAGCACCACCGACACTGCCGCCGCCACCGGCGCCTGTGACCGCGCCGGTCATGCCAGAGCCCACCCCGGCACCGCGGCCCGAGATCATCGCCACCACTTCGCCAGACGCGCCGTCTGCGCTCGCCGCCGTGCCTGCTGCCGTGCCCGAGGCCATGGCCGCCGCGTCTGCGCCATCGGGGTCGGCGTCGCCGCCGGACGCTGCCATCGCCCGCCAACGCGCCAGTGCGGACGCCGCGCGCCAGGCGCAGGAGGCCGAGCTGCGCGCAGCGCAGCAAGTGGCCGAAGAGGCAGCGCGGGCCGAGGCGCGCCGCCTCGAGGTCGAGCGCGCGGAGAGCAGGCGTCGGCAAGCCGCGCGCCTGGAATCTGAGCGCCAGGCTGCCGCGAGCGCCGAGGCGGCTCGCTGGGCGGCCGAGAGCGAACGGGCAGCGCGGCGGGACGCCGAACGCCGCGAAGCGGCGGCGGTCGCGGAAGCGGAGGTTGCCCGGCGCGAGGCGCAGCGCATCGATGCCGAGCGTGTGGAGGCCGAGCGTGTGCAAGCCGAGCGCCAACGCATGGCCCGTCTTGAGGCCCAGCGCCTGCAGGCCGGGCAGGAGGCAGCACGGCAGGAGGCAGCACGGCAGGACGCCGCACGGCAGGAGGCCGCACGACAAGTGGCGGCACAACAGGAAGCTGCGCGTCAGGAGCAGGCGCGACAGGGGGCCGCCCGCCAGCAAGTCGTCCAGGCCGCTCAGGAAGCCGAGGCCCGGCGCGAGGCCGTGCTGCGCGCCATTGGCCGTCAGCTCGACGAAGAAGCGGCCCAGCGCGATGCGGCGCGGCAGGCCGAGGACGAGGCCCGACGTCAAGGCCCGAGCGATGCCCGCCCGCCGTCGTGGAGCCCGCTGCGCCGCGGCCGGCTATGGGGGCGCGCCGATGCCAATGCCGAGCTGGTGCTGTATGCCGAGACCTGGGCGCGGCGCGTGCAGCTCAATACCCCGCCCGACTTCGTGCGCAGGCTCGCGCAGCGCCTGCACACCCGCCCGCTGGTGACGGTGGCGATGCGCCGCGACGGCTCGGTGGAGTCGGTCACCTTCGTCGTCGCCAGCGGCGTGCCAGAGATCGACGCTGCAATCCGGCGCCTGGTGCTCGATCTCGCACCGTTCCCGGCGTTCTCCCCAGCGCTGGCGCGCGACTACGACGTGGTCGAGATCCGCCGCACTTGGTCGTTCGACACGGCGGTGCGCCTGGAGTGACCGCATCTGGGTGCGCCTCCCGCTGGCGCCCCGCCGCGCCGGGTTCGAACCAGAAGGCCAGCGGCACGCTCACGCCGTGATCAGCTTGTCGATGGTGATGGGCAGTTCGCGAATGCGTCGGCCGGTGGCGTGAAACACCGCGTTGGCCACCGCCGCCGCCGTGCCGACGTTGGCCAGTTCGCCGATGCCCTTGGCACCTGCCGGGTTGACCTCGGTGTCCACCTCGGGCACCAGGATCACGTCCACCTGGCGGATGTCGGCGTTGACCGGGATCAGGTACTCGGCCAGGTTGTCGTTCATGTAGCGCGCTTCGCGCTTGTCGATCTCGGTGTGCTCGTGCAAGGCCGAGCCGATGCCCCAGATCATGCCGCCCATCAACTGGCTGTGCGCCGTGCGCGGGTTCATGATGCGGCCGGCCGCAAAGGCGCCCACGATGCGCGGCACGCGGATCTCGCGCGTGCGGGCATGCACCCGCACCTCCACGAATTCGGCGCCGAAGGCGAACATGGTCTTGGCCGTGTTGCCTGCGTTGGCGCCACCGGTGACGTCGGCACTGCCCTTGTACAAGCTGGCCGTGGTCTGTGAACGGCTGGTCGGCGGCACGAAGTTGCCAATCTCTTCCACCGCGCCGAGATTCAGTTTCGCGAAGGCCGCCGCGCGCTGCGCCAGCGTGGCGCCAGCTGGCAGGGACAGTCTTGCCAGCACCTGCTGACAAGCCAGCTTCACGGCCGAACAGGCACTGGCCGTGGTCACCGAGCCGCCCGACACGGGCCCGGGCGGCAGCAGCGTGTCGCCCATGGCCACCGACACCTGTTCAGGCTTGATCGACAGCGTTTCCGCCGCCACCTGCGCCATCACGGTGTAGGCGCCGGTGCCCACGTCGTGCGCGGCGATCTCGACCCGCGCCGAGCCGTCGGCGAGCAGCCGCACGCGCGCCACGGCAGGCGACACCTGCGTCGGGTAGGTGGCGGTGGCGCAGCCCCAGCCGATCAACCAGTCGCCGTCGCGCATCGAGCCCGGTTGCGGGTTGCGGCGCTTCCAGCCGAACGCCGCGCTGGCCGCGTCGTAGCAGGCCATCAGGCTGCGGCTGCTGTAGGGCTTGCCGGTGACCCAGTTCTTGTCGGTGTCGTTGATGCGGCGCAACTCCACCGGGTCCATCGCCAGCTTCACCGCCAGCTCGTCCACGGCACTTTCCAGCGCAAAGATCACCGGCATCTCGGCGGGTGAACGCATGAAGATCGGCGGATCGCGGTCGGCGCGCACCATGCGGCCGGTGCTCATCACGGCCGGGAAGGCGTACATGGCCGCGGCATTTTCAACGCCGCCGTTGACATAAGGGTCGGTGCGCCCGTTCAGCTCCCACTGGTCATGGTGGTAGGCCGTGAACCTGCCGTCGCGGCTGGCGCCGATGCGGATGCGGTGCTTCGTTTCGTGCCGGTGCCCGGAGATCGTGAAGCCCTGGTCACGCGTGGCCACCAGCTTCACGGGCCGCCCCAGCTGGCGCGACGCCACGGCCACCAGCGCGGTGCGCTGGGTGAGGGCGCCCTTGGAGCCGAAGGCGCCGCCGACAAAGTCGTTGACGACGCGCACTTTCTCCGGGGCGATGCCCAGTTGCCCGGCCAGCCCGGCGCGCAGCCCGTAGACGAACTGGCTGGGCTCGTAGACCGTCAACTCGTCGCCTGCCCATGACGCCGTGGTGGCAAACAGCTCCATGGGGTTGTGGTGCTGCGTGGGTGTGGCGTACTGCGCGTCATGCACCACGGCCGAGTTGCGCAAGGCTGCGTCGGCGTTGCCGAGCACCGGGTCCTTGCGCTCGGGCAGCACGTCTGCGGTGCGCTGCTCGACCACGCCTTTGGAGCCAAAGCTTGCCGAGGGTGTCTGGCGCTGATAGCGCACACCCAGGCGGTGGGCGGCTTCGCGTGCGGCCTCGAAGCTTTCGGCCACCACCATGGCCACGATCTGGCCGTCGTGCGCGATCTCGGGCCCGGCCAGGGGCGGCACCGCAGTGATGCCGGCGCCACCGGCAAAGAAGTGCTGCACCGGCATCAAGGGCGGCCGGTTCAGGTGCGTCAGGATGAGCAGCACACCTGGCACTGCGCGCGCGGCGGTGTCGACGAAGCCGACGATGCGGCCGCGGGCGATGGTGCTGGTCACCAGGTAGGCGTGGGCCGGGTTGCGGGTGCTCATGTCGGACGCGAACCGCGCCGCGCCCGTGACCTTGGCGCGGGCATCGATGCGCGCCATGGGCAGGCCCATGTTCGCGCCGCCTTCGGGTACCGGCTTGCTCATGTTGAAAGCTCCATGGTCTTGGCCTGCAGCAGTGCCCGCACCAGCGTTTGCTGGCCGAGCGGGATGCGAAAGGCGTTGTGCTGACGTGGCTTGGCGCCCGCAAACGCAGCGCGCGCAGCGGCTGCGGCGTTGGATTCCGTCAAGGGCTTGCCGGTGAGCAAGGCTTCGGCCTCGCGCGCCCGCCACGGCACCGACACGGGCCCGCCGAGACCGACGCGCACCTGCCGCACGGTGTCGCCGTCGAGATCGAGCGCCACGGCCGCGCTGGCCAGCGCAAATTCGTAGGACTCGCGGTCGCGCACCTTCAGGTACAGCGAGCGGCGCGTGTGCGGGCCCGCGGGAATCATGAACCCCGTGATGAGGTCGCCCGGAGCCAGCGTGGTCTCGATGTGCGGTGTGCTGCCAGGCCGGCGGTGCAGTTGCGCAAAGGGCATCGAGCGGCTGCCGCCGGTGCCCATCACCTGCACCGTGGCGTCGAGCGCGATCAGCGCCGTGGCCCAATCACCCGGATAGGCGGCAATGCACTGGTCGGACGTCCCCAGCACGGCCTGCCAGCGGTTCTCGCCTTCCATCGCTGCGCATCCCGACCCGGGTGTGCGCTTGTTGCACGGCCAGCTGGTGTCGCGAAAGTAGGCGCAACGCGTGCGCTGCAGGACGTTGCCGCCCACGCGCGCCATGTTGCGCAGTTGCTGCGAAGCCGCCAGTTGCAGTGACTCGGCCACCACCGGGTAGTTGCGGCGCACGCCGTCGTGGTCGGCCACCTCGCGCATCGTCGCCAGCGCGCCGATGTACAGCCCTTGCGGGCTGATGTCGATGGCCCGCATGCCAGGGGCGGCAATTCGGGTGATGTCGATCAACTGGCTCGGCCGCACCACGTCGAGCTTCATCAGATCGACCAGCGTCGTGCCACCGGCCAGGTACTGCACCGCTGCGTCGTTTCCGCCGCTCTCGCCGTTTGCGGGCCTCGCGCCCTTCGCCGTGTTGGCGCTGGCGGCGGCCTGCACGGCAGCCGCCGCGTCGGTGGCGAAGGTGAATGTGAAGGGGCGCATCAGGCTCTCCTCATCAGCGGTGAAGCCTGGCGGATGGCGGCAACGATGTTCGGGTAGGCGGCGCAACGGCACAGGTTGCCGCTCATGTACTCGCGAATCTCGTCGTCGTTGCGGGTGCGTCCTTCTTGCACGCAGGCCACCGCGCTCATGATCTGCCCCGGGGTGCAGTAGCCGCACTGCAAGGCATCGTTGTCGACGAAGGCCTGTTGCATCGGGTGCAGCGTGTCGCCGGTGGACAGTCCTTCGATGGTGGTGATGGCGCGGCCCTGGGCTTGTGCCGCCAGCGTCAGGCATGACAGCACACGCTCGCCGTCCAGCAGCACCGTGCAGGCGCCGCATTGGCCGTGGTCGCAGCCCTTCTTCGTGCCCATCAGGCCGAGGTGTTCGCGCAATGCGTCCAGCAGGGCAGTGCGTGGGTCGAGGTTGAGCGCCTGGTCGCTGCCGTTCACCCGCAGCGTCATGGGCAACGCTGCGGGCAGGCCGGGGTTGATGGCCGCGGGCACCAGAGGTCGGGCTGCTGGGGTCTGCGCCTGGGCCACCGCAGGCGCGACGGCCGCCAGCGGGGCGGCGGCCGTCGCCGCCGTGCTGAGCATGAAGCTGCGCCGTGAGAGCGGAGTGCGAGGGGGTGCTTGTCGATCGGTCATGGGTCAGGACTCCTGGGCAGGTTGCCTACGGTTCAAGAACTCGTCGCTTCAGCGCTTGGCCCGGGCCAGCTCGCGCTCGGGATGGCGGTGCTTTCCCAATGCGGCGATGAAGGCGGCCAGTGCCGGTCCCGCTTTCGCAGGATCTGCCACGACCACGCCGGGATTCGCAGCGCCCTCTGCGGTCGTTGCGGGCACGCCAGCGCGCTCGAGCAAGGCCTTCGATACGCCGATCGCGAGGAGGGTCTTGCCGTGCCGGTACTGGCTCGAAATGAAGTCCATCACCTCGAAGTGGCTGGCGAGAACCTTCACGCCGCCTGCGCCGTCGGGGAGCACGACGCCGTCGAACAGCACGGGCGCGGAGTTCTCCAAGGTGCCGGTGGCGTCGAACGGCTCGCCTTTCGAAGGTTGCACCACGCCCAGACGTGGCGCGATCAGGTGCACCGTGGCACCCGCTGCGCGAAGCGCGGCGCGAGTGGCCGCGATCGAATCGCCATCCACGCCATCGGCCACCAGGATGGCGACGCTGCGCGAGCGGATGCCGCCGTCACCCGGCAGCGCCATCAAGGACAAGGCCGCCGACCGGGTGACTTCGGCTTGGGCAGGGTGTGCCAGCACCTTCGGCATCGCCCGGGGAACGGGAATCCCCAAGCCCGCAGCGACGGTTGCGGCCAGTTCGGCAGACACATTGACCAGCGATGACACCATGCGCTCGCGGATCGCCGGTACCGTGAGCTTGCTCAGTTCGAAGCGGAAGGCCGCTGCGATGTGTGCCTGCTCAACCGCGGTCTGGCTGTCGTAGAACAGCGTGGCCTGCGTGTAGTGGTCGGCGAACTTTTCGGGCTTGCCGCGCAGCTTGTCGCCCTGACCGGCATCAAGGGGCTGCGGGAAGGAGACGAACCCGGCAGCGCCGGCCTGGAAAGGACAGCCGCCGCCGAGCGAGTTGGGCTCGTAGGCGACCCGGCCGCGCGGTATGGCCTGGCGGTGCAGGCCGTCGCGCTGGTTGTTGTGCACGGCAGCCAGCGGCGCGTTGATCGGAATCTCATGAAAGTTCGTACCCCCCAGCCGCGTGATCTGCGTGTCGATGTAGGAGTGGATGCGCCCGGCCAGCAGCGGGTCGTTGCTGAAGTCGATGCCGGGCACGACGTGCGCGGTGCAGAAGGCCACCTGCTCGGTCTCGGCAAAGAAGTTGTCCGGGTTGCGGTTCAGCACCATGCGGCCCACCGGCGTCACCTTCACCAGCTCTTCCGGGATCAGCTTGGTGGCGTCCAGCACGTCGAAGCTGAAGGCTTCGGCCTGCGCCTCGGTGAAGATCTGCAGCCCGAGTTCCCACGCCGGGTACTCGCCCGCCTCGATGGCTTCCCACAGGTCGCGGCGGTGGAAGTCGGAGTCGGCGCCGGAGAGCTGTACCGCCTCGTCCCACACCAGCGAATGCGTGCCGAGCAAGGGCTTCCAGTGGAACTTGACGAAGTGCGACACGCCACTGGCGTTGACCAGCCGGAAGGTGTGCACGCCGAAGCCCTGCATCATGCGCAGGCTGCGCGGAATGCCGCGGTCGGACATCACCCACATCAGCGTGTGTGTGGTCTCGGGCATCAGCGAGGCAAAGTCCCAGAAGGTGTCGTGTGCCGATGCCGCTTGCGGCATGCCGTGGTGCGGCTCGGGCTTGACGGCGTGGATCAGGTCGGGGAACTTCATCGCGTCCTGGATGAAGAACACCGGGATGTTGTTGCCCACCAGGTCCCAGTTGCCTTCGTCGGTGTAGAACTTGACGGCGAAGCCGCGAATGTCGCGCGCGGTGTCTGTCGAGCCGCGTTCGCCGGCCACGGTCGAGAAGCGCGTGAACACCGGCGTGATCTTGCCGGCGGCCTGAAACGGCGCGGCACGCGTGAACTCGGTCAAGGGCTCGTAGGCCTCGAAGTAGCCGTGCGCTGCCGAGCCGCGCGCATGCACGATGCGCTCGGGGATGCGCTCGTGGTCGAAGTGGGTGATCTTCTCGCGCAGGATGAAGTCTTCGAGCAGCGTCGGCCCGCGCAGCCCAGCCTTCAACGAGTTCTGGTTGTCGCCGACGGCCACGCCGTGGTTCGTCGTCAGCGCCTGGCCCGATGGGTCTGAGCGCGCCCGGTCCAGGGCATCGGCCTTGGGCGATGGGTTGATCTCGCTGAGTGTGCTGGCCGTGGCTGCCGGCGAGGCGCTGGCTATGCTGGCACCGCGCGGCGGCGCCATGGCGTTTTCACGCCCAAACTCTTTGGCCTTGCCGGTGTTGTTGGGCCTTGCTGCGGCCAGGGCCTGTGCAGCAGCCAGCTGCTCCGCCTGCGGCGAGGGGCTCGCCCGCTGCTTGTCTTTGCTCTTGGCCTTGGGGTTGGATTTCATCGGAGGACCTTGTGGTGTGGGCGTGGACGGCGGCGGGGTCGCGAGGCAAGCCGGGCGGCGAGTCGAGCGGCGAGTCGAGCGGCGGAAAAACGGACAGCTCGTGCCCATTGCGAGAGGCGGACCGTAAGGAGGTGAGAAACCGAGGTCTGTGCGCTTGTGCACGCGGGCCACTTCAGTTGACGGGCCGGACACCCTGACGCCCCTGGCGTGCCTTCAAGGCAAGTTCACGGCCCCTGCGCGGCGTGGTCGCATTCCGGCGCGCAGCCCGCGAAGCCCGAGCTGTGTGCGCCATCGCACGGTCGGCGTTCACGTCGCGCTCTCAGCCGGCACCAGGACGACGGTGCGATTGCGCACGTCGGCCTGCGCCAAAACCGTTGAGCGCAGCCATCGTGGCGATGTCACGCAGGGGCGCCGCGCACACGCGGCACGAGGACTTGCGGTAAATTGAATGGATGAGCTTGTTGGTCAGAACGCTGCTGGTCTGGATGCTGGTGCTGGCGATCCCCGCGCAAGGGATGGCCGCCGCGACCATGGCGTTCTGCGGTCCGGGCCACGACAGAACCGCCTCGGTTCGCATTGCGATGAGCGTTCCGTCTGAGCACGCGCATCACGGGGGCTCCCCGTCCGCTCACCCCTTGCACGCAGGCGCCAGCGTCGACGCAGCCTCGACCGATGCACCCGTGCTTGCCGAGAAAGCCGGCACAGCGCCCCAGCAGAAGTGCAGTGCCTGCGCCTCGTGCTGTTCCTTGGGGGCCCTCTTGAGCACGGTGCCGGTGGTTCCGGCCACCGCATCGGCGCCAACGGTGTTCATCACCTTCGTGCCCGCTGTCGACGCGGTTGCTGCCGACGGCCCCGATCGTCCCCCTCGAAACGTCCTCGCCTAGCTGGCCCAGGCTGACGCGCTCACCGCGTCGTACGGCCTGTCGTCAGGACCAGTGAGTTCCCCGCTGCAGCGTTGGCGGGGATGCCCTTAGACGTTCAAGCGAGGTTTTGATGATTCCATGTCCAATGCGCCGGCGCGTGCCGGCCCTGCTGTCGAGCCTGCTGTTCACAGCGCTGCTGTCGGCGCAGGCCCAAGCCCAAGTCCAAGTCCAGCCGTCCACCACCCGCGCCGATCCGCTGGACCCGAAGGCCCAGGTGCCGGCGCTGCGCTACGAGTCGGCCTTCGCGCAGTTCCGTCGCATCGGCGACGACAAACCCGTACCTTGGCGCGAGGCCAACGACGCGGTCGCCCGCATCGGCGGCTGGCGGGTCTACGCCCGCGAGGCGCAGCAGCCCGACACCGCGCCAGCGGAGAAGCCGACAACACCTGTTCAGGCCCCGGCGCCAGCGGTCAAGCCGGTACCGCCCGGCCCGGCTGGCCACAAGCATTGAGGCCCGCATGATGACCCATGACATTGGAAGTCTTTCGACCCGCCGGCGCCGCGTGCGTGGCGCGCCCGGTCTTCGCGTGCTGGCGCTGCTGACCTGCGCCGCCGTGCTCGGGGGCTGCGCGAGCTTCACCCCGGACGGCGGTTTCGGAGCCGTGGAACAGATGACGAAGGCGCGCATCGGCAAGGACCTGCAGTGGGCCCGTGGCGATGCTGACCTGGACACCATCACGAAGCGCGTGGCCGAGCTGCTGGCCCAACCGCTGACGGTGGACAACGCGGTTCAAGTGGCCCTGCTCAACAACCGGGGTTTGCAGGCGGGGTTCCAGGAGCTCGGCATCACCGAAGCCGAGGTCGTGCAGGCCGGGCGGCTGCCGAACCCGGGCTTCAGTTTTGGACGTTCGAGCCGCGGCGACGAGCGCGAGATCGAGCGTGGCCTGCACTTCAACCTGGCGCGCTTGATCGCGATGCCGCTGGTCGGGCGCATGGAAGCGCGCCGCTTCGAGCAGGTGAAGGGGCGCGTGACGATGAGCGTGCTGTCGCTGGCCGCCGACACGCGCAAGGCCTACTTCACGGCCCTGGCGGCGGAAGAAACCGTGCGCTACATGCGGCAGGTCAAGCAGGCCGCTGACGCCAGCGCCGAGCTCGCGCGGCGCATGGAGCAGGTGGGCAACTTCAACAAGCTGCAGCGGGCGCGCGAACAGTCTTTCTACGCCAACGCCGTGCTGCAGCTGGCCCGGGCCGAGCAGGCGCAGCGCTCGACGCGCGAGCGCCTGGTGCGGCTGCTCGGTGTGTGGGGGCCGCAGACCGCATTCACGCTGCCCGAACGCCTGCCTGATCTGCCGACATCGCCCCTGGAGCTGCCGGACATCGAGCAAGTGGCGTTGGCCCAGCGGCTGGACGTGCAGGGCGCCAAGCTGGCTGCGGAGCAGACGGCCAGCAACCTCGGCCTCACACGCACCACGCGCTTCGTCAACGTGGTGGAGCTGGGCGTGATGCGCAACAGCTCGAACGAAGAACCGACCCAGCGCGGCTGGGAGATCGGCTTCGAGCTGCCGCTGTTCGATTGGGGCGGCGCGCGTGTGGCGCGTGCCGAGGCGGTGTACATGCAGACGCTGCACCGCGCGGCCGAGACCGCGATCAACGCGCGCTCGGAAGTGCGCGAGGCCTACACCGGCTACCGCTCGGCCTACGACATCGCGCGCCATCACCGCGACGAGATCGTGCCGCTGAACCAGCGCATCGCCGAAGAGAACGTGCTTCGCTACAACGGCATGCTGATCGGCGTGTTCGAACTGCTGGCCGACGCCCGCACGCAGATCGCCAGCGTGAACGCCTCCATCGAGGCGCTGCGCGACTTCTGGATCGCGCAGGCCGACCTCGACATGGCACTGATCGGCAAGCCCAACCTGGCCGCAACGGCCAGCCCCGCCATGGCAGCTGAAGCCGCCGGCCCAGGACATTGAACATGAAGGACTCTCACATGCTTTCCCGACGCAGGATGCTGGGCGGTGCGGGCGCGATCACTGCTGCTGCGGCCGCCGCTTCCGTCAGCAAAGTGGCGATGGCCGCGCTGCCCGAGCCGGTCATCCAGACCAAGCCTGACACCATGCCGCCGCTGGTGCCCAACACCGGGCGCCCTTACAACCCCGTGGTCACGCTCAACGGCTGGACTTGTCCATGGCGCATGAACAACGGCGTCAAGGAGTTCCACCTCGTGGCCGAGCCCGTGGTGCGCGAGATGGCACCGGGCTTCAAGGCGCACCTGTGGGGCTACAACGGCCAGAGCCCGGGGCCGACCATCGAGGTGGTGGAAGGCGACCGCGTGCGCCTCTTCGTCACCAACAAGCTGGGCGAGCTCACCAGCATCCACTGGCACGGCCAGCGCCTGCCCAACGGCATGGACGGCGTGACGGGCTTGAACCAGCCGGGCATTCCGCCCGGCAAGACCTACGTCTACGAGTTCGTGGCGCGCCGACCCGGCACCTTCATGTACCACCCGCACGCCGACGAGATGGTGCAGATGGCGATGGGGATGATGGGTTTCTGGATCACGCACCCGAAGCAGAAGCACCCGCTCATCGACGAAGTCGATCGCGACTTCTGCTTCCTGCTCAACGCCTACGACATCGATCCGGGCGCCGCCACGCCCAAGATCATGACCATGCTGGACTTCAACCTCTGGAGTTGGAACAGCCGCATCTTCCCGGGCATCGACCCGCTGGTGGTGAGGCACATGGACAAGGTGCGCATCCGTGTCGGCAACCTGACGATGACCAACCACCCCATCCACCTGCACGGGCACGAGTTCCTGATCACGGGCACGGACGGCGGGCCGACACCGAAGAGCACCCGCCAGTACGAGGTGACGGCCGACATCGCGGTGGGGCAGATGCGGCAGATGGACTTCTTGGCCGATGAGGAGGGCGACTGGGCCTTCCACTGCCACAAGAGCCACCACACGATGAACGCGATGGGCCATGACGTGCCGACGATGATCGGCGTGGACCACCGCGGCGTGGCGCGGCAAATCACCAAGCTCATCCCCGACTACATGGTGATGGGCGAGCGCGGCATGAAGGACATGACCGAGATGGAGATGCCGCTGCCCGACAACACCGCCGCGATGATGACCGGCACCGGGCCGTTCGGCGCTGTCGGCATGGGCGGCATGTTCAGCGTTGTGAAGGTGCGCAAGGACCAGAAGCGGGGTGACTACAGCGACCCCGGCTGGTACCAGCACCCGCCGGGCACGGTGGCCTACGAGTTCACGGGCGCCTTGCCGGACCCGGCGCGCTTCAAGGCCGAAGCCAGCCCGGGCCGCGGCTCCATGCCGGCCATGGCCCAACCTGTCAAGGACGTCGAGGTCAAGGTGCGCAAGCCAATACCTGGTGGTTCAGGCGGCCACGCAGGCCACTGAGCAACACGAATCAAGGAGAACTGCATGAACGAAACGAGTACCCCATCGAGCAGCCGCCGCGCGGCGATCACTCGCCTGGCAGCAAGCACCGCGGCGCTGATGCTTCCCCTGCTGGCCCCGCGCGCGCATGCCCACACCGACAAGCCGCACACCCCCAAGGCCGGCCCGGTGGTCAAGGAACAAAAGGACTGGGGCATCGCCGGCGATGCCAAGCGCGCGAAGCGCAGCATCGCAGTCGGCATGGCCGACAACATGCGCTTTACGCCGCAGCGCATCGAGGTTCGCCAGGGCGAGACGGTCAAGTTCGTCGTCCGCAACGAAGGCAAGCAGATGCACGAATTCGTCATCGGCACCAAGGCCGAGAACGCCAAGCATGCCGAGTTGATGGTGAAGTTCCCGAACATGGAACACGACGAGCCGTACATGGCGCATGTGCCGCCCGGCAAGACCGGCGAGATCGTCTGGACCTTCAACCGCGCCGGCGAGTTCGAGTTCGCCTGCCTGATCGCCGGTCACTACCAGGGCGGCATGGTGGGCACGATCACGGTCGGGGCGGGCAAGGCATGAAGCAGCGCCCCGATGCCATCGGCCTGAGCCTGTTGCCGCGCGCGGCGATCGCGTCGCCAGCATCTCCAACGTCGCTGACAAGCAGATGGCGCCGTCGGCGCCACCGCATCACCCCCATGAACATCAGGAAGATCTTCAGCGGTGTCGCGCTCGGCGCAGCCGCCCAGTGCGGCACAGCCCTGGCCTCCAGCCACATCGTCGATATCGCGTGGGCGCCCGGCGGGCACTTTGCGCACCAGGCCCAGCTGGCAGCCGGCAAATTCGTGGAGGTCTGCGGCAAGCTGGCGGTGGCAGACAGCGTGCGCTGGAGCTTCACGGCCACCGCGCCGGTGGATTTCAATATCCATTACCACGTGGGCAAGGAGGCCGTGTTCCCGACCCGGAAGGCGCAGCTTGCCGCTGCCCGCGACACGCTGAACGTCACCGTCGCGCAGGACCACTGCTGGATGTGGACGAACAAGGGCAGTGTCCCGGTGGATCTGAAGGTCGAGCTGGTGCGCTAGGGGCGACACGAACGCGCCGACGCTCTTGCAGTGGCCGATCATCCCTGTGTCTGCTGCCGCACAGCCAGCGCGTCCGCCAGCAGCGATGCTCGGCCCGCGGGAACGTGCGGTGGCCCCATTTGCGCATGCTCAAGCAGATGGCATGGGTGTGCCGCCGGATTGCGACGAGCATGCCCGGAGTTGCGGTGCGCAACGGCGCAGCTCCAAGCCGCGGCCTCCGGGCTGACGCCGCGATGCCTTGCCAAGGCTCACTGCTCGCCGAAATTCACCCCTAGGAAGCTCCCATGAAGCGCAAGACGTCCCATCCCCTCAAGCCCATGTTCTTCGTGCCCCTCGCGGTACTGTGGGTGGCATCCGCAGCGGCGCAAGCGCAGACGGCCACCGCGATGTCTCCGTCCGCCAGCATGCCCATGGGACAGATGCAGAAGGGCGCCGCCGGCACGCATGACATGAAGGCGTCCATGATGATGGGCATGGACGGCATGCAGAAGATGACGATGTCGGGCAACACGGACAAGGACTTCGCCATGATGATGAAGATGCACCATCAGCAAGCCTTGGCCATGGCCGACATGGAGCTCGCGCACGGCAAGTCCGCCGAAATGAAGGCCCTGGCCAAGCAGATCATCGTGGCGCAGAAGAAGGAAATCGCGCAGTTCGACAGGTGGCTGGCCAAGCAGAAGTAAGCCCGTCGCGCCCCGCTTCCAGACGGGGGGCGTTCAGTGCGGGTCGATGGCCGCGTTGCGAAGACGCAGCGCATTGCCGATCACCGATGCCGAGCTCAGGCTCATCGCCAGCGCCGCGATCATGGGCGACAGCAGCCAGCCGGTGAAGGGGTAAAGCAGCCCGGCGGCGAGCGGGATGCCGAGCGCGTTGTAGACGAAGGCGAAGGCCAGGTTCTGCTTCATGTTGACCACCGTGGCCACCGACAGCGCGGTGGCCGTGGCGATGCCGCGCAGGTCTCCCTTGACCAGCGTGAGTTGCGCGCTGTTCATGGCCACGTCGGTGCCGGTGCCCATGGCGATGCCGACATCGGCGCGGGCCAGCGCGGGGGCATCGTTGATGCCGTCGCCAGCCATCGCGACAACGCAGCCCTCGGCCTGCTGTTTCTCGACCAGCCTCAGCTTGTCGGCGGGCTTCACTTCGCCGTGCACTTCGTCGATGCCCAGGCGCTGGCCCACGGCACGCGCCGTGGTCAGCCCATCGCCGGTGGCCATCACGACGCGAATGCCGGCCTTGCGCAGTGTTGCCAGTGCTTCTGCCGTGGTGGCCTTGACCGGATCGGACACGGCCAGGATGCCGGCAAGCTTGGCGTCCACGGCCAGGTGCATCACGCTCGCCCCTTGGGCGCGCAGCGCCTCGGCCTGTGCCGCCAACGAGGTCACGTCCACGCGCAGCTGCGTCATCCAGGACTGATTGCCCAGGCTGATCGCCTGGCCGGCCACGATGCCGCGCACGCCGATGCCTGAGGAGGAGTCGAACGCTTCGGGCCTGTCCAGCGTGAGCTTCTTCTCACGCGCAGCCGCCACGATGGCCGCAGCAAGGGGATGTTCGCTGCCCTGGTCGAGGCTGGCTGCCAGCCGCAGCACCTCATCCGGCCCAAAGCCGTTCACACCGACCGCCTTCTCGAAGGCGGGCCGGCCCTCGGTCAAGGTGCCGGTCTTGTCGACGATGAGTGTGTCGACCTTGCGCAGGTTCTCGATCGCCGCCGCGTCGCGGAACAGCACGCCGTGGGTCGCGCCGCGCCCGGTGGCCACCATGATCGACATCGGCGTGGCCAGGCCCAGCGCGCAGGGGCAGGCGATGATCAGCACGGCCACGGCGTTGATCAGGCCGTAGACCCAGCTCGAGTCATTGGAAGAAGGCCCGAACCAGCCCCAACCCAAGAAGGTCAGCAGCGCAGCCGCCACCACGCCGTAGACGAAGTAGCCGGCCACCGCGTCGGCCATGCGCTGCATCGGCGCGCGCGAGCGCTGCGCCAGTGCCACCATCTGGACGATCTGTGACAGCACCGTCGCGGAGCCCACATGCTCGGACTGCATCACCAGCGCGCCGCTGGTGTTCAGCGTGGCGCCGATCAGCTTGTCGCCCACGCGCTTGGTCACGGGCAGCGGCTCGCCGGTGAGCATCGATTCGTCGAGCGCACTGCTGCCCTCGACCACCACCCCGTCAACGGGCACCTTCTCGCCGGGCCGCACGCGCAGCTTGTCGCCGACGTGCACGTTGGCCAGCGGGATGTCCTCTTCGGAGCCATCCGCCGCCATGCGCCGCGCGGTCTTGGGAGCCAGGCCGAGCAGCGACTTGATGGCCGCCGAGGTTTGCGAGCGCGCCTTCAGCTCCAGCAGCTGGCCCAGCAGCGTGAGCGAGATGATCACGGCCGCAGCTTCGAAGTACACCGCAACGCGGCCCATCGAGACGAAGGACTCCGGGAACACCTGCGGCGCCACGGTGGCCACCACGCTGTAGACGAAGGCCGAGCCGGTGCCCAGGCTGATCAGCGTCCACATGTTGGGGCTGCGGGTGACGACCGACTGCGCACCGCGCACGAAGAACGGCCACCCGGCCCACAGCACGATGGGCACCGAAAGCACCAGCTCCACCCAGCTCTGTGTGCCCATGGCCATCCAGCCGAACCGGTGACCGAACATGGCCAGCGCCGTCACGATGACCGTCAGCGGCAGCGTCCACCAGAAGCGGCGCGTGAAGTCGGCCAGTTCCGGGTTGGCTTCGTCGTCCAGGCTGGGCATGACGGGCTCGAGCGTCATGCCGCACTTGGGGCAGTTGCCCGGCCGCTCCTGGCGGATCTCGGGGTGCATCGGGCAGGTGTAGACGGTGCTGGTGCCGGCGGCGGCGGGGCCAGGCGCGGCGGGCGCCACCGGTGCCAGGTACTTCTGCGGCTCGGTCAGGAACTTCGTGCGGCAACCGGCGCTGCAGAACCAGTACGGACGGCCGGCATGCTCGGTCTTGTGCGGCGATTCCGGGGTGACCGCCATGCCGCAGACCGGATCCTTCAGCGCCTCGTCGGCGGAGCTGGGTACCGCGTGCTCCTGATGGTCGTGGCCGTGGCCGTGGTCGTGCCCGTGCCCGTGTTGATGGCTGGCAGGGCTGCTGCGCGTGGAGCGGGTGGACATGTTCATGGGCGTCATTCCTGGCCAGGAGGGTGGCTGTGACTGTCATGCTTCCCGGGGCCACCGTGTCGGTGGAACAGATGCATCAGCGGGCAGGCCAGCAGCAGCAGGTAGGGCCAGGACCCCGCCACATGGTTCCAGTGTTCGCGCAGCAGATAAAAGCCAGCGATCAATGCCACCATCAGCAGCGCTGCGCCCCAGGCACGGGGCTTGCGCTGAGGTGGTTCAGGCGTCGACCGTGCAGGCGAACCGGTCTCGGCCGACATGCTCTTCATGGCATCGCGCTCACTTGCCCGCCGAGGCCGGCGGCATCCGGTCGGCCATCATGTCCATCATCGTCTGCATCATGGCCATGTGGTCGGCCATCATCTGGTGGCGCTTGGCCATGTCGGTCGGCATGCCCTTGCAGTCGCCCATCCCTGCCATCGGAGCCGCGTTGCCAGGCGAACCCATCATGCCCATGCCGCCCATGCCGCCGGCGCCGTGCGTGGCATGCATCTCCTTCATCATGGCCATGCCGTCCTGCATCGCCTTCATGTGATCGGCCATCAGGGCTTGCCGGTCTGCGGGCGTGCGGGCGTTCATCATTTTCTGGTGCATGTCCTGCATAGCCTTCATGCGGGCGTCAGGCGCCGGCATCGACCCCGAGGCGCCCATCGCCATGGGCGCCGCGCTGGCAGAGGCTGACGTGGCAGTCATCGGGCCGGGATTGGCGCAGGCCCCCAAGAGGGCGGTCATCGACAAGACAGCGAGGGTGCGAAAGCGGGTCATGGTGAACTCCTGAAGGCTTGGGTGGATGCCGGTCGCCCGGACGCTTGGCTGCTGAGGTGAGTGGTCCATGCAGTGTTCGTGGCATCGCCTGCGCATCGCGGGCGAATTCATGCGCGTGAAGGCGAGACGCTGAAACGGCGATCGCACCGGGTCGGCTTTTGTGCGGCAGCGAGGCCGTGTGCAGCCGCTGCTCACATCAGTGGCTGAGAGTGCACCCATCGAGGTGGCGGACGCTTGATGTGCATCAAGGCGCCCACGATCTGGTGGCTCAGCGGCAGCAGCAGCCGCTGCGCGGCGCCACTGGCCGCACCGCCAGCTCGGCATCGGCAACAGGCACAGGTGTGTAGCCGGCCTCGCGGATGGCGTCGCTCAGCTGGGTGCTGTCCGACCCGCTCGGCTCGATCCGCACCCAGTGCGTTGCCAGTTCGGCAGTGACCTGGGCGCCAGGGTCGATGGCAAGGACTGCCTTGGTGATGCTGCTGACGCAATGTCCGCAGGTCATGTCCTGGACTTCGAAGGTGACCATCTTGCTCTTTCGTTGGTTTTCGATGAGCGGACTTTCATCCTTCCCACCGTAGGAGGGTCAAGCGCCGAGGGCGATCACCCTTGCGCCGGCATGCTGGCGTGGCCGGCTTGACCTTGCCATCATTGGAAGGTCTAAACTCAGGCGCCGTCATTCAACGGACAGGATGGCGCCATGATGAACATCGGTGAGGCAGCGAGCGCGTCGGGCGTGTCGGCCAAGATGATTCGCCACTACGAAGAGTTGGGCCTGCTGCCGGCTGCCCAACGAACGGCATCCGGCTATCGCCAGTACGCGCACAACGATGTCCACACCTTGCGGTTCATCCGGCACGCCCGCGACCTCGGCTTCTCGCTGGCGGAGATCGCCGAGCTGGTGAGCCTGTGGCAAAACCGCCGCCGCCCGAGCCGCCAAGTCAAGGCCCTTGCCGAAGCGCACATCCGGGAGCTCGAGCAGAAGGCCGCGGAGCTGCTGGCGATGAAGTCGGCGCTGGAACACCTCGTGCATTGCTGCCACGGTGACGATCGGCCGGAGTGCCCCATCCTGGACGGTCTGGCGGGCGCCGACACCTTGTCGTCGGCGACATCCGCCACCCAGCGCCGTGCCGTTCGTGGCGCGCGCCGCGTCCCGGGTTGAGCCGTCGTGCCCTGCGCAGGGAACTTCGCAGGCACTGCAGGCACTGAGCTGTGAAGCCATCAACTTTCCACGTGTCGCGGCAGGGTGGCTGTCGGCTTGGCGGTGCCCAAAATGCCTGTCGGCTGGCCCGGCATGGAAATGGGCTCCCGCAGGGGCTCCCATCAGGTTCTACTCGTGCCCAAGGAGGGCCGTGAGCGTGTCTTCTCCAACCACCACTGAATCCGATCGCCAGCCTCGACATGCCCGGCATGACGATGGTGTTCAAGGTCGCTGACCTGAAAATGCTCAACACCCTCAAGCCGGGCGACAAGGTGAAGTTCGCGGCTGACAAGATCGACGCCGCGATCACGCTGACGGCTGTCGAAGTGGCGAAATGAGGTCGCCTCCCGGGGCTGTCCGGGTGGCGTAGACCATGCCGAGGCACCTGCACGCGCTGACCTGGACTCCTGAGTTCAACGTCGCGCTGTTCGCGTTCCTGCTGAACCTGCCTTGGGAACTGTGGCAGGCGCCCCTGTTCGAGCGGATGGCCGCTGCGCCGCACTGGGAGGCGGTGAAGATCTGCAGCCGGGCCGCGGCCGGCGATGCCGTGATTGCCTGGGTGGCCTACTGGGCCGTGGCGCTGGTCGTGCGCCATCGCGCTTGGGTGGTCGCGCCCACGGCATCCAGGGTGCTGGGATTCACGGCGTGCGGTTTGGCGATCACCGTCGCCATCGAGCGGCTCGCGTTGGGCGGGCACTGGATGCAGGGCTGGTCGTACTCGCCACTCATGCCGGTCGTGCCCGGTCTCGGCGTCGGGCTGTCGCCTGTTGTTCAGTGGCTGGTTCTGCCGCCATTGCTGATCTGGCTGGTGCGGCGGCAGCTCACATCGAGCCCGTGCCGGTGATGCGACCGACCATGCGTTCAGTGCCGGTGTCCGTGATGGGCATCGGGCACATGCGGGTGCTGATGGTGCAGCGGTGCGTGCCGATGCACATGGCTGTGCTCCGCCGCGGGCATCGCATCGTGGTGATGATCGTGATGGCCGTCGCCGTGTCGGTGGGCGTGTTCGTGCTCCAGCGTTTCATGCGCATGCACATGGCCATGAGACTCGGCCAGGTGGAGCAACACGCCGGCCAGCATCAGCACGCTGCCCAGCGCCATCAGCCCGCCGGCTGAGCGGTCGCCCAGCGCCACCGCAACGGCCGCGCCGATGAACGGCGCAAAGGCGAACACCGACCCCGTGCGCGCCGCACCGAAGGCCCGCTGCGCCAGCAGGTAGAAGCG
>JANMMD010000055.1:0-15285 GCA_031372905.1 Betaproteobacteria bacterium
GGTCAGTGCCCGGTCTGCTGACTGCATGGCCGCCTGCTGAAAGGCGAAGTTGCCCGAAATGACGTTGCCGGAATCCACCGCCCGCATGGCGCCGGCGCCGGCCAGCAGCAGCAGCGCCAAAACCACGAGCACGATGAGCAGCACCATGCCGCGCTGGCTGCGGCCGCGGGCGTGCAATCCGGCGCGGGCACGGCGGGCCAGGGTCGGTGCAGGCAGGGGCATCAGTTGCTCCAGATCACGTTGCGCAGCGGCACCACGGCCTGCTGCACGCGGTAGCGGTAATTGCGCCAGCTGCGACCCGCGGGCACGCTGGTGGCGCTGAGGTCGATGACCGGGGCTTGTGCGTCTTCGAAAGTGCAAGGTCCGGTGTTCACCACGCCACCGCCGTTGGTGCAGGTAGCGTCGGTGACCAGCTCGGACGCGGCTTCCTTTGAACGAGAAATGATGACCACCCGCACGGCCTTGATGCGGCCGATGTTCGCCACGGTCGGGTTGGTCCAGTCCGTGCCGCTGGCGTCGACCCAGTCGGTGACGATGTCACTGGTGGACGCACTGCTGATGCCGTATTGCGCCTGCATCAAGACGATGTCCGTCACCAGCGCGTTGGCGCCACCGCCAAAGTTCAAGGGTGCGGTGGTGCAGGTGGGCGTGTCGCTGAAGGCGTTGTATTGCACCAGGGTCTCGCAGAGCACCGCAAAGGCCTCCTGGCGGAAGCCCGTGCCCAGGCCCATCACGGCGGCGGGCCCGTTCACGCCTCCCGCCGTGGTGAAGCCGTAGCGCGGCTCGTTGGTGAAGGTGCCAGTGGCAGGGTTGTAGGTGCCGCCCGGCGCATGGGTCAGCGTCTTGCAACGGCTGGCGTTGCCGCCGCAAGTGGCGCCCGTGGTGTCGGTGGCGATGGCCGTCACCTGGAACAGCGTGCAGGGCACCGAGGCCGAACCGGGTACGCCGACGATGGCCAGATCGTTCACGGCAATGCTGCCGCCGTCGGTGATGGTGATGGGGTCGGCACCTGCGCCCATCGGGGCCACCACCGGCATGCCCGACAGCGGGCCGATGGCGTTGGACGCCGTGAACACCAAACGGTCCGAGGCCGAGGCAGAGCCGCCATCGATGATGCGTGCAGGCAGCAAAGCGGCGCCGTTGGAGACGGTGGTGGCGCCATTGCGGGCGTTGAACGTGGGGCACACGAGTTGGCCGTTGTTGAACAGGCCCGCACCTGCGGTGCGCCCCGCGCCATCGATGAGCGACAGGGCGAGTTGCGAATTCACCTGCGCTGACGACGTGGCTCCGACGACGCGGAACTGGCGGCCCATCGACAACATCGACAAGCTGATGGCCAGGGCCAGCACCAGGCCGATGGTCAGCGCGACCATCAACTCGACCAGCGTGAAGCCGGCCGAAGCAAGACGCCTGGTTTTTAGGGGGCGGGTGGCTCGCATCACAACTGCCATTGCACCTGGTTGCGCACGGTCAGGCTCCGAGGCGGTTCTTCGCCGTTCTGCCAGCACAAGCGCACTGTGACCTCGTTGCCGGCGGTGATGACGATCTGCTGCAGCGCCGAGGTGGCCTTGGGCAGCTGTGCCGTCACCTCGGCCAGCCATGCGGTGACGGTGGCGTTGGTGGAGGCGGCGCCCGAAGGGTTGCAGGCGGTGGTGCCGGTGGGGTGGTGGGCGAAACTGTTGGCCGTGGCGGGGTCTGCGATCAACATGCGGGCGATGAGCTGGTCAGCCAGGAAGGTGGCCACCGCGCGGTCGCGCGCATCACCGGCCATGCGCGTGGCCGTGGCTTGAATGGCGACCAGACCCAGCACGCCCAGCGAGAACACGAGCAGCGCCACCAGCACTTCGATCATCGTGAAGCCCCCCGAGTGGCGGCGCGAAGAGGGCAGGGGCGACATCAGCATTTCCGCGGGTCGCCAACGGTCGCCACGGCCGGGTCGCAGACCCGGATGAGACCGCCGCCGAAGATGTCGATGCGGCGCGTGTCGGTGTTGGCCGCGCTGCTCGAGAGGTCGATACGGCTCAAGCGCACGCCGCTGTTGTCGACAAAGCCGGTGGCCGTGAAGGTGACCGTGCGGCTCGTCGTGCTGGAGGTGGTGGTGATGTTGGGTGAATCGCCGTTCGAGCGGCTCTGCAATGCCGTGGCGGGGCTGACCTGGCTCACCGCCCAGCCCGAGCCGCTGGCATCCAGCGTGAAGCTCACGGGTGAGTTGCGGCGCACCGCTTCGGCACGGGCGTAATTCAAGCCGTTGATGATGCTTTCCGATGCCGTGCGCAAGCGGTAGTTGGCGATCTGCTGCGTGAAGCTGGGCGCGGCCAGCGACAGGCCGATGGCGAGCACGGCCACGGTGACCATCAGCTCGATCAAGGTCAGGCCGAGCATGCCGCTGCGATGCGGCGCCATCAGCATGTCTGGCCCTGCCGCCGCAGCCAGCAGTTCGTCGGAAGGCCACTGGCCCCGGGGAATGCGGTGGTGCGCTGGAGGTTGTTGTGGTCCACCGTGAAGGTGAAGCCGGCCATGTTGGCCGAGCTCTTGCCGGTGGCCGTGAGCAGGAACGACTGGCTGGAGGACGTGGAGCCCCAGGTGCAGCTGTAGTCAAAGAAATCGCCGGTGGGCAGGACCACGCCGCTGCCACTGCAGTCGGCAGCCGTCGAACCGTAATTGCGTCGCTCCTGGAACACCTGCTCGAGCCGAACGCGCGTGGTGCTGAGGTTGCCGGTGGCCTCGGCCAGGCGGCTGCGCTGCACGTAGCTCGTGTATTGCGGGTAGGCCACGGCGGCGATGATGCCGACGATGGCCACGGCAATCATCAACTCGATCAATGTGAAGCCGGCATGCCGGCCGCGCATGGGTGCGACGCAAGCGCTACGCGGCAGGGACGACGACGAAAACAGCAGACGCACGAAAGCTCCTGAGCACTCGGATGAACCCGAGTCTGCCTCTCTTTATCGGCGCTCAACCGTGAGAGATGTAGAGCTTGTGTGCGTCAAATATGCGGCCGTGCAACAAACCGTGACTTGCTTCGCCGGCACGCGCTGGGCGGGCCGTGAAGCATTTAACGCGGCAGCTGGCTGTGCCCCATCAAGTAGGCGTCGACCGCGCGCGCGGCCTGCCGGCCTTCACGAATGGCCCACACCACCAGGCTCTGGCCGCGGCGCATGTCGCCGGCGGCGAACACCTTGTCGACATTGGTCTTGTAGCCGACGCCGTCGTCGGTGCTGGCGCGGGCATTGCCACGGGCGTCCTTCTCGACACCGAAGGCCTCCAGCACGCTGCCCACGGGTGCCGTGAAGCCCATCGCCAGCAGCACCAGGTCGGCCTTGTATTCCTGCTCGCTGCCGGGCACTTCGACGAACTTGCCGCCCTGGAATTGCACACGAACGGTCTTCAGCGCCGTGACCTTGCCCTTGCTTCCCACAAGCTCCTTGGTGCTGATCGCGAACTCGCGCTCGCAGCCTTCTTCGTGGCTGGAACTGGTGCGCAGCTTGGTGGGCCAGTAGGGCCAGGTCAGGGGTTTGTTTTCTTCCTCGGGCGGCTGCGGCATCAGCTCGAACTGCGTCACGCTGGCGGCGCCATGGCGGTTGCTGGTGCCGACGCAGTCGCTGCCCGTGTCGCCGCCGCCAATGACGATGACATGCTTGCCATCGGCGCGGATCTGCTTCTTCAGCTTGTCGCCGGCCACCACCTTGTTCTGCTGAGGCAAGAACTCCATCGCGTAATGCACGCCATCGAGCTCTCGGCCGGGCACGGGCAGGTCACGGCTGATCTCGCTGCCGCCCGTCAGCACCACCGCGTCGAAATCGGCCTTCAGTTGTTCAGCGCTGATGGTTTCCGTCGCGTCGTTGGTGATCTTGCTTTCCGCTGGCCAGGCGCCGATCAGCACGCCAGTGCGAAAGACCACACCCTCGGCCTGCATCTGCGCCACGCGGCGATCGATGTGGGTCTTCTCCATCTTGAAGTCGGGAATGCCGTAACGCAGCAGACCTCCGATGCGGCTGTTCTTCTCGAACACCGTCACGTCGTGGCCGGCGCGCGCCAACTGCTGTGCGGCGGCCAGACCGGCCGGGCCGCTGCCGACCACGGCGACCTTCTTGCCGGTCTTGACCGCGGGCACTTCGGGCAACACCCAGCCTTCGGCCCAGGCGCGGTCGATGATGGCGTGCTCGATGCTCTTGATGCCGACCGCGTCGTCGTTGACGTTCAGCGTGCAGGCCGCTTCACAAGGCGCCGGGCAGATGCGGCCCGTGAACTCGGGGAAGTTGTTGGTGCTGTGCAGCACCGTGATCGCGTTCTTCCAGTCGCCCTGGTAGACCAGGTCGTTGAAGTCGGGAATGACGTTGTTGACTGGGCAGCCGCTGTTGCAGAAGGGCGTGCCGCAGTCCATGCAGCGCGCGCTTTGCACCTTGGCCTGCTCGGCATTCAAGGTGATGACGAACTCCTTCCACGTTTTCAGGCGCGCGGGCGGTGGCTCGTAGCCTTCTTCCAGGCGTTCGTACTCGAGAAATCCGGTGACCTTGCCCATGGCTTGTTCCTGTACTTCGGCTTCGTGGTGGCGGGAAGAGCGCTTACTTCGCCGCGACGGTTTGTGTGGGGGCGACGGCGGCAGCCGCTCGTGCGGCCAGCGCACGCTTGTACTCGTGCGGAAAGACCTTCACGAACTTGGCGCGCGCCGTGGCCCAGTGGTCCAGCAGTTCGCGGGCACGCAGGCTGCCCGTCCAGCGGTGGTGTTCTTCGATCAGGTGCTTGAGCAGCGCCTCGTCGGCCTGCTGTGCGTGCATGCCGACGGCAGGGCCTGCCTGCTCTTCGCGCGGCAGCACCTTGTCCAGCGTCACCATGCTGGTGTTGCAGCGCCGCGCGAACTGCCCGTCCTCGTCATAGACATAGGCCACGCCGCCGCTCATGCCGGCGGCGAAGTTGCGCCCTGTCTTGCCCAGCACGACGACGGTGCCGCCGGTCATGTATTCACAGCCGTGGTCGCCGGTGCCTTCCACCACCGTGGTGGCGCCGGAGAGGCGCACCGCAAAACGTTCACCGCCGACGCCGCGGAAGAAGGCATCGCCGCTGGTGGCGCCGTAGAGCGCGGTGTTGCCGACGATGATGTTTTTCGTGGCGTCGCCGCGGAACTCGATGCTTGGCCGCACGACGATGCGGCCGCCGCTGAGACCCTTGCCGGTGTAGTCGTTGGCGTCGCCGATCAGGTACAGCGTGATGCCCGTGGCCAGGAAGGCGCCGAAGCTCTGGCCGCCCACGCCTTCCATCTGCATGAAGATGGTCTGGTCGGGCAGGCCCTCGGGGCGGTGGCGCACCAGCTCGCCCGAGAGCATGGCGCCGACGCTGCGGTTGAGGTTGCGCGCCTCCTCCATGAAGTGCACTTTCTCGCCCTTCAGGATGGCCGGCTGGCAGCGCTCGATCAGCTTCACGTCCAGCGCCTTGGCCAGGCCATGGTCCTGCTCTTCGGTGTGGAAGCGCGACACCTCGGCGGGCACATCGGGCTGGTGGAACACGCGCGCGAAGTCCAAGCCGCGCGCCTTCCAGTGCTCGACGCCCTTCTTGGTGTCCAACAGGTCGGCGCGGCCGATCAGGTCGTCGAACTTGCGGATGCCCAGCTGCGCCATGATCTGCCGCGCTTCTTCGGCGACGAAGAAGAAGTAGTTCACCACGTGCTCGGGCTTGCCGGCGAACTTGGCGCGCAGCAGTGGGTCTTGTGTCGCCACGCCCACCGGGCAGGTGTTGAGGTGGCACTTGCGCATCATGATGCAGCCCTCCACCACCAGCGGGGCCGTGGCGAAGCCGAACTCGTCGGCGCCGAGCAGCGCGCCGATGACGACATCGCGACCGGTCTTCATCTGGCCGTCGGCCTGCACACGGATGCGGCTGCGCAGGCGGTTGAGCACCAGCGTTTGCTGCGTCTCGGCCAAGCCCAGTTCCCAAGGCGTGCCGCAGTGTTTGATCGATGACCACGGGGAAGCGCCGGTGCCACCATCGTGCCCGGCAATCACCACGTGGTCGGCCTTGCACTTGGCCACGCCGGCTGCAATCGTCCCCACGCCGACTTCGCTCACGAGCTTCACGCTGATCGAGGCGCGCGGGTTGGCGTTCTTCAGGTCGTGGATGAGCTGCGCCAGGTCTTCGATGGAGTAGATGTCGTGGTGCGGCGGGGGAGAGATCAGGCCCACGCCCGGCACGCTGTAGCGCAGGAAGCCGATGTAGTCGGAGACTTTCCCGCCGGGCAGCTGGCCGCCCTCGCCGGGCTTCGCACCCTGGGCCATCTTGATCTGGATCTGGTCGGCGCTGACCAGGTACTCCGTCGTCACACCGAAGCGCCCCGAAGCCACCTGCTTGATCTTGCTGCGCAGGCTGTCGCCGTCCTTCAGCGCGTAGTCGCTCTCGATGACTTTCTTGCCGATGATGTCGCTCACCATCGTGCCGGCCGTGACCTTGATGCCCTTCAGCTCGCTGCGGTAGCGCGCCGGGTCTTCGCCACCTTCGCCCGTGTTGCTCTTGCCGCCGATGCGGTTCATCGCGATGGCCAGCGTGCTGTGCGCCTCGGTGCTGATCGAGCCCAGCGACATCGCGCCGGTGGCGAAACGCTTGACGATGTCGGCCGCCGATTCCACCTCTTCGACGGGAATCGCCTTGCTGGGGTCGACCTTGAACTCGAAGAGCCCGCGCAGCGTCATGTGGCGCCTGCTCTGGTCGTTGATGAGCTGCGCGTATTCCTTGTAGGTGTCCCACTTGTTGGCGCGCGTGCTGTGCTGCAGCTTGGCGATGGCGTCCGGGCTCCACATGTGTTCTTCGCCGCGCGCGCGCCACGCGTATTCACCGCCGGCGTCCAGCATGTGGGCCAGCAGCGGGTCGTTGCCAAAGGCCGCCTGGTGCATGCGCAGGGCTTCTTCGGCGACCTCGAACACGCCGATGCCGCCTACCTGCGTGGCGGTGCCGCGGAAGTACTTCTCGACGAAGCCCTTTTCCAGGCCGATGGCCTCGAAAAGCTGTGCGCCGCAGTAGCTCATGTAGGTGCTGACACCCATCTTCGACATGATCTTGGACAGACCCTTGCCGATGGCCTTGACGTAGTTGTAGACGGCCTTCTCGGCGTCGATCGCGGCGGGCAGTGAACCCTGCAGCTCGACCAGCGTTTCCATCGCCAGGTAGGGATGCACGGCCTCGGCGCCATAACCCGCCAGCACGGCGAAGTGATGCACCTCGCGTGCACTGCCGGTTTCCACCACCAGGCCGGCGGTGGTGCGGCGGCCTTCGCGCACCAGATGGTGGTGGATCGCGCTGAGCGCCAGCAGCGCAGGGATGGCGATCTGGGCGCGGTTCATGCGCCGGTCGGTGATGATGAGGATGTTGTGGCCGCCCTTGAGCGCGTCCACCGCCTCGGCGCACAGCGACGCCAGCTTGGCTTCGACCCCTTCTCGGCCCCAGGCCAGCGGGTAGGTGATGTCGAGCTCGTAGCTCTTGAACTTGTCGCCGGTGTGCTGCGCGATGCTGCGCAGGCGCGCCATGTCGGCGAAGTCGAGAATGGGCTGCGTCACCTCCAGGCGCATCGGCGGGTTCACCGCGTTGATGTCGAGCAGGTTCGGTTTCGGGCCGATGAAGCTGTTCAGGCTCATCACGATCGCTTCCCGGATGGGGTCGATCGGCGGGTTGGTCACCTGCGCGAAGAGCTGCTTGAAATAGTTGAAGAGCGGCTTGTTCTTGTCGGAAAGCACGGCCAGCGGGCTGTCGTTGCCCATGCTGCCGATGGCTTCTTCACCGTTGGCCGCCATCGGCGCCATCAGGAACTTCAGGTCCTCCTGCGTATAGCCGAAGGCCTGCTGGCGATCGAGCAGCGTCTCTGTGGCCGCGGCTGGCGCCGCGCCGCCGGGCACGTCGTCCAGGCGGATGCGCACGTTCTCGATCCACTGCCGGTACGGCCGTGCATTCGCGAACTGGTTCTTCAGCTCTTCGTCGTCGACGATGCGACCCTGTTCGAGGTCGATCAGGAACATCTTGCCGGGCTGCAGGCGCCACTTCTTGATGATCTTGCTCTGCGGCACCGGCAGCACGCCGCTCTCGCTGGCCATCACCACGAGGTCGTCGTCGGTGACGATGTATCGGGCGGGTCTCAGGCCATTGCGGTCGAGGGTGGCGCCGATCTGCTTGCCATCGGTGAACACCATGGCGGCCGGGCCGTCCCAGGGTTCCAGCATGGCGGCGTGGTATTCGTAGAAGGCACGCCGGCGCTCGTCCATCATCTCGTGGTTCTCCCACGCTTCAGGAATCATCATCATCGCTGCGTGGGCCAGCGGGTAGCCCGCCATCGTCAGCAATTCCAATGCGTTGTCGAAGGTCGCGGTGTCGCTCTGGCCTTCGAAGCTGATGGGGTAGAGCTTGTTCAGGTCGTCGCCCAGCACCGGGCTCTTCATCACGCCTTCACGGGCGCGCATCCAGTTGAAGTTGCCCTTGACCGTGTTGATCTCGCCGTTGTGCGCCACCATGCGGTAGGGGTGGGCGAGCGGCCATTCGGGGAAAGTGTTGGTGCTGAAACGCTGGTGCACCAGCGCCAGAGCGCTGACGGCGCGCGGGTCGGCCAGGTCCTTGAAGTACACGCCCACCTGGTTGGCCAGCAGCAGGCCCTTGTAGATGACGGTGCGGCAACTCATGCTGGGCACGTAGTACTCGCGGCTGTGCGTGAGCTTCAGCGCGTGGATGGCGGCGCTGGCGGTCTTGCGGATGACGTAGAGCTTGCGTTCCAGTGCATCGGGCACGATGACGTCGGCGCCGCGGCCGATGAAGATCTGGCGGATGACGGGCTCTTTCGCACGCACCGCCGGGCTCATCGGCATCTCACGGTCGACCGGCACGTCGCGCCAGCCCAGCAGCACCTGGCCTTCGGCTTTCACGGCGCGTTCCAGTTCCTGCTCGCAGGCCAGGCGGCTGGCGTGTTCCTTGGGCAGGAAGATCATGCCGACGCCATATTCGCCGGGGGGGGGCAGGGCCACGCCCTGGGCGGCCATCTCGGCGCGGTAGAAGTCATCGGGAATCTGGATCAGGATGCCGGCGCCGTCGCCCATCAGCTCGTCGGCACCGACCGCGCCGCGGTGGTCGAGGTTCTCCAGGATCTTCAGGCCCTGCTGAACGATGGCGTGCGCGCGCGCGCCCTTGATGTGCGCCACGAAACCGACGCCGCAGGCGTCATGTTCAGCCGCCGGGTTGTAGAGGCCGTGTTCCGCCAGGTCGGTGATTTCCTGGGCAGTGGCGGTGGTGTGTGCGGGCGTCGGCATGGCGCGTTCCTGTCAGGCGTGGGCGATTGCGGGCCGAGGCCCCGCGGGGTTGCGAAGATTACTGCAGCGCAGCATGCACATCAATGGCTATAAAAAGGGGTCAGACCCCATCAAGATCCACAACCCGAGCGCTTTGCTTAAAATGGGGACATATCAATCTGGAAGCGACCTGGCTGAAGGGTCGCCGGGATCAGGCCGACGCGGGAGCGATGCGGGGACGTCCGCGCGCGCGCGGCCGGGCCGGGCGGGCGGTGGCAGCAGCCACCTCTGCAGCGAACGCTGCCGAGCCCGCGGCCCAGCCACCCAGCGCTGCCTGGCGCAGTGCCAAGGCGTGAACAGCGGGCAGGCCTTGCAAGAGACGTGCTCGGTATGCGGCCTCACGGTCGAAGGGCGTGTTGCCCAGCGCCCACCACTCCGGCGGATCCGTCAACAGCGGGTCGCGCGGGCCGCCGGTGCGTGGCCCGCGACTGGTACAGCCGGGCTCCTCCGACAGCCCATCGACGAGTTGCAGCGCGGCCAGACGCAGGGCACCGGGCTCCACCACGGCGCAGCGGAAGCGTCCATCCCAGACGCTGCCGCGGTGTCCATGGCGGCGGTTGTAGGCGCTCACATATTGCCGGCCCAGGGCCTGCATCAAGCGGCCCAGCGCGCCCGGCTCGGTGGGCGTGGCCAAGAGATGCAGTTCCTTCGGCAGTAGCGCGTAGGCATGCACCTGCACCGCCTGGGAACGCGCGGCGTCGTTCAACGCCGCCAGAAAGCGCCCGCGGTCGATGGCGTCGACAAAGACCCCTGCTTCGCCCAAGGCGCCGTGCGCGCGCTGGATGAGCAGGTGCGCCTGCCCCGGCCACTCCAGCCGCCGCAGGCGCGCCATGGGCTCAGACGGCGTCGGCGAACAGCCGCTGCCCGGTGAGGCGGTGGTGCTCGCGCAGGGCGAAACGGTCGGTCATGCCGGCGATGTAGTCGGCCACGGCGCGCGGTGTGTCCGCCGCTTGGGCAAAGTCGGCGGGCATCTCGGCGGGCTGTGCCGTGTAGGCCGCGAACAGCTCGCTGACCACCGTGCGCGCCAGGCTCGTCGACTGCACCACCTGCGGGTGGCGGTAGAGCTGGCGGAACAGGAAGCGCTTGAGTTCTGCGTTCTGCTCGCGCAGCGCCGGGCTCGTACCCACCAAGGGCGGCATGGCGCGTGCCGCGTCGGCATCGGCGGGCTGTGCGGTGCTCAGCGTCTGTGCCGTGTGGGCGATGAGGTCGCCGATCTGTGCCGAAAGCAGCCGCCGCAGCGTTTCGAACAGCAGGCGGCGGCCGGGCTGCTCGGCCAGCGTGGGGTGGTCGGCAAGGACTTCATCGCGCCAGCGCACGAAGAGCGGCACCTCTTCCAGTTGCGCCAGCGTCAGCAAACCCGAGCGCACGCCGTCGTCGATGTCGTGGGCGTTGTAGGCGATCGCGTCCGCCAGGTTCACCAACTGCGCTTCCAGGCTGGGCTGATGGCCGTCGATGAAGCGCTGCGCCGGGCCGCCGGGTTCGGCCGCAGCCAGGCGCTGTGCGTTGCGCGGAGAGCAATGCTTGAGGATCCCCTCGCGCGTTTCGAAACACAGATTCAGACCGTCGAAGCTGGGGTAGCGGACTTCAAGTTCATCCACCACGCGCAGGCTCTGCAGGTTGTGCTCGAAGCCGCCGTGGTCTTGCATGCAGGCGTGCAGCGCGTCCTGGCCGGCGTGGCCGAACGGCGTGTGGCCGAGGTCGTGCGCCAGCGCGATGGCTTCCACCAAATCCTCGTTCAGGCGCAAGGCGCGGGCCGCCGAGCGGCCGAGCTGTGCCACTTCCAGCGAATGTGTGAGCCGCGTGCGGAAAAGGTCGCCTTCATGATTGATGAAGACCTGGGTCTTGTAGACCAGGCGACGGAAGGCCGTGCTGTGCACGATGCGGTCGCGGTCGCGCTGGTGCTCGGTGCGCGGCGGCGAGAGCGATTCCGCCAGACGCCGCCCGCGGCTGTGCGTGGGATCACTGGCCCAGGGTGCCAGGCCGGCGGAGCTCACGCGGCGGCGCCCGCGGCCGCGACCGCAGTGGCCGAATGTGTGTGGATGACGTGCAGCACGGTGGCGTCGGGGGCGGTGCGCAGAACGGCCCGCCCGGGCGCTTCGATGACGACAAAACGGATCGCGCCGGCCTCGGCCTTCTTGTCGACGCGCATCAGCTCCAGCCAGCGCTCATCGGGCATGTAGGGCGCCTGCACGGGCAGGCCGGCGCGGGCCACCAAGCGTGTCAGTCGGTCGACGAAAGCCGCCGGCACCAGGCCGAGCTGCGCCGACAGCTCCGCCGCCAGCACCATCCCGCAACCCACCGCCTCACCGTGCAGCCAGACGCCGTAACCCAGGCCTGCTTCGATGGCGTGGCCGAAGGTATGACCAAAGTTCAGGATGGCACGCAGGCCGCTCTCTCGTTCATCCTGGCCCACGACCTCGGCCTTGATCTCGCACGAGCGCTGCACGGCGTGCGCCATCGCCTCGCGGTCGTTGGCGCGCAGCGCGTCGATGTGGTCTTCTATCCACTCGAAGAAGGCCATGTCCGCAATCGGCCCGTACTTGATGACTTCGGCCAGGCCCGCCGACATCTCGCGCGGCGGCAGGCTGGCCAGCGTGCCGAGATCGCAGACCACACGCGCCGGCTGGTAGAACGCGCCGATCATGTTCTTGCCCATCGGGTGGTTGATGGCGGTCTTGCCGCCCACCGATGAATCCACCTGTGCCAGCAGCGTGGTGGGCACCTGCACGAAAGGCACACCGCGCATGTAGGTGGCGGCGGCAAAGCCGGTCATGTCGCCCACCACGCCACCGCCCAAGGCGTAGAGCACCGTCCTGCGGTCGCAGCCGTGTTCCAGCAGGTGGTTGAAGACGAGATTCAGCGACGCCCAGGTCTTGTGCGCTTCACCGTCGGGCAAGAGCACGCGGCTGACGCTGCGGTGGTGCGGGGCAATGGCAGCGGCAAGGGCTTCCCCGTAGAGCGCGTCCACCATGGGGTTGCTGACGATCACCGCATGAGACGAAGCGGGCAAACCGGCCCACGCCGATGGCTCGTTCAGCAACTCTCCGGCGATGAGGATGTCGTAGCGGCTGTCCGGGGTGGCCACCTTCACCGTGCGCAGGCTCGCGGGCTTCATGGCTGGGAGTCTAAGGGGGCGCCTGCAGCGGCCCGTGTGGCAGCCCTGGGGGCAGGCTCACACCGTGCCGCGCTCAATACGGGCCTTGGTCGATGCTGGAGGGCACCTGCGACGGGTCGACCAGGCCCGCCAGTTCGAGCTGCATCAGCACCATGCCGGTGAGCGAGCCCACCGAGGGCCGTGCGGCCTCGACGATGAAGTGCGCCGTGCGGCGGTACAGCGGGTCACGCTCCCGGTACAGCTCACGCAGGCGTGCCAGCGGGTCGGTCACCTGCAGCAGTGGGCGCTGCGTGTCATTGCGCAGCCGCCGGAACAGGTCTTCAGCGGTGGCGCGCAGGTACACCACATGCGTGCGCGAGTGCAGAGCGTCGCGGTTCGAAGGCCGCAGCACCGCGCCGCCACCCGTGGCGAGCACGCAGCCTTCGCGCTGCGTCAATTCATCAATGACATCTTGCTCGATGTCACGGAAAGCGGCTTCGCCCTGTGTCTCGAAAAACGCCCGGATCGGCATGCCGATCCGGTGTTCGATCTGGGTGTCGCTGTCGACGAATTGCAGGCTGAGCTGGCGGGCGAGATGGCGGGCAACTGTGGACTTGCCGCTGCCGGGCATGCCGACCAGGGAGAATTGCACTCTGGGTTGGGCTACTGCCCGCAAAGTGCGCCCTGAGCGCGGCCGTCTGGCGTAGTGACGATGGTTACTGAACTCGACGTGTTGGTCCCATAAGGGCTGACCCTGAATGCAGGGGCGCCCGCGGCGCTGATGGCTTCAACAGGCACGGGCAGCGTACCGGAGAAAGTAGCGCGCCCTTCGGTACCGGCCACCCCCGATGCCGCTACCGTCAGGTCATACTCAATCCAACTGGCCACGTTCTTGGGATAAGTGATCCTCAAGATCAATTGTCCAGCGCTGTTGGTCCTTGAACCGCCCTCAAACGCAACCGCGACATCCGCCTTCCGGGGTTCCAGTGCTCTGCTGTCGTTGGCATCTTCTATGCCGCCGTTGGAGTACACCTCAAGCACACCGTTCCGGTTCAAATCTTCGTTATCGCATGACTGCGCCGAGGTACGCACCCAAGCTGTCCCGACCCGTGTGTAGACCCCCTTCAGGTACACGGGAAGATCGAGCAAGGGGCTGATCTGCACGTCAGGCTTGGCGAGGCCTGACGAATCATTCACCTGCACGATGAAACGCTTCACGTAGACCAGATCGCCCGTAACGATCAGATCGTCGGAGCCGATGGTGACGGACAGCGCGTCAGAGATTACCGTGACGGTCGTTCGCGCAGCGTTCGGGCAAGTGCCAGCGGCAAAGTCGTTGTAGTCCCAGCAGGCGCGCAACGTGACCCCGTCGGTGGGGCTGAAGCGAGTGCCGGGGATGTAGGAGGTCAGGGCGATTCCATTGCCATCGCTGTACACGAGATTGCTCCCGGAAGCGAAGGTGCCGCCGATGGAGTTCGTGTCGCCGTCCAGATCGAAGCGGACGCGAACGTTGGCAACCGGTGCATTGCTATTGCCAACGAAGAGGGCGCGGACTTCGGCCCGGTTGAGCGTCGAGGCTCCCGTGTTCACCGCCACCACGCTTGGATTGGCTCTGACGGTGGCCGAGCGCACGCTGTCCGCAGGTACCGACGGCAGCGTTGAAGTGCCCGACTGAACCAACACGGTCGTGATGCTCTCCACGCCTGCTGCGCCGGCGCGAATGTTGAGGCTGCCCGTGGTGGCCGGTGCTGTGTACGAAAACACGAAGTCGCCGTTCACACCGGTGGTGCCGTTCGATGTCGTACCGCCAGGACCGGTTATCGATACCGGCACCGCCGCCAAAGCATTGCCAGTCGCGTCGACGACGACGTATTGCACGGTTCCTGCCTGTCCCGGCGCAAGCACGGCCGGCAGTGCGGTTGCTGTGATGCGCGTTCCGATCACCCGGATGGCTACTTCTCTGGTGATGGTCCCGCTCACGGCACGCACGGTGATTGTGCGGTTGGAGCGGTCCGAGCCGATGCCCACTGTGCCGGTCACCTGCCCGGATGCGGTCGTTGCGGTGCCCGACACCTGGACGGTGGCGCCACTGTCGACGCTGATCGTGATTGGAATGTTGGCAACCGTGTTCCGGTTGGCGTCAACGGCTGTGGCGGTGACGATGACCGTGTCAGTGCCGGCGTTGTTGACTGTCGGTGACGACAGGGTGAGTGCAAGGTCGGATGCTGTCGGCGCGGCTGGCACGGTCGGTGTGCCACCGCCCCCAGTGCCGCCACCTCCGCCATTGAAAGTGCTGGTGCCGGCATCGCCGCCACCGCCACTGCAAGCGGCCAATGCCAATACGAGCAACGCGATAAGAAAATTGTTCGTCTTCATGGGGTGTTCGCTCACGAGTTCAGTAGCGCTTCAGCGCGCCGCCGACCGATCGGTCACGATCTTGGGCGTGATGAAGATCAACAACTCGGTCTTGCGAGTGCTGCGCACGCGGTTCTGGAAAAGGTAGCCGAGGTAGGGAATGTCACCCAGCAGCGGCACCTTGTTGACTTCGGTCTGCTCGTCCTGGGTGAAGATGCCGCCGATCACCACGGTGCCGCCGTTCTCCACCAGCACCTGGGTCTTCACCTGCTTGGTGTTGATGGCGGGGCCGGCGGCGGTGAGGGCGCCGCGGCTGTCCTTGTTGACTTCCAGGTTGAGGATCACGTTGCCCTCAGGCGTGATCTGCGGTGTCACTTCCAGGCTCAGGCTGGCCTTCTTGAACGACACCGATGTGGCGCCGCTGGAGGTGGCCTGCTGATAGGGAATCTCTTCGCCTTGCTCGATGCGCGCCTTGGTCTGGTCGGCCGTGATGACGCGCGGGCTGGAAACGATGTTGCCCCGGCC
>JANMMD010000352.1:0-14282 GCA_031372905.1 Betaproteobacteria bacterium
GCCGCCAGGAGCTTGTCGTGGATGCCGCCAAAGCCACCATTGCTCATGCACAGCACATGGTCACCCGGCGCGGCGGCTTTCACGATGGCGGCGACCAGCGCGTCGACTTTGTCGTGCACCACCACAGTCTCGCCCAGCGGCGCCAGCGCGTCGGCAGCGCTCCAGCCGTAATCGCCCTGCAGGCAGAAGCTGAGGTCGGCTTCTTCCAGCGCCCAGGGCAGCTGCGCCTTCATCGCGCCCAGTTTCATGGTGTTGGAGCGCGGCTCGAACACCGCCAGGATGCGCTGGCTGTGGCCCACCTTGCGGCGCAGGCCGTCGACCGTGGTGCGCATCGCCGTGGGATGGTGGGCGAAGTCGTCGTAGACCTTCACGCCTGACGCCTCCCCGCGCAGTTCGAGCCGCCGGCGCACGTTCTGGAAGCTGGCCAGCGCCGCACAGGCGGCCTCGGGCGCCACGCCCACGTGCTCGGCCGCGCCGATGGCGGCCAGTGCGTTCATCTGGTTGTGTTCACCCAGCAGCGCCCATTCCACATGGCCCAGCTTCAGGCTGCCGCGCAGCACGTCGAAGCTCTGCGGGTCGCCACGCGCGCACAGGCCGCCGGGTTCTTCGCGCTTGGTGCCGAAACGCTGCACCTCGCTCCAGCAGCCGCGCGCCAGCACGCGGGGCAGGGCGTCGTCGCGGGCGTTCACGACCAGGCGGCCGGTGGATGGCACCGTGCGCACGAGGTGGTGGAACTGCGTCTCTATCGCCGCCAGGTCGGGAAAGATGTCGGCGTGGTCGTGTTCCAGGTTGTTCAGGATGGCCGTGCGTGGCCGGTAGTGCACGAACTTGCTGCGCTTGTCGAAGAGCGCGGTGTCGTACTCGTCGGCTTCGATGACGAAGGTATGCCCCATGCCGAGCCGCGCCGAGACCCCGAAGTTCAGCGGCACGCCGCCGACGAGAAAACCGGGTTGCAAACCGGTCTGGTCGAGGATCCAGGCCAGCATCGACGTGGTGCTGGTCTTGCCGTGGGTGCCCGCCACCGCCAGCACATGCCGGCCTTGCAGCACATGCTCGGCCAACCATTGCGGGCCGCTGGTGTAGGCCGCGCCCGCGTCGAGTACGGCTTCCATCAGCACATTGCCGCGGGTCACCACATTGCCGATCACGAAGACATCCGGCTTGAGCGCCAGCTGCTCGGCGCCAAAGCCCTCGATGAGCTCGATGCCCAAAGCGCGCAGCTGGTCGCTCATCGGCGGGTAGACGCCGGCGTCGCAACCCGTCACGCGATGGCCGGCTTCGCGCGCCAGGGCTGCGAGTCCCCCCATGAAGGTGCCGCAGATGCCGAGAATGTGAAGATGCATTGACGGATTCTAGGTTCGTGCCCTGCGAGACTCTGAGATGGACTTCCCCCGTTTTGCTGGCATCCCCGGGCTGGCCAGCCACCCGTACGCCTACCCGGCGCTGGAGGTGCTGCACATCGTCGGCATCGCCTTGCTGCTGGGCAGCCTCGTGCTGTTCGAGCTGCGTGTCTGGGGCGCTGGCGCTGATTTGCCTTTGCAAGCACTCGCGCGGCTGGCGCTGCCGGTGTCGCTGGCCGGTTTTGGTCTCGTCGTGATGAGCGGCTTGCTGCTGTTTGCGGCCCACCCGAACGACATGCTGGGCAACCGCGCCTTCCTCATCAAGCTGGGCCTGGTGTCCCTGGCGGGTTTGAACGCCGCCTTCTTCCATGCCCGGGGCAGCCTGGTGCTGAACGATGCCTTTGCGCGCGCGCAGACCGTGCTGTCGCTGGGGCTGTGGCTGGGCGCCATCATCTGCGGCCGCTGGATTGCTTACTTGTGAACTCCGTCTGAAAGGAAGCCTCTCATGCAAAGACGCCATTTCGTCGCGAGCACGGCCCTGGTGGCGCTGCCCGCCTGGGCCCACCACGGCTGGAGCAGCTTCGACCAGAGCCGCCCCCTCTACCTGGAAGGCACGGCGTCCAAGGTGCGCTGGGCCAACCCGCACGCCGAGCTGGAACTGGAGTTGCCCGCCGACCTGAAGCTGCCGGCTGACCTGGCCACACGCGCACTGCCGGCACAGAGCGCCAACGTCGACGGCGCGGCATTGCTGAAAGCCGCGCAACTGCCCACGCGCCGAGACCGGCGCTGGCAGATCGAGCTGGCGCCGCTGTCGCGCATGGGCGCGTGGCAGGTGCCGGAAATCAAGAACGGCGACCGCGTCGCGCTGCTGGGTTTCACCTTCACCGGTGAAAAAGGCGACGCTGTGCTGCGCGCCGAGTACGTCTTCGTCGGGGGGAAGGCCTACGGATTGCGGTCGTCGCCGGCCTGAGGTCGGGCTGTCCGGTCAGCGGCTCCACCAGCGCCGCAGCAGGCCCCACGCGGCGTGCAAGAGGTCGCCGGCCCAGCCCTGCAGCCAGTCGGCGAGCGGGTCGTGGCGTTCGCGAGCGGGGTAGGGCACGCGGCCGCTGCGGGCATCGGCCTCGCCCTGCATCTCGGCAGCGCGCTCGCGCTGGCGGTCGAGAGCCGGCTGCTGGCGAGCCAGGCGTTCGCGCACCACCTGCGGCGCCGGGCGCTGTGCGTGCGCCGCCAGCGCCGGGCCCAGCGCGCTGACCTGGCGGTGCGCTTCGGCCAGGCCGGGCGCGGTCAGCGTGGCACCGCACGAGGTGCACAGCCACGCCGCGTCGTCGGCTTGATCACGCGCTGGCGCCGCGCCGCAGGCCCGGCAGTTCAGCGCCCCGGCCTCACCCGGGTGCCGGTGTACCGCGTGCTGCCGTGTGGCGCCTTCGGGGTCGAGGGCCAGCGCCAGGCGCGCGACATCCACCACCGCCGGTACCGACGTGCACCAGGGGCACACCGCATCGCCCTGGCCGATGCCGCCGCCGCAGTTCACGCAATGCAGGGCGCCTGATCCTCCCAAACCCGGTTGCAACGCGCGTTGGCGGTCGGCCGAACTCAGGGGCCGGACCAGGCCCTTCTGCTGCAGGAACTGCGCAAAGCTCTGCCAGGCGCCGTGGCGCTGCGTGCATTCCAGTTGCAGCGAAGCGCCGAAGCGCGACGGGTTGTGCACGGTGCGCAGCGGGCCGCGGCAGCGCAGGCAGGCCAGTTGCGGGCCCAGTGGCGTGTGCGCCAGGGTCTGCGCGCTGGCCATCTCGCCCACCAGCTTCAGCAGCGAAGGGCCGGCGAGCTGCGCCGCTTCGATGCTGTCGAACCACACCAGGTGGCAGGGCGCACAGAGGTCGAGCTCCAGCGCGCGGCCGTAGTGGCCGTGCAGGGCCAGCACACGCAGTGCCTGGCCGCAGTTGCTGCAGGCCGGGGCCGCGCGGGGATCCGTGCTCAGCCTTTCAGCGCCAGCAGCGATTCACGTGCCGCCTGCAGGGTGTGCGCGATGTCGGCTTCGCTGTGCGCCGCGCTGACGAAGCCGGCTTCGTAGAGTGCCGGCGCCAGGTAGACGCCCCGCTGCAGCATGCCGTGGAAGAAGCGGTTGAAGCGTTCTTTGTCGGTGGCCATCACGGTGCTGTAGTTCTGCGGCAGTTCCTGCTCGAAGAAGAAGCCGAACATGCCGCCCTGGCTGTCGCCGATCATCGGCACGCCGACGTCCCTGGCCACGTTTTCCAGGCCTCGCACGAGGGAGGTGGTGCGTGCGCCCAGGGCGTCGAAGAAGCCGGGTTTGGTGATCTCTTTCAGCGTCGCCAGCCCGCAGGCCGTGGCCACCGGGTTGCCGCTCAACGTGCCGGCCTGGTAGACCGGGCCCAGCGGCGCGAGCTGGCTCATCACGTCCTTGCTCGCGCCAAACGCCGCCAGCGGCATGCCGCCGCCGATGACCTTGCCGAACACGAAGACGTCGGCCTTGAAGCCCGGTATCAGCTGCTGGTAGACGCTGTGCGCGCCGCCCAGGGCGACGCGGAAGCCGGACATCACCTCGTCGAAGACCAGCATCGCGCCGTGCGCGGTGCACAGCTCGCGCAGGCGGGTCATGAAGGGCACGCTGGCGCGCACGAAATTCATGTTGCCGGCGATGGGCTCGATCATCACGCAGGCGAGTTCCTTGCCGTGCGCATCGAAGGCAGCTTCCAGCGCCGCCACGTCGTTGTAAGGCAGCACCAGCGTGTGCTTCACCACGTCGTCGGGCACGCCCGCACTGGTGGGGAAGCCGAAGGTGGCCAGGCCCGAGCCGGCCTTCACCAGCAGCGGGTCGGCGTGGCCGTGGTAGCAGCCTTCGAACTTGATGAATTTGCTGCGGCCGGTGGCGCCGCGCGCCAGGCGCAGGGCGCTCATGCCGGCTTCGGTGCCGCTGCTGACCAGCCGCACCATCTCGCAGCCGGGCACGATGGCGATGATGGCTTCGGCGAGCTCGATCTCGCGCTCGGTGGGCGCGCCGAAGCTGAAGCCGTCGAGCAGCGCCTTCTGCACCGCTTCCACCACCGCCGGGTGGCCGTGGCCCAGGATCATCGGGCCCCAGCTGCCGATGTAATCGACGTACTTCTGACCTTCGGCGTCCCAGATGTAGGCGCCCTGGCCGCGCTGGATGAAACGCGGCGTGCCGCCGACCGCACGGAAGGCGCGCACCGGCGAATTCACGCCGCCGGGAATGACGCGCTGCGCGCGGGCAAAAAGTGCTTCGTTGGACTGCATGGGGGCTCTGTTCAATGCACGCGCCGGGGCGTGCCCTTGTTCTGCGGGTCTTCGGGTTCGGGCTCGGGCATGCCGCCTTCGGGCATTTCGCCCTCTTCCGGCGGCGGCAGCGCCCAGAAGAAGCGGTCGGGCACGACGTGGCCCATGCCGGGGCGGAAGCCCGCGTCCAGGCTCTGGTCGAGGAAGCTCAAGGCCTCGCCCACGGCGGGCTGCAATTCGCTGCCGGCCGCCAGCAGCGCAGCCAGCGCTGCGGCCAGGGTGTCACCCGCGCCCATGAAGGCCGTGTCGAAACGCTCGAACTTCTCGCCCGTGATGGCGCCTTGCGGGCTGGCCAGCACGTTGTCGATGAACTGCTCGGGCGGCGGCGCGGCGGTGTCCTTGGCCGCACCCTTGGCGCCCTTGGCGATGGCCTTGGGCGCCAGCATGATGCCGGTGACGAGCACGTAACGCGTGCCATGTTCACCGGCTGCCACCGCGAGTTCACGCGCCGAGGGCGGGCGTTCGCTGTCCCATTCGGGCAGCAGGAAATCCTGCAGCGTCTTGTGGCTGCCCACCAGCACTTCGGTGGCCGGCAGGATGAGTTCACGGAAGGCATCCAGGTAAGGCTGCAGCGCGTCTTCTTCCATCCAGCTCAGGTTGGGCAGGTAGCTCACCAGCGGGATCTCGGTGTAGTCGCTCAAGACCTCGGCCACGGCGCTGACGTTGTCGGCGTTGCCGAGGAATCCCACCTTCCAGCCCGCCAGCGTCACGTCTTCGAGAATCGTGCGCGCCTGTTCAGCCACCACGTCGGCGTCGATCTCGTGCTGGTCGAAGGTATCGGCGGTGTCGCGCATCACGATGCTGGTGACGACGGGCAGCGCGTGCGCGCCCATCGCCGCGATGGTGGCCACGTCACCGGCCATGCCGCCCGCGCCGCTGGGGTCGCTGGCGTTGAAGCACATCACGCAAGCGGGCGGTGGCGGTTCGGTGGCGGGGTCTTCGGTGGCCAGGGCCGGTGTGGTTTCGGGGGTCATGGGCGGTCGGCCTGAGCGAAGAGCTTGATGGCGGTTGGATCGTGAAGCGCAGCACGCTAAATCGGGACATCGGCGGCACTTCAGCAAGCACTGTGCAAGAGAGTAGTAGCTCCTCACAATTCCTCGGAAAGCACTGGAATTGCGTGGCTACAATTCGAGTCCATTGTAGTGAGGTGACAGTCTGACCGTGAGCGAACCCCGTACCTGGATGTGCCTGATCTGCGGCTGGATCTACAGTGAGGCCGACGGCGATCCGGAGCACGGCATAGCGCCCGGCACTGCATGGCCCGATGTCTCGATGAACTGGACGTGCCCCGAGTGCGGCGCACGCAAGGAAGATTTCGAGATGATCCAGATCTGATCTGGCTGCACCGGCTGCGGTCTGCGCCTGGCATGTCTTGAGGGAGAACAGCGCTTGGAGATTCAGGGTCCTGAAACGGGCGCAGCCGTCGGCTCCATGGCGCTCGCCGCATCGAGCGCAGGTGGCGGCGCCAAGGTGCTGGTCATCGACGACAGCAACACCATACGACGCAGCGCCGAGATCTTCCTGCGTCAGGGCGGACACGAGGTGGTGCTGGCCGAAGACGGCTTCGATGCTTTGGCCAAGGTCAACGATCACCAGCCCGAGCTGATCTTCTGCGACATCCTGATGCCGCGCCTGGATGGCTACCAAACCTGCGCCATCATCAAACGCAACCCGAAGTTCACGCACGTCCCGGTGATCATGCTGTCCAGCAAGGACGGCCTCTTCGACAAGGCCCGCGGCCGCATGGTGGGCTCGGAGGACTACCTCACCAAGCCCTTCACCAAGGAACAGCTGCTGCGCGCCGTGGACGAGTACCGCCGCAGCCCATCGCTCTAGGAACCCAACCGATGCCGATCCAGAAGATCCTCGTCGTCGACGACTCGAAGACCGAGCTGCATCACCTGTCCGAACTGCTGGGCAAACGAGGCTATGCCGTGCGCACGGCGGAAAACGGCGAAGAAGCCCTGCGCCGGCTGGGCGAGGAAAAGCCCGATCTCATCCTGATGGACGTGGTGATGCCCGGCCAGAACGGGTTCCAGCTCACGCGCGCCATCACCCGCGACCCACGCTTTTCCGATGTTCCGGTGATCATGTGCACCAGCAAGAACCAGGAAACCGACAAGGTCTGGGGCATGCGCCAGGGTGCCCGCGACTACATCGTCAAGCCCGTCAATGGCGACGAGCTGTTCGCCAAGATCAAGGCCTTCGATTGATGCCCGTCGCCCGCGGCGCTGCTGACTGATGGCCAAGCGCGAAGCCCTGCGAGAACTGCAGAGCCGGCTCGCCGAGCGGCTGCAGCAAGCCCGCACCGAGGTGCGTGGCCTGTCCTGGCTGGCCGTTGAATGCGCGGGCCAGGGCATGCTGTTCCCGCTGCCCACGGCAGGTGAGATCTTTCCGGTGGGCACGCTGTTGCCGGTGCCGCACACGCAAGCCTGGTTCATGGGTGTGGCCAACTTGCGTGGCGGCCTGCATGGCGTCGTCGACCTCGCCGCCTTTCTCGGGTTGCGGGCCCCCATCGCACGCGATGCTGTGCGCGAGCAAGCGCGCTTGCTGGCCCTCAACGCACGCACCGGCGCCAACTGTGCGGTGTTGATCGACCGCCTGGCCGGTCTGCGCAGCGCCGAGCAACTGACGCCCGAACCCGAAGCAAGCGCGCCACGGCCGCTGTTTGCCGGTTCCCGCTGGCGCGACCCCGCTGGCCGCGTGTGGCAGGAGATCGATCTCGCAGCCCTGGCGCGCCACGACCAGTTCCTGGCGATCTCGGCATGAGCGCCATCCGCCTCATCAGCGGCATGAGCTGCGTGAATGCCATGAACGTCGCAAGACCGCAGCGTCAGGCTTCCAACTTTTCTGCGCAGCACCGGCCCCGGCCGCTGGTGTGCCCACCAGCAATCACGAGGACGACATGAGCTTCCTTGACAGGATCAAAGGCACCGGCCGCAAAACCGACGCCCAGAGCACCGCCGGGCCGGGCACCTCGCCCTTCGATGAGTTGGCGCAGGCCGACAACCCGATGGAAGCCACCATGCGCCTGGGGCAAAGCACGCTGGGCGTGGCGCCCAGTCGGCTCGACCACGAAGACTCGTCCATCATCAGCGAGGCTGCGCCGTCCGAGATGGCCGCCGACTTCCCCGAAAGCCGCCACCCGAGTGCAGACGCCGAGGGTTTCACCACCGGGCTGCCGGTGATCGGCGCGTGGCCGCTGGCCCGCCAGCAGCGCGCGATGCTCGGCCTCTTCGTCGGCGGCTTCGTGCTGCTGCTGCTGGTCGCCTTCCTGGCCCTTTCGGCGAGCAACCGAAGTGCGGCGCAGGTGGGCGCCGCCGGTCAGGCCACAACGCAGTCGCAACGCCTGGCCAAGTCCGTTTCGCAGGCGCTGGTGGGCAATGCTGCGGCCTTCCCGGAAGTGCAGGAAAGCGTCGGCATCCTGGCTCGCAACGTGCGCAGCCTGAAGACGGGTGAAGGCGACGTGGCCGCGGCGCCGGGTGCCTTGCAGGATTCGGTGGACATGCTGGTGCCGCTGGTCGACAAGGCCGAGAAGAACGCGGCTGTCGTGATCGGCCAGCAGAAGACGCTGACCCAGGTCGGCCAGGCACTGCGCGCTATCAACCGCCAGAGCGCGGACCTGCTGGAAACAGCTGAGACGGTGTCGTCGCTGAAGCTGCAGAGCGGCGCTTCGGCAGCCGAGCTGTCCGCCGTGGGTCAGCTCGTGATGCTGACCCAGCGCATCGGCAAGAGCGCCAACGAATTCCTGACGACAGAAGGCGTCAGCGCCGAGGCCGTGTTCCTGCTTGGCAAGGACCTGAACTCCTTCCGCGAGATCGCCCAGGGCGTGCTCAACGGCAACGCCGACCTGCGCCTGCCCGGCACGCGCGACCCCGAGGTGAAAGAGAAGCTGGCGCAACTGCAGGCGCAGTACGAGCAGACGCGCACCGAGGCCAGCGCGATTCTCGGCAACCTGCAGGGCTTGGTGGCCGCGCGTGAAGCGCAGACCGCCATCGTGGCCGACTCCGAGCCGCTGCGCGTGGCGCTGGACGGCCTGCAAAAGGGCCTGGCCGACGCGGCCGGTTTCGGCGGCCTGCGCCTGGTGGGCTTGCTGGCCGCGCTGGCGCTGATGGCCGCCGGCGGTTTCGGCCTGCTGCGCCTCTTCGTGATCGACCAGACCGGCCGCTCGCGCGCTGCCGACAGCCAGCGCCAGGAGGCCGAACGCCAGGAGCAGGAAGCCAAGCGCGTCAACGATGCCAACCAGGCCGCCATTCTTCGCCTGATGAACGAACTGCAGACGGTGGCCGAAGGCGACCTGACACAACAAGCCACGGTGACGGAAGACATCACCGGCGCCATTGCCGACTCGGTGAACTACACCGTGGAAGAGCTGCGCAGCCTGGTGGCCCAGGTGCAGGACACGGTGGGTCGCGTGACCGAGACCACGCAGCAGGTGGAGCAGACGTCCACCGAGCTGCTGGCGGCTTCCACCGAGCAGCTGCGCGAGATTCGCAACACCGGTGACTCGGTGCTGCAGATGGCCGGCCGCATCAACGACGTGTCGGCGCAGGCGCAGGAAACCGCCCAGGTGGCGCGCCAGTCGCTGCGCGCGGCCGAAACCGGCCTCGGTGCCGTACAGAACGCCATCGGCGGCATGAACGCCATCCGCGATCAGATCCAGGACACCTCCAAGCGCATCAAGCGGCTGGGCGAAAGCTCGCAGGAAATCGGCGAGATCACCGAGCTGATTTCCGACATTACCGAGCAGACCAACGTGCTGGCGCTGAACGCCGCCATCCAGGCGGCGAGCGCCGGTGAGGCCGGGCGAGGCTTCAGCGTGGTGGCCGAAGAAGTGCAGCGGCTGGCCGAGCGCTCCGGCGATGCGACGCGACAGATCGCCGCCATCGTGCGCACCATCCAGACCGACACGCAGGATGCCGTGGGCGCCATGGAGCGCAGCACCCAGGGTGTGGTGGAAGGGGCCCGGCTGTCCGACGCTGCCGGCGCTGCGCTGGGCGACATCGACCGCGTCACGCGCGAACTGTCCGAGCTGATCCAGCGCATCTCGCAGGAAGCCTTGCGCGAAGCCGAGTCGGCCAACGTGGTGGCTGCCAACATCCAGCACATCTTCGTGGTGACCGAGCAGACCTCGGAAGGCACACGCAGCACGGCGCAGATGGTGCGCGAGCTGTCCCGCACGGCCGAGGAGCTGAAGGCCTCGGTGGCGCGCTTCAAGATTTCCTAAAGCAGGCACAGCCGCACGATGGACAACGCAGCCGCCGGCCTTCCGTTGCAGCCAGGCGACGACCTCAGTGCCCTGGCCTGGGTGAACGGCGAATTGCGCCGCTCGCTGGAAGCGGCCAACAAGGCCTTGCGCCGCTATCTCAAGGAAGCCGAGGCCGCGCGCGGCGGCGACCTCGACGCCGTCGACCCCGCGGTGCTGCGCAGCGCACGTTCGCAGCTGCACCAGGGCGTCGGCGCGCTCGAACTGGTGGGCCAGCCGGCAGTGGCCGATGTGCTGCGCGCCAGCGAAGCCGCGGTGCAGCGCATGGCCGCCAAGCCGGCGCTGGTGACGACCGCGGCGGTGGACACGGTGGAGAAGGTGTCCTTCGCGGTGCTCGACTTTCTGGCGCGGCAGCTGGCGGGCAAGCCGGTGTCACCGGTGATGCTGTTCCCGCAATACCGCGCGGTGCTGCAGCTGGCCGGGGCCGACCGGGTGCACCCGGCCGACCTGTGGAAGCAGGATTGGCAATGGCGCGAGCTGCCCCACGATGCCGCGGCCACGCCGCGCAACGCCGACGACGCGGCGCGCAGCGAGATGGAAACGCTGGCGCTGGCATTGATGCGCCAGGCCAGTGGCGACGGCGCACGCGGCCCGCTCGACCGCATGAGCGACCTCTGCGCCGACCTCGCTGCCGGGGCCCGCATGGCGCGTGCATCGGCGAATGAGGGCGGCGGCCGGCTGGCCACCTTCTGGCAGCTGGCGGCGGCGGTGTTCCAGGCCCAGGCCGCGGGCTTGCTGGTGGGCGATGTCTACGTCAAGCGCCTGGCTTCGCGTCTGCTGTCGCAGCTGCGCGCCTCGGTGCGCGCGTCTGCCGAAAGCCCGGCCGAACTGTCCGATCGCCTCGCGCAGGACCTGCTGTTCTTCTGCAGCCATGCCAAGGCGCCGATGTCGGGCCACGAAGCACCACGCCTGGCCGCCGTGCGCAAGGCCTGGAAGCTCGACGCGCACGCGGCCGCCGACTACGAAACCCCGCGCCTGGGCCGTTTCGACCCCGCCATCCTGGCGCTGGCGCGCAAGCGTGTCGCCGCCGCGAGGGATTCCTGGTCGGCCGTGGCCGGCGGCGAGTTGCACCGCATGACGGCGCTGCCCGAGCAGTTTTCGCTGGTGGGTGAATCGCTGCAGCGGCTGCTGCCGCACGGCGAGCAACTCTCGCAGGCGCTGCAGACCGCGGTGGCCACGACGGTGAACTCCAACGAAGCGCCACCGCCAGCGCTGGCGATGGAAGTGGCCACGGCCATCCTCTACCTCGACGCGTCGCTCGAGGACGGCGAGTTCGATTACCCCGAACTCGCGCCGCGTGTGCTGCACCTGGCTTCGCGCATCGAGGGCGTGCGCCAGGGCGCCGAGCCGCAGCCGCTGGATGTGTGGATGGAGGAGCTGTACCGCCGCGTCAGCGACCGCCAGACCATGGGCAGCGTGGTGCAGGAGTTGCGCACGTCGCTGAGCGAGATCGAGAAGCAGATCGACCAGTACTTCCGCGACCCGTCCCAACGCCAGCTGTTGATCCCGGTGCCGGCGCAGCTCTCGGCGATGCGGGGCGTGCTGTCGGTGCTGGGTCTGTCGCAGGCTTCGGCGGCGGCACTGCACATGCGCGACGATGTCGACGCGCTGGCGCAGACCGAAGTCGACCCCGCGCGCGCCGTGCAGGCCGGCACCTTCGACCGCCTGGCCGACAACCTGGGTGCCTTGAGCTTCCTCATCGACATGCTGGCCGTGCAACCGGCACTGGCGAAGAACCTGTTCCGCTTCGACCCCGAAACCGGCAGCCTGAGCGCGGTGATGGGCCAGACCGAGCGCGTCTCGGCCTTTGCCGCCTTCGACGACAGCAAATCGGGCGCCGATGCTGTCTCTACAGCACCTTCGCCCGCGGCGGTGCCGCTGCTGGAGCAGTTGCGTGAACTGGCCAGCCTGGCGGCCTTGCCGGGCGTGCCTGACGAAGACATCGCGCACCGCCTGGAGCCGCTGGCGCAGCAGGCCTATGCCGCCGAACAGCCCGAGCTCGCGCGCTTGCTGGCAGGCGCCCAGACCACGCTGCGAACTGCCGCGGACCCTGCCGCGCGGCTGGCCATGCGCCGTGAACTCGCCGAGGCCGTGGCTGCGCTGTCGCCGCCCGCCGCGCCACCGATGCCGGTGTCGGCCCCGGTGCCCGCGCCCACGCCCGCACCTGCCGGCGGCACTGGGCTGGAAGACGACGTGGAGATGCGCGACATCTTCATCGAGGAAGCGCGCGAGGTCATCAGCGACGCGCACGCGGCCCTGCAACGGCTGGGCGACGCGCCCGAGAACGGCACCGATCTCACCCACGTGCGCCGCGCCTTCCACACGCTGAAGGGCAGCTCGCGCATGGTCGGGCTGAAGGAGTTCGGCGAAGCCGGCTGGGCCTGCGAGCAGCTCTACAACGACCGCCTGGCCCACGCGCCGCGCATGGACAGCGCGCTGCGCCAGTTCAGCACCGAAGCGCTGGACTACCTCGCGGCGTGGACCGAAGCCATTGCCGTCGGCGAAGACCACGGACACCAGGCCGCCGACGTGGCCTTGGCCGCCGATGCGCTGCGCCTGAACGGTGAACGCCTGCCCATCACGCTGCCCCAGCGCCCCGAAGGCTCTGCGGTGGCCGCACCGCCGGTGGTCGCCCTGGCGCCGGCGCCCGCGGATGCCGAGGCTGTGTTCGAGGTGAACGCCGACCCGCCTGCCGCGTCTGCACCGCCGCCGTCGGTCGGTGAGCTGATGGAGCTGACTTTCGATCCGCCTGAGGAGGCGCTGGACGAGGCGCTGGAGGGCCCATCTGCCGAGCTCGCAGCGCTGCCGGAAGCGGCCGTGGAGCCGCTGCCCGCGTTACCCGCGTTAGCCGCGTTACCCGCGTTACCCGCGTTGCCCGATTTCGAGTTCGAACTGCCGTCGCTGCCCGAGCCCGATCAGGCTGAGCCCGTCCAAGCCGCCGGCGCGCCGCTGCACTGGGCCGGGTCTTTGACGGCGCGCGTGCCCGAGCTGCCCAGCGCTGCCGACCTCGATCTGGGCGCGCCGATGCCCGAGGCACCGGCGCAGCCACTGCCCGAGGCCATGCCGGAAGGCGAGACCCTCGAGATCGACCTGGAGGACATGGACGCGCTCTTCGGCGAGGCGCCCGTTGCCCCGGCCCCAGCACCCCTCCCAGTGCCCGAACCCGACCCGGTGATGGACACGGTGTTGTTGTCACCGGCGCCGCCCGCCGAGCAAGCAGCGGCCGACCTCCAGCCCGACGGCCCGGACCTGCCGCTGTCCTTCGATCTCGAGCTGCCGGACGCCGAGGCGGCTCTCGTGGAGGCCGCAGCAGAAGGCGAACCCGACGCAGCGCGCGAAGCAGAACCGGAAGCAGAACCGGAAGCGCCGGCAAGCGCCGAGGCAGCAGCCGTGGCCGAAGCGCAAACCGACAGCGAAGACGAGCAGGTCAAGCTCATCGGGCCGCTGCGCATCAGCATTCCGCTGTTCAACATCTACCTCAACGAGGCCGACGAACTCTCGCGACGGCTCGTCACCGAGCTTGCCGAGTGGGCGCTGGAAAGCGAGCGCCACGCGGTGCCGGAAAGCAGCGTGGCGCTGGCGCATTCGCTGGCCGGCAGTTCGGCCACCGTGGGTTATGCCGATCTGTCGGCACTGGCGCGCGCGCTCGAGCACGCCTTGATGCGCTCGCACGATGGCGGCCGCGGCCGCGAAGGCGAGCCGGTCTTGTTCAGCGACGCTGCCGAAGAGATCCGCCGTCTGCTGCACCAGTTCGCCGCCGGCTTCCTGCGCGCTGTCGAGCCGTCGCTGATGGAGCGCCTGGCTGCCCACGAGCGCCTGCCGCTGCCGGAAGACTTGCTGGTCGATGCGGGTGTCGACGCTGACGACGACGCGCGAGCCCAGGCGCCCGCCGAGGCTGATGAAGCCGTGGCCGACGTCATCGACGAAGAGCTGTTGCCCATCTTCGAGGAAGAAGCCGAAGAGTTGCTGCCACAGCTGCAAACGCGCCTGCGCGACTGGCTGGGCAGCCCCGCCGATGCCGACGCACCGATGGCCTGCATGCGCACGCTGCACACGCTGAAGGGCGGCGCGCGCCTGGCGGGCGCGATGCAGCTCGGCGAAGCGGCGCACCGGCTGGAGACAGACATCGAGGAACTGGTGGCGCGTGGCGATATCGCCGCCCCGGACCTGGACCCGCTGATGGGGCAAGCCGATGCGATGAGCGGGCTCTTCGAGCGCCTGCGCCAGCGCCGCACACGGGCGGCCGTGGCCTCCACGTCACCGCGGGCCTTGGCTTTTGTGGCCGAGCCCTTGCCGGCGCAGGAGTCCGAGATCGAGCTGGAGATCGGGCCGGAAATCGCGGCGGAGCTTGCCGTTGAGGCGCC
>JANMMD010000166.1:0-5170 GCA_031372905.1 Betaproteobacteria bacterium
GCGTGCTGGGCGCGGCGCAGCCCGCGCTCAGCCGCCAGGTGCGGGCGCTGGAGGTGGAACTGCACCAGCCGCTCTTCGACCGCAACGGCCGCGGCGTCACGCTCACCGCGGCCGGCCAGCGCCTGCTGGGCCACGGACGCGGCATCCTGCAGCAGCTGGAACGTGCCCGACTCGACCTGGAAGAGCAGCGCGGCGCCGCCTCGGGCCTGCTCAGCATCGGGCTGCCGCCTAGCGTCAGCCGCACCCTCACCGCGCCGCTGGTGGAGCGTTTCCGCGAGCAGTTTCCGCGGGCGACGCTCACGGTCGTGGAAGGCCTGTCCACCTATGCGCTGGAGTGGCTGGCGCAGGGCCGCATCGACTGCGCCGTGGTCTACAACGCCACGCCCGCGGCGGCCTTCGACCTGCTGCCGGTGATGGACGAGCGGCTTTACCTGGTGTCTTCCCGGCCGGCGCCAGGCCCCACGGGTCGCAGCGCGGCGCTGGTGGGGCGCCCGCTGACGCTGGCCGAGCTGGCGACGCACGAACTCGTCATCCCCAGCCGGCCGCACGCCATCCGCATGCGGCTGGAAACGGTGCTCGCCGAAGCCGGCCTGAAGCCGCGCGTGGGGCTGGAAATCGACAGCGTGCCCGCGATGCTGGACCTGGTGCAGCGCCACCCGCTGCACGCCGTGCTGGCCTTGAACGCCATCCGCGGCAGCGGCCGCGAGACCGCCTTCCGTGCACGGCCCATCAGCCTGGCGCCCGGCATGCCTCCGCTGGCGGCCACGCTGTGGCTGGCGTGTTCGGCACAGCGGCCGCGCGGGCCGCTGCTGGAGCAGGCGGTGCCGCTGCTGGCGGGCCTGCTGAAATCACACCTCGGCCCCGCGGCGGTGCGCTGAACCCCTTGAGGCGCGCCAGGGCGCGTGGCCCGGCGTCAGAGCTTCTTCAGCGCCTCACGCGCGCGGTCGGCGTAGCGGCCGTTGGGGTAGAGGCGCAGGTAGGCCTCGTAATCGGCGCGCTGGCGGCTGTTGGCGGCGCGGTCGAAGGCGTCGAACTCGGCTTGCAGGGAGTTGGCGCCGGCCGGAGCCGGGGCCGGCGATGGCGATGGCGATGGCGATGGCGATGGTGGCGCGTCGGACTTGGCCACCGGGTTGCCCGCCGGCGCCGCAGCGGGCGGCTTGGCCGCGGCCGGGCTGGCGGGCGCAGCCAGCAGCGGCGGCGCCGGTGGCGGCGTGAAGGTCGGCGATGACAGGGGCGCGACGGCACTGGCCCCACCCGGCGGGTAGAAATAGAAATCCGTCGACGACTCGTCCACGAGAGACGGGCGCTGCGCGTGGTTCACGCTCTGCGCGGTGGTCTCGACGCTGCTGCGCACGCGCTTGAGCATGTCTGCTGCCGACAGGCCCGGCGTGCGCATCTGCTTGACCAGCTCGCGCGTGAACAGGCCGTTGGGCACGGGGTCGTTGTTGCCCAGGCGGTCCAGCGCCTGCTGGCCCTTGGAAGCGGCCATGATGATCATCGAGCCCTTGGGCGGCTCGATGCGGCTCAGCGCCGAGCCGCCCGGCAGCGAACGCCCGGCGGTGGTCTCGCGGAAGGGGTCGTCGCGGCAAGCGTCGATGATGACCAGCGAAAAACGCGCGCGCTGGTTCAGGTCGTCCACCACCTGCTCCAGCGACAGCCCGTCGCGCTGGATGGCGCGTTCGCCCGTGACCTTGATGTCCACGGGCAGCAGGTAGGGCCCCAGCTGCGGCGGCTGCGAGCCATGGCCGCTGAAGAAGAAGACGACCTCGTCGCCCTTTTCGATGCGGCGCAGGAAGCCGTCGAGCGCGTCGTACATCGCCTCGCGCGAGCCGTCGAGCACCCGCGTCACCTTGAAGCCGGCCCCCTCCAGCTCGCGGGCCAGGGCCTGTGCGTCGTTGCGCGCATTGCGCAGCGGCGCGACGTGCTGGTACTTGTCGTTGCCCACCACCAGCGCCAGCCGTGCCGCGCTGGCGTCCAGGGCCATGCTGCCAGCCAGGACCAGGGCCAACACGGCAGACGCGCGAGGAAGCAGCGGAGGCAGGGATGTCACGGCAGGCAGCAACTGGGGGGACCGGCGAAAACGCACTCTCTATTCCACCATGGGCAGCGCCGCCGCGCTAGATTCGCGTCATGGGCAATTTCTCGGCGAATCAGTGGCTGGCCGTGCTGGGCCTCGTGGGCTGTGCTGCCGTGTGGGCGGGCATGGCCCTGGGCCCGACGCGCCTGCGCCGCCTGCAGCAACGCGGCAGGCTGCTGTGGCTGGCGCTGCGCCAGCGCGTGCGCAGCCCGCTGCAGGCGCGCCGCGCGCGCCAGGAAGCCAGCGATGCGATCGAGCGCGCACGCCGCAGCCCCAAGGTCGACCGCGACGGCAACGTCTACCGCCCCGACCGTTTTCAGCAGGGCCGCGACGGCCGCGACAAGCTCCACTGACGGCTGCCTGTAGGCGGGCGCTGACAAGCGCATGCGTTGCCGGCCTATCGCTGGGGCGTCAGGCGCGCCAGCACACTGCCTGATGCGGCGAGGCTTTCGCCGCCACCCGGCGCCACTCGCGCTGAAAGGCAGACCCATGAACAAGACCTCATCCCCTCGCCAGGCGCGCACCGCGCCGGCCTTGATCTCCGCACTGGCTGTGGCCGCATTGCTGGCCTCGGGCTGTTCCAGCATGAGCGAGCGCGAACGCGGCACCGCCAGCGGCGCCGGCATCGGTGCGGTGGCGGGCGCCGTGATCGGCTCGGCCACGGGCGGCAAGGCCGGCACCGGCGCCGTCGTGGGCGGCGCCTTGGGCGCGGTGCTGGGCAACGTCTGGTCCAAGCGCCAGGAAGAGCGTCGCATCAAGTTGGAACAAGCCACGCGTGGCACCGGCGTGGAAGTCACGCGCACCGCCGACAACCAGCTCAAGCTGAACATCCCGAACGACGTGTCCTTCGACACCAACAGCTCGGCCATCCGCCCCGAGATGCGCAGCGTGCTGGACCCCTTTGCGAGCGAGCTGCGCGGCGACCCGAACGCCCGCGTCGCGATCGTCGGTCACACCGACAGCACAGGCACGGCGGCGGTGAACAACCCCTTGTCGGTGGAACGCGCCCTCAGCGTGCGCGACTACCTGGTCGCACGCGGCGTGCCAGCGGTGCAGGTGCAGACCTCCGGCCGCGGCGAATCCGAACCCGTCGCCAGCAACGACAGCGATGCCGGCCGCGCACGCAACCGGCGTGTCGAGATCTACCTGCGCGAACCGGCGGCCTGACGCCAGCGGCGGCACAGCACCCAGCACGGCCCCAGGGGAGACCCCGGGGCCGTTTGCATTGTGCGAACGGGCCTCGGCGCAAGCCTGCAAACCCGACTGCACACGTGGGCGTTACCGACGCAGCATCATGCGCCGGCCGCGGCCTGCCACGGCAGGCATCCACCCGCACCGAAGAACACCAGGAGAGACCCGATGGCCCGCTTGAATGTGAATGGCAAGGTGCGTGAGCACCAGGCCGAATCCGACACCCCGCTGCTGTGGGTGCTGCGTGAACAGCTGGCCATGACCGGCACCAAATACGGATGCGGCGTGGCGCAATGTGGTTCTTGCACCGTGCATATCGACGGCGCGGCGGTGCGCAGCTGCGTCATGCCCGTGAGTGCCGTTCAGCCCAGCCAGAAGGTCGTCACCATCGAAGGCCTGTCGGCCAAGGGCGATCATCCGCTGCAGAAGGCCTGGGTGAAGAACGACGTGCCGCAGTGCGGCTACTGCCAGAGCGGGATGATCATGGCCGCCGCGGCGCTGCTCAAGAAGAACCCCAAGCCCACCGACGCCGACATCGACGCCGAGATCACCAACATCTGCCGCTGCGGCACCTTCAACCGCGTGCGCGCGGCCATCAAGGAAGCCGCCGGGGTCACCAAGACCGCGGGCCTGGACATCGTTCACGTCACCCGGAGCGTGGCATGAGCACCGCCAACATCACCACGCTGAACCGCCGCCAGTTCATCGGCACCGGCGCTGCGGCCACGGCCGTTGCCACCGGCGGCTTCGTCTTCGGCTTCCCCACCAGCGCCGCCGCGCAGGGCCAGGCACCGGAGGTCAACGCCTGGGTCGTGATTCAGCCCGACGACAAGGTGGTCGTCCGCATCGCGCGCAGCGAGATGGGCCAGGGCACGCTGACGGGCCTGGCGCAGATGGTGGCCGAAGAGCTGGAATGCGACTGGGCCAAGGTCACCACGGAATACCCCACGCCGGGCCAGAGCCTGGCGCGCAAACGCGTCTGGGGCGATTTCGGCACTGGCGGCAGCCGCGGCATCCGCACCAGCCACGAGTACGTGCGCAAGGGCGGCGCCAGCGCGCGCATGATGCTGGTGCAGGCCGCCGCCGACGAATGGAAGGTGCCAGCCGCCGAGTGCACGGTGGACAAGGGTGTCATCAGCCATGCGGCCAGCGGCCGCAAGACGAGCTACGGCAAGGTGGCCGTGGCTGCCGCCAAGCTGACACCGCCGGCCCCGGCCGACGTGCCGCTGAAGGACCCGAAAGACTGGAAGCTGCTGGGCAAGCGCATGGCGCGCCTGGACACCGCCGACAAGACCAACGGCAAGAAGGTCTTCGGCGCCGACCTGCAGCTGCCCGGCATGCTGACGGCGTCGATCAACGCCTGCCCGGTGTTCGGCGGCAAGGTGAAGAGCTACAACGCCGCCGCCGTGGAGAAGATGCCCGGCGTGAAGAAGGTGGTGCAGGTGGGCGACAACGCCGTGGCCGTGGTGGCCGACACCTGGTGGCATGCCCAGAAAGCGCTGAAGGCGCTGCCGGTGGAATGGGACTTCGGTGTCCACGCCAACGCCCAGCAGGCCGACTTCAACGCCGTGCTGAAGGCGGGTCTTGACGCACCCGACGCCGTGGTCGGCAACAGCAACGGCGACATCAAGGCCGCCATGGCCGGTGCGGTGCGCAAGGTGGAAGCGGTGTACGCGTACCCGCACCAGAACCACGCCACGATGGAGCCGATGAACGCCACCGCGAAGTGGACGCCCGAGCGCTGCGAGGTGTGGACGCCGACGCAGAACGGCGAGGCCTCGCTGGCCGCCGCGGCCCTGGCTGCCGGCCTGCCGGCGGCGCAGTGCGAGGTCTACAAGATCGACCTCGGCGGTGGCTTCGGCCGCCGCGGCGCGGTGCAGGACTGGATCACCCAGGCCGTGC
>JANMMD010000167.1:0-11776 GCA_031372905.1 Betaproteobacteria bacterium
CCACCAACAGCGCCGTGTGGGCCACCGGGCAGGACATCCCCTTCGTGCCGAACAAGCGCTTCGGCGGCGTCACGCTCGGCGGCAAGATCGCGCCGATCTACTTCAACACCCAGGAAGACGCGGGCTCGCTGCCGATCGAGGTGGACGTGAGCAAGCTCGAGATGGGCGACGTCATCGACATCCACCCCTACGACGGCAAGATCGTCAAGGGCGGCGCCGAAGTGGCGCAGTTCCAGATCCGCAGCGAAGTGATCTTCGACGAGGTGCGCGCGGGCGGCCGCATCAACCTCATCATCGGCCGCAGCCTCACGGCCAAGGCGCGTGAGTTCCTGGGCCTGCCGGCGAGCACGGTGTTCCGCCTGCCCACGGTGCCGCACGCCACGAAGGCCGGCTACACGCTGGCGCAGAAGATGGTGGGCCGCGCGGTCGGCCTGCCCGAGGGTACCGGCGTGCGCCCCGGCACCTACTGCGAACCCAAGATGACCAGTATCGGCAGCCAGGACACCACCGGCACGATGACGCGCGACGAGCTTAAAGACCTGGCCTGCCTGGGCTTCAGCGCTGATCTCGTGATGCAGAGCTTCTGCCACACCGCCGCCTACCCGAAGCCGGTGGACGTGCAGACGCACCGCGAGCTGCCGGCCTTCATGAGCAACCGCGGCGGCATCAGCCTGAAGCCGGGCGACGGCATCATCCACAGCTGGTTGAACCGCATGCTGCTGCCCGACACCGTCGGCACCGGCGGCGACAGCCACACGCGTTTCCCGATCGGCATCAGCTTCCCGGCAGGCTCGGGGCTGGTGGCGTTTGGCGCGGCCACCGGCGTGATGCCGCTGGACATGCCCGAGAGCGTGCTGGTGCGCTTCAAGGGCACGATGCAGCCCGGCGTGACGCTGCGCGACCTGGTTCATGCGATACCGCTGTTCGCGATGAAGAAGGGCCTGCTGACCGTGGCCAAGAGCGGCAAGGTCAACGAGTTCTTGGGCCGCATCCTCGAGATCGAGGGCCTGCCGAACCTGAAGGTGGAACAGGCTTTCGAGCTGAGCGACGCCAGCGCCGAGCGCAGCGCCGCCGGCTGCACCATCAAGCTGAACAAGGAACCGATCATCGAGTACCTCAACAGCAACGTCGTGCTGCTGAAGAACATGATTGCCAATGGCTACGCCGACAAGCGCAGCATCGAGCGCCGCATCGCGAAGATGGAAGAGTGGCTCGCTGCGCCCACGCTGCTGCAGGCCGATGCCGATGCCGAGTACGCGCATGTGCTCGAGATCGACATGAACGAGATCAAGGAGCCCATCCTCTGCTGCCCGAACGACCCGGACGACGCGAAGTTCCTCAGCGAAGTGGCGGGCACCAAGATCGACGAGGCCTTCATCGGCAGCTGCATGACCAACATCGGCCACTTCCGCGCCGCCAGCAAGCTGCTGGAAGGCAAGCGCGACATCCCGGTGAAGCTGTGGGTGGCGCCGCCCACCAAGATGGACCAGGACGAATTGGTGAAGGAAGGCCATTACGCCAACTTCGGCAGCGCCGGCGCGCGCACGGAGATGCCCGGCTGCAGCCTGTGCATGGGCAACCAGGCGCAGGTGCGTGAAGGCGCCACGGTGGTCAGCACCAGCACGCGCAACTTCCCCAACCGCCTGGGCAAGAACACCAACGTGTTCCTGGCCTCGGCCGAACTGGCGGCCATCGCGTCGAAGCTGGGCCGGCTGCCGACCGTGGCCGAGTACCACGCCGACATGGGCGTGATCAACAAGGACGGCGACAAGGTCTACCGCTACATGAACTTCGACAAGATCGAGGAGTACGCGGAAACGGCGCGCGGCGTGATGGCCTGAGCGCCTGACCGCCAAAACCGACCGCTGAAATGGCAACGGCCCGCTGATGCGGGCCGTTTTTCATGCTGCGCTCAATCCGCGCGGGTTCAGAACTGTTCCCAGTCGTCGGTACCGGTTTTCGCTGCTGCAGGTGCAGCGGCAACCACCGGCGCCGGCGCCGCCGCCTTGGCCTTGTGCTGACCGAAATCCGGCCGCGTCACATTCTTGGCGCGGTCGGGGCTGCGGCGCTCGGCCGCAGGGGGTGCGGTGACGGGCCTGGCGGCTGGTGTCTGCACCGGCGTGTGCACGGCGGCGGCACTGCCCAGCTTGAACACCGCCACGGCGCTGACGAGCTGCTGCGCCTGCTGGCGCAGGCTGTCGGCGGCCGCCGCGCTTTCTTCCACCAGCGCCGCGTTCTGCTGCGTCACCTGGTCCATCTGGCTCACCGCTTCGCCCACCTGGCTCACGCCCTGGCTCTGCTCGGTGCTGGCGCTGCTGATCTCGCCCATGATGTCTGTCACGCGCTTGATCGAGGTCACCACCTCGTCCATGGTCACGCCGGCCCGGTCCACCAAGGCCGTGCCCTGCTCCACGCGCTCCACGCTGGCGGTGATGAGGCTCTTGATTTCCTTGGCCGCCTCGGCGCTGCGCTGTGCCAGGCTGCGCACTTCGCTGGCCACCACCGCAAAGCCGCGGCCCTGTTCACCGGCGCGCGCGGCTTCCACCGCGGCGTTCAGCGCCAGGATGTTGGTCTGGAAGGCGATGCCGTCGATGACGCTGATGATGTCGGCGATCTTCTTGCTGCTGTCGTTGATGCCCTTCATAGTCTCGACGACCTGGCCCACGACCTCGCCGCCCTGGATGGCCACGGTGCTGGCGCTCATGGCGAGCTGGTTGGCCTGGCGCGCGTTGTCGGCGTTCTGCTTCACCGTGCTGCCCAGCTGCTCCATCGACGCCGCGGTTTCTTCCAGCGCACTGGCTTGTTCTTCGGTGCGCTGGCTCAGGTCGGCATTGCCGCTGGCAATCTGCGCGCTGCCGGTGGCGATGCTGTCGCTGCTGTTGCGCACCGTGCTGACGATGCTGATCAGGCTCGTGTTCATCGCCTTCAGCGCAGCCAGCAAGCGGCCCGTTTCGTCCTTGCTGTTCGATTCGATGTTCGAGCCCAGGTCGCCCTGCGCCACGCGCTCGGCCACATCGACGGCGGCGTTGATCGGGCCGGTGATCGAACGCGTGATCCACCAGGCCAGCAGGGCGCCCATGGCAGCCATCGCCGCCAGCAGCGAAAACATCAACATGCGGGCCTGGGCATAGTTGGCCTCGCCGTCGGCTGCCGCTTTCGTGATGAGCTCGATCTGCAGGGCCTTCAGTTTGTCCAGCGCGTCGATGTAGGCCAGTTGGGCCGGACGCATCTCTTTTTCAAGCAGGATGACGGCGTTGTTGCTTTCCCCCGCGCGCACCATGTCGACAAAACGCTGCTGCACCGGCATGTAGGCCGCGCGGCTGGCGGTCACGGCGGCCAGGCGCTTCTTCCCTTCTTCGCTGGTGATGGTCGGCGCCAGCGTGTCCAGATTTTTGGTGATGCGTTCGCGTGCGCTCAGCGCGGTCTGCAATGCCGCATCGACCTTGGCCTCCTGGCCGAAGATGACGGCGTTGCGCAGTTCGCGCGCGATCAGGTTCACATCATCGACGATCTCCGAGACCAGCTCCACCTTGGGCACGCGGTCGCGCCCGATGAGGCCGAGGTCTTCGTTCAGTGCTGACAGCCGGCTCACGCCGATGGCTCCGACCAGCAAGGCCAGCGCGATGACGGTGGCAAAGGCGAATGCCAGCCGGGAGCCAATCTTGAGGTTGTTGAGAGCGTTCACGCTGGTGGCCTTCTCTTTGGGTTGAATACAAGTCGGTGCTGACCGATTGCAGGTGGCCAGTAGCAAATGGCAAATGGCAAATGGCAAGTGACAAACGGCGAACCGCAAAGCGTCGTGAGTCTCCCGTGCATTTTCGGCAGCAGCGTGGCAATACATGAGGGGAGATGCACCGCAAAACGCAGCCAGTTCGCCAACGACCCCGCCGATAGAATCTGGCGCTCCCGTCAGCCTCGCGAGCGCATGGCCACAGAACCCAAAGCCCCAACGGCTCACAAACCACCGAAGGCCGATACCGCGGCCCACCCTCGGCCGAGTAATTTCCTGCGCGGCATCGTCGAGCGCGATCTGGAACACGGCACCTACGCGAGCCGGCACTTCGGCGGCAGCCCGGGCGACGCGGCGCATCACGCCAGCGGGCCGCTGGACGCCGCGAAGATCCGCACGCGCTTCCCGCCCGAGCCCAACGGCTACCTCCATGTGGGCCACGCCAAGAGCATCTGCCTGAACTTCGGTTTGGCGCGTGATTACGGCGGCGCGTGCCACCTGCGCTTCGACGACACCAACCCCGAAAAGGAAGAGCAGGAATACGTCGACGCCATCCAGGAGGCCGTGCATTGGCTGGGTTTCGACTGGAACGCCGAGGTCGGCGGCACACGCACGAGCCATCTCTATTACGCCAGCCACTACTTCGACTTCATGTACCGCGCCGCCGAGGCGCTGGTGGCAGCCGGCCTGGCCTACGTGGACGAGCAAAGCGCTGAAGAGATGCGCGCCAACCGCGGCGACTTCAACACGCCGGGCACGCCCAGCCCCTTCCGCGGCCGCACGCCGGATGAAAACCTGGCACGCCTGCGCCAGATGCGTGATGGCGAACTGGCCGACGGCGCCGCGGTGCTGCGCGCGAAGATCGACCTCGCCTCGCCCAACATCAACCTGCGCGACCCCACGCTGTATCGGATCAAGCGCGCCACCCACCACAACACCGGCGACCAGTGGTGCATCTACCCGATGTACACCTACGCCCACCCTATCGAAGACGCGCTGGAGCAGATCACCCACAGCATCTGCACGCTGGAATTCGAAGACCAGCGCCCGTTCTACGACTGGCTGCTGGAAAACCTGGCCACGCTGGGGCTGCTGGCCCACCCGCTGCCCAAGCAGTACGAATTCGGCCGCCTGAACTTGAGTTATGTCGTCACCAGCAAACGCAAGCTGCGCCAGCTGGTGGAAGACGGCCATGTCTCGGGCTGGGACGACCCGCGCCTGCCCACGCTCTTCGGCATGCGCCGGCGCGGCTACACGCCCCAGAGCATCCGCGCGATGGCCGATGGCAGCGGCGCCAGCAAGACCAACATCTGGCTCGACTACAGTGTGCTCGACGGCTGCCTGCGGCAAGACCTGGAAGGCCAGGCGCCGCGCGCGATGGCGGTGCTCGACCCGCTGAAGCTGGTGCTGACGAACTGGGCCGAGGTCTATGGCAGCGACGACTTCCTGGAGCCCTGCACGGCGCCGGCGCACCCGCAGCGGCCCGAACTCGGCGAACGCCGCTTCATGCTGGGCCGCGAACTGTGGATAGAGCGCGACGACTTCGCGATGGAGCCGCCCAAGGGCTTCTTCCGCCTCTTCCCACCCAAGCTGCTGGCCGATGGCAGCGTGACGCCGGGCAACCGTGTGCGCCTGAAGTACGGCCTGGTGATCGAGTGCACCGGCTACGAGTCGAACCAGCAGACCGGCGAGGTCTACAGCGTGCTGGCGCGCGTGGTGCCGGACACGCGCAGCGGCACGCCAGGCGCCGACGCGGTGAAGGTCAAGGGCACCATCACCTGGGTCGGCGCGGCCGATGCGCTGCCGGCGACGCTGAATCTCTACGACCGCCTCTACACCGAAGCCCAACCCGAAGCCGGCGGTCGCGACCACCTGACGGTGCTGAACCCACAAAGTCTGGTGGTCAGGCAGGGATGGCTCGAGCCTTCCCTGGCCCACACCCCGGCCGAGGCGCGCTTTCAATTCGAGCGCCACGGTTATTTCATCGCCGACCGGCTCGGTCACCGCCCCGAGGCGCCGGTGTTCAATCGCATCACCACGCTCAGGGACAGTTGGGGGGCGTAGAGTGCTCGGCATCGTCACCGACCGGGAGCCGACCATGCTGAAGTTGAGCGCGCTGTGCCGCGCCATGTCTTTTGCCGCAGCCCTGGCCGCCGCGCTGCTGAGCGGCGCTGCGCACGCCGCCGCCACGGTCGAAGTGCGCTACGTCGAACCCGACAACTTCACCGACATCGGCCGCAGCCCCTGGGATCGCGAGCGCGCACTCAAAGCGCTGGCGGGCCACCTGCAAAAGCTCGGGCAGACCTTGCCCGATGGCCAGACCCTGCGCCTGGATGTCACCGACATCGACCTGGCTGGCGACATCCGCCCCTGGGGCTGGCCCGAAGTGCGCGTGCTGCGCGGCCAGGCCGACTGGCCGCAGATCACGCTGAGCTACACCCTGCAGGAAGGTGAGCGCACGCTCAAGAGCGGCGACATGCGTTTGTACGATCTTTCCTACATGCAGACGTTGACCGGCCGCGACCGGCCCGGTGAAGAACTGGCCGTGGAAAAACGCATGGTGCGGCGCTGGTTCACCGAGACCTTCACCACGCGCTGAGCATCCGCCCGACGCCCGCCCTTTCCACCACGGAGCCCTGCCCTTGAACCCATTGCACCTCGTTCGCCCCACGGCCTGCCTGCTGGCTGCCAGCTTCACCCTGGCGTGCGCCCTCCCCGCGGGCGCGCAGCCCGCCGCAGCACCTGCGCTCGACCCCGCACTGGCCAAGGCGGCCGCCGAAGCTGGTGCCAGCGTCGCACCCAGCGGCCTGGTGTTCCGTTCCTTGAAAGAAGGCAAGGGGCCGCAGCCCGAAGCCACCGACACGGTGAGTGTTCACTACCGCGGCAGCTTTCCCGACGGCAAGGAATTCGACAGCAGCTACTCGCGCGGCAAGCCGACGAGCTTTCCGCTGAACCGCGTCATCAAGTGCTGGACCGAAGGCGTGCAGCGCATCAAGGTGGGCGGCAAGGCCAAGCTCACCTGCCCGGCCGCGATCGCCTACGGCGACCGTGGCACACCGGGTGGCCCCATCCCAGGGGGTGCCGTGCTGCAGTTCGAGGTGGAACTGCTGGCGATCGAGGGCAAGCGCTGAAACTGCGCTGACTCAGGCCGCAACGGCCTTCTTGCCGCGCAGGCGCTGGAACAGCATCACCACCGCCGCCACCACGCCGCCGGCAATCACGCCCACCAGGCCGTCGGCCAGCGTCGACAAGAGCACCTGGGCCAAACCTGGCACACCGGCCATCAAGCCCTGGATGGCATTGTTGAGCGCCGGCACGCCGTGCACCAGGATGCCGCCGCCGACCAGGAACATGGCCGCGGTACCCACCACCGTCAGCGTCTTCATCAGCCAGGGTGCGGCGGCCAGGATGCCGCGGCCCAGCGCCTGCGCGCCATTGCCGCCACGCTGGGTGAGCCACAGGCCGAAGTCGTCCAGCTTCACGATGCCGGCCACCACGCCGTAGACGCCCACCGTCATCGCCACGGCCACACCGCTGAGCACCAGCGCCTGCGTCGTGAAAGACGAAGCCGCCGCCGTGCCCAGCGTGATGGCGATGATCTCCGCGGAGAGGATGAAATCGGTGCGCACCGCGCCCTTGATCTTGTCGCGCTCCAAGGCCACCAGGTCCACCTTCGGGTCCAGCAGCGCCGCCGTCAGTTCAGCCTTGTGCGCTTCCTCATCGTTTGCGCTGTGCAGGTAGCGATGGGCGAGTTTCTCGAAACCCTCGAAGCACAGAAACGCACCGCCCACCATCAGCAGCGGCGTGATCAGCCAGTTGGCGAAGGCGCCGATGAGCAGCGCCGCCGGCACCAGGATGGCCTTGTTCAGCAGCGAGCCCTTGGCCACCGCCCACACCACCGGCAATTCGCGGTCGGCGCGCACGCCAGACACCTGCTGGGCGTTGAGTGCAAGGTCATCGCCCAAGACGCCAGCGGTCTTCTTGGCCGCGATCTTGCTGAGCAAGGCCACGTCGTCCAGCACGCTGGCGATGTCGTCGAGGAGGGCAAGGAGACTGGCAGCCATGCGCAGATTCTGCATGAGCGTCGCGCGGCGTCGGTGCGGTTTGGCGCAGTGCGAAGATGCAGGCCGCCATGCGTGAACACTTCCTGCTCGACCCCGGCGTCGTCTTTCTCAACCACGGCAGCTTCGGCGCCTGCCCGAAGCCGGTGTTCGCCGAGTTGCAGCGTTGGCAACTGGAGATGGAAGGCAACCCGGTGGAGTTTCTGGGCCGGCGCTCGGCGGCGCTCTTGCGCGCGGCGCGGCAACGGCTCGCGGCCCACCTGGGCGCCGGGGCCGATGATCTGGTCTTCGTGCCCAACGCCACCACGGGCGTGAACACGGTGGCGCAGTCAGTGGTGCGCTCGCTGCACCTGCAGCCGGGCGACGAGGTGCTCACCACCGACCACGAATACGGCGCCTGCGACGCCACCTGGCGGCATCTCTGCGAACGCACCGGCGCGGTCTACCGGCGGGTGCCGATACCCCTGCCCTTCGAGGCCGGGCATTTCGTGGCCCGCCTGATGGCGGCAGTGACACCGCGCACGCGGCTGATCTTCGTCAGCCACGTCACGTCCACCACGGCGCTGATTTTTCCGGTGGCCGCGCTGTGCGCCGCGGCACGTGAGCGCGGCATCACCACGCTCGTGGACGGCGCCCACGCACCGGGCTACCTCGACCTGAACCTGGCCGACGTGGGCGCCGATTTCTACACCGGCAACTGCCACAAGTGGCTGTGTGCACCCAAGGGCGCGGCCTTCCTGCATGTGCGGCCCGAACACCAGGCGGCCCTGCACGCGCCGGTGGTGAGCTGGGGTTATGTGGTGACGGAAGAGGGCGGCGGCCACACCGGCTTCGACGCCTATGTCGGCCGCACCCTGCTGGAACGCCGGCTGCAATGGCAGGGCACGCGTGACATCGCAGCCTGGCTCAGCGTGCCGGCGGCGCTGGACTTTCTGTCCGCGCACGGTTGGCCGGCACGCCGCGCCGAATGCCATGCCCGCGCGCTGGCTCTGCAGGCGCGTGTGTTGACTCGCAATGGGCTGCAGCCCAGAGCACACGATGCGGACTTCGGCCAGATGGTGCCCATCGCCGTGCGCTGCGAAGAGCCCGAAGCACTGCGCGCCCGGCTTTTCGATGAACACCGCATCGAGGTGCCGGTGACGCAGCACGCCGGGCGGGTGTTCGTGCGCGTCTCTGTGCAGGCCTACACCAGCGACGCCGAATTGCAGGCGCTGGAGGATGCGCTGGCCGCGGCGGGGGTTTGAGTGAAGTCAGGCGCCGCGGCGCTTCACCATCACGCCCAGGGCCAGCAGGCCGGCCATGAACATCCACACGGTGCCGGCCTCGGGCACGGCGCTCAACATCGCCGTGGCCACCAGCCCTTGCGCATAGGCCGTGGGGTGGATACCGTCCCAGAACAGTGCCGTTGCGGCATTGCAGCCATTGCCCGCAAAACCGCAAGCCTGCGTGACGTTGGTGAAGCCGAAGGCAGCGGGGTTGGCGACATAGCTGCCGACCAGGCCGGAAAGATCGAAGATCTGCGCACCACTGCCGGTCAGCGCCGTGCTCAGCGCGCTGTTGAAAGCGCCCGAGATGAAGCTCGCAGCGCCGGCCGCTGCGGGGCCACCGGCGAGGGCGGCCGGCGACAGGCCGACGTTGGGCACGTTCCACACCACGATGTTGCCGGCGCCGGCTGCGCGCAGCGTGCCCACCATCTGCGCAGCGGCGGTGGCGTAGGCCGTGGCACCGGCGGTGGTCAGCGCCACGATGTTGGCGGGGTTGGCTGCAGCGGCCTCGGCCACGGCGCGCACATCGTTGCCCCCGCCAGCGATGACGTACAGCGCGCTGGACGACACCGGCCTGGCCGTCAGGTAGGTGTTCAGCTGGGTCTGCACGCTGGCCGGGAACGGCGCGGGAATCAAGGGCGGCACGCCGGTGCCGTCGATGGCCATGCGCGCACCGCCGTAGGCGTAATTGCCACCGCCCAACAGCGAAGGCGTTGCGTAGGAAGCCAGCCCCAGACCCGCGGCGAAGCTGCTGAACCAGACCGGGCCGTTGCTGTAGGTGGGCCGGTTGGTGTAGCCGGCCGACGGCACGTAGGGCAGCGACGGGATGAAGGTGGCGCTGGTGGGCGCCGGCCCGGTGAGCCCGCCGAACTGCAGGTTGTTGTTGCCGCCGTCGGACAGGCTGTCGCCAAAGACATAGACAGCGCTGAAAGGCGGCGTGATCTGCGCGGACGCGGGGGCTGCAGCGAGGGCGGCGAAGCCGGCAGCAGCAACGATCAAGGAGAGGCGGCGTGTATTCACGTGGAGCACCTTCACGGCTGGCGAAATGGAAGCCGGTGAAAGTACCACGCGCCCCGGGCGCCGCAGGCGCTCTCTCCCCCCACGATCACGGGGCCGCAGGAACCCGCAGGCCGGGCTCAGCGCGGCTTGCGACGCGGCGCGGTGCCGCGCAGAGGGGCCGATGGTGCGGCACCCGTCTCACGCGGCGGCAGGCCGGTGTGCTGGGTCAGCAGGCGCCCGGGCTTGACCGCTGCAGTGGCTGACTGGGCCAAGGTGGCCGACGTGCGCGCGCCTGCCGGCGTGCTGTTCTTGCGCCGTGCGCTGACGTAGCCCGTGCCCGCCGCCGGCTGGTAGGTGGGGATGAGCTGGTGCTTGCCATTGCCGATGAGATCGGCGCGGCCCATGCTCTTCAGCGCCTCGCGCAGCAGCGGCCAGTTGTTGGCGTCGTGGTAGCGCAGGAAGGCCTTGTGCAGGCGGCGACGCTTTTCGCCGCGCACCGTGTCCACCTTCTCGGCGCGTGCGCCCGGACCGCTGGTGTGGCGGCTGATGCCCTTCAGCGGGTTCAGGTCGGTGTGGTACATCGCCGTGGCCGTGGCCATGGGCGACGGGTAGAAGGTCTGCACCTGGTCGGCCTTGAAGCCGTTGCGCTTGAGCCAGAGCGCCAGGTTCATCATGTCCTCGTCGCTCGTGCCCGGGTGGGCGGCGATGAAGTACGGGATGAGGTACTGCTTCTTGCCGGCCTCGGCGCTGAACTTCTCGAACATCTGCTTGAAGCGGTCGTAGCTGCCGATGCCGGGCTTCATCATCTTCGACAGCGGCCCGGCCTCGGTGTGCTCGGGCGCGATCTTCAGATAGCCACCGACGTGGTGCGTGACGAGCTCCTTCACGTACTCGGGGCTCTGCACGGCCAGGTCGTAGCGCAGGCCGCTGCCGATCAGGATCTTCTTCACGCCGCGCAACGCTCGCGCGCGGCGGTACATCTTCACCAGCGGGCCGTGGTCGGTGTTCAGATTCGGGCAGATGCCGGGGTAAACGCAGCTCGGCTTGCGGCAGGCAGCCTCGATGGCGGCACTCTTGCAGCCGATGCGGTACATGTTGGCCGTGGGGCCGCCCAGGTCGCTGATGACGCCGGTGAAGCCCTTGACCTTGTCGCGGATCTCCTCGATCTCGCGGATCACCGAGTCTTCGCTGCGGCTCTGGATGATGCGCCCCTCGTGCTCGGTGATGCTGCAGAAGGTGCAGCCGCCGAAACAGCCGCGCTTGATGTTCACGCTGAAGCGGATCATTTCCCAGGCCGGGATCTTGGTCGCGCCGTCGTGGCTGCCATTCTCGTCGGCATAAGCCGGGTGCGGGCTGCGCGCATAGGGCAGGTCGAAGACGAGGTCCATCTCGGCCGTCGTCAGCGGGATCGGCGGCGGGTTCACCCAGACATCACGCTCGCCGTGGCGTTGCACCAAGGCACGCGCATTGCCGGGGTTGGTTTCCAGGTGCAGCACGCGGTTGGCGTGGGCATACAGCACCGGGTCGCTCTTCACCTGCTCGTAGCTGGGCAGGCGCACCACGGTCTTGTCGCGCGGCGGCATCTTCACGGCGCCGGCCTTGCGGCTGACGGGCATGGCCACGGTGGCCACGGCGGGGATGGCCAGTGAGCCCACCTCGCGAATGTCGCCAGTGCCTTCCTGCTTGGTGCAGGTTTCGCCCACCGAGGCCGCGGCCTCTTC
>JANMMD010000173.1:0-32610 GCA_031372905.1 Betaproteobacteria bacterium
GGCAACACCTTCGATGCCAGCTTCCTGGCCAACTGGGAGATCGACCTCTTCGGCCGTCTGCGCCGCGGCAGCGAGGCCGCCGCTGCGCTCTCGGCCGCCAGCCAGGCCAGCGTGCATGCGGCGCAGACCTCGGTAGCCGCCGAAACTGCGCGCAACTACCTGGAACTGCGCGGGATGCAACAGCGTTTGCAGGTCACCGAAGCCAGCCTCGCCAACCAGCGTGAATCGCTGCGCATCACGCAGGCGCGCGTGGACGCCGGCCGCAACACCCAGCTCGACCTGGCGCGGGCCAACACCCTGGTGGCCAGCACCGAAGCCGCGCTGCCGTCGCTGCGCGCAGCGGTGGAGCGCAGCATCTTCCGCCTGGCCACGCTGACGGCTCAGCCGCCGCGTGCGTTGCTGGGGGAACTGGCAAGCGCTACCGCGCTGCCCGGCCTGCCTGTCACCGATCTGGCCAGCCTGCCCGCGGGCACGCCCGAGCAGTGGCTGCAGCGCCGCCCCGACCTGGTGGCCGCCGAGCAGCAACTGGCGGCCTCCACCGCGCTCATCGGCGTGGCGCGCAGCGAGCTCTACCCGCGGCTGTCGCTGTCGGGGCTGCTGGGGCTGAACGCGGCGAGCTTGTCGAACCTGGGCAAGAGCGAGGCCGCGCGCTACTCGCTGGGCGCCGGGCTCAGCTGGACGCCCTTCGATCGGGGCGCCATCCGCGCGCGCATCCGTGGCAGCGAGGCGCGCACGCAGCAGAGCCTGGCCAGCTTCGAGCAGGCGGTGGCGCTGGCGCTGGAAGAAACCGAAGGCGCCTTCAGCAGCTACTCGCGCAGCGCCCAGCGTGCCGAGAAGCTGGAGCTGGCCGCGCGCAGCGCCGAAGAAGCCGCTGGCCTCGCGCGGGCGCGCTATGAAGCCGGTGTCACCGACTTCCTGGCCGTGCTGGATGCCGAGCGCGAAGCGCTGAACAACCGCGACCAGCTCGTGCTGGCCCAGGTGGGCACGGCCACCGCGCTGGTGGCGGTGTACCGCGCCTTGGGTGGGGGCTGGACCGCAGCGCCGCTGTGACAGGGCGGCTGTGCCGCAGCCCCCGCCGCCGCCCGCCTACTTGAACGCGTAGTTCAGGCTCGCAATGACGCTGCGCCCGCGCGGGTCGCCGTAAGCCGGGTCCCAGGTCACCTGGAAGTAGCGCGACTGGTCGGTGAAGGGCGGCGCGGTGTCCAGCAGGTTCAGCACGCCGGCGCGCAGGCGCGCAGGCGCAGGTTCGGCGTGATGCGCACGCTGCCCGTCAGATCGCGGTAACCCGAGAAGTAGCTGTTGGCCAGCGTCAGGCTGACATTGCCGAAATCCCAGTCGAGGTTGGCCCTGTGGTGCCAGCGCTGCCCGGCCGGCAGCAGGTGCGCCAGCAGCGCCAGCACCGCGGCCAGCGCGAGCAGGATCAGCGCGACATCGGGCGTGGCGCGGTGGCGCGGGGCGGGTGGGTGCGAGGGGCCGGGCGGCGGGCTGGCGGGTGACGGCGATGGGGTCTGCATGCCGCAGTCTGCTGCGGCCGCTCGCCGACAAGCGTCACAGGCACGGCGCTGCAGCCAGCCGCGGCAAGCCCGTGTCGCTTGGACGCAAGCAGCGCGGCGGTGCCGCCGGCCGCGTCAGGGCCGACGCGCGCTCGCTGCCGGCCGGTACCACACGTGATGGGCCACGCTGATGAGCAGCGGGATGAAGGCTCCCATGCACATGGCGGCCAGCACGTCCGATGGCCAGTGCACCCCCAGCACCAGGCGCGACGTGGCCACGAGGCTGGTCCACAGCGCCGCCAATGCCAGCGCCGCGTTGCCGGCGCGCGGCCGGAGCCGCGCCACGCACAGGGCTGCGGCTGTCGAGAAGGCCGCTGTGCTGAGCGTGTGGCCGCTGGGAAAGCTCGAGCCCCAGTACCACTGTGTTTCCCACAAGGCCGGGCGTGCGCGGTCGACAAGGGCCTTCACCGCCCAGACGACCAGCGTGGCCGTGATCGCCGAGGTGCTCAACAGCAGCGCCTCGAAGCGGCGCCGGCCCACGAGCAAGGCCGCCGCGCCGATGACGGCCAGCGGCACCAGCAGCATGGCAGAGCCGCTGAGCGTGACGGCAGCGAAGAAGCCGTGCAGAGACGCGGGCACCTGCCTGCGCACGAACCAGAGCAAGGCTTCATCGACCGGCCCCGACTCGCGAGCCACCACGTCCTCGATGACCTTGATGCCCGCCACGGCCAGCATCAGCAGGGCCAGCACCGCCAGCCGGCGGTCGGTCAGGCTGGCCCGCCATTGCGGCTTGCGGTGGCGCACGTACACCGAGAGCAAACCGTAGGCCAGCGCGACGACGAGAGCCAGCTTGATCACGTCCACCGCGATGCCGAAGACCATCTGCCACCCACCCCACCTGCTGCGACGGCCGATTCTGCACGCCGCGCGATCGCGTCGACCGCGTCGCTAGGCCCAGCGCGCCACGGCGGCGTACAGCGGTATCCCGATGAGGATGTTGAACGGGAAGGTCAACCCGAGCGACATGCCGAAGTACAGCGACGGGTTGGCCTCCGGGATCGCCTGGCGCACGACCGCCGGCACTGCGATGTACGACGCGCTGCCGGCCAGCACCATGAGCAAGGTCGTGTCGCCCACCGACAGCCCCAGCAGCGTGGCCAGCCCGAAGGCAGCGGCGGCGTGCGCCAGCGGCGCACCAAGGGCATACGCCAGCAACCACGGCGACTGGCCCTTGAGGGCACCGAAATTGCGTGCTGCGATCAGCCCCATGTCGAGCAGGAAGAACGCCAGCATGCCCTTGAAGAGATCGCCGGAGAACGGCTGCATCGCCTTCTGGCCGGCCTCGCCCGTGACCAGGCCCACCACCATCGCGCCGAGCAGCAGCAACTGGGCGCCATCGGTGAGCGATTCATGAAGCACCTTGCCCACGCCGCTGGGTGCGCCCGCCGCGGGCGCGCCTTCACGGCGGCGCGCCATGTTCGCCAGCACCACCGCCATCACGATGGCCGGCGACTCCATCAAGGCCATTGCCGCGGCCATGTGCCCGCCGTAGGGCGTGCCCTGCGTTTCGAGGTACTGCACCGCGGTGATGAAGGTCACCGCGCTGACCGATCCATAGGTGGCGGCCACGGCCGCGGCGTCGAAACGCGACAGCCGCCGCACCAGCAAGGCATAGCCGACTGCCGGTACCAGGACGGCCAGCAACAGGGCACAGCCCAGACTCAGCACCACGTCGGCCGTCAAGCCTGACTTCGCGAGTGCGAAGCCGCCCTTCAGGCCCAGCGCCATCAACAGGTACAGCGACAGGAAGCGCGCGATCGGCGCTGGAATCTCCAGGTTCGAGCGCAGGGCGCCGGCCACCAGGCCGAAGACGAAGAAGAGGATGGCGGGGTCGAGAAAGTTCTGCATGCTGGGGCGCGATGCTCAGCGCTCGTCGGCATAACTACAAGTAATATGTTCCGATTGAAAGCATCGATTTCACCGATGAATGAAACCAACCCCTTCGGCATGGAGCGCCCGCCGCGCGCCAGCCTGGTTCAACTGCGCAGCTTCGAGGCCGTGGTCCGGCTGGGCGGCGTGGGGTGCGCCGCGCGTGCGCTGCATCTCGCGCAGCCCACGGTGTCGACGCAGCTCAAGGAGCTGTCATCGGCTCTCGGTCTCGTGCTGTTCGAGCCGCAGGGCCGCGGCGTCGCGCCCACGGCCGTGGGCGAGCGCCTGGCCCAGGCCGTGCGCGAAATGGGCGCGGCGTGGCAGAGCTTCGAAGAAGACGCCGCGGCCTTGCAGGGGCTGCGCCGCGGGCGCCTGCGCATCGCGGCCGTGACGACGACGGAGTACTTCCTGCCCGACCTGCTCGGCCCGTTCGCGCGGGCCTACCCGGGCATCGAGATCGAGCTCGCGGTGGAAAACCGCGATGCCGTCGTCGGGCGGCTCGAACGCGGTGACGACGAGCTGGCCGCGATGATGCTGCCGCCCGCGCACCTGCCGCTGGCACGCTGGCCCTTCCTGGAGAACCCGCTGGTGATCATCGCGCCTGCCGGACATGCATTGGCGCGCCGGCGGCGCCTGAAGCTCTCTGAGTTGACCGGCGAGCCGCTGCTCGCGCGCGAGGCGGGCTCGGGCACGCGCGCTGCGGCCGAGCAGGCCTTCGCGGCGCAGGGCGTGCGTTGGCCGCCGCGCATGGCACTGGGCAGCAACGAGGCCGTCAAGCACGCGGTGCGAGCCGGCCTGGGGCTGGCTGTGCTCTCGCGCCACACGCTGGCACCAGACCCCGCCAGCGACGGCCTGGCCGTGCTGGCCGTGGTCGGCTTCCCGCTGCGCCGCCAGTGGCACCTGGTCTGGCGCAAGGACCGCGCCCTGTCGCTGCCCGCGCGCACGCTGCTGGACGACCTGCGCTCGCGTCTGAAGGTGAAGGCGCGGCCTCGCAGTTAGCCCCCCGGGCGCGACCAGCGACGGCCGACCGGAGCTAAGCAGCGCTCAGTGCGCCCTCAAGCTGAACAGCCGGTGCCGCACTGGCCTTCGGCACGCCGCCGCGCAGCGCTCCCAGCAGTTCGGGGTCGGCCTTGCCCAGCACCTCGCAGGCATGGGCGTGGCCCTGCTCGACGATGCTGTCGAAACGGCTCCACTGCAACATGCCCACGCGGTACAGCGGCGGGTTCATCAGCAGGTCGGTCAGGCTCTGGCTGTGGCTGCGGCGCGAGTTGCTGTAGAGGATGCTGACGTTCATCAGGTAGGCCATCAGCGAAGGAAAGCGGTAGCGCCGCCGCCGCCGGGGCCGCAGCCTGTCCAGCAGCAGCGCCCAGGTCGAGGGCACTTCTTCCAGGTTGAAACGCCGGGCCTGGCGCACGCTGAGGTCGACGCCGATGACATGGCCAACCCCACGCCGCGAGCGCATCACGTCGACGGGGAAGTTGTTGAAGCTGCCGCCATCGCAGAGCAGATCGCCGTCGACCAGCACCGGTGGCAGCGCACCGGGTATGGCCACGCTGGCGCGGATGGCGCGGCCCAGCGGGCCGCGCTGCAGCAGCTGTTCGCGGGCCTGCGAGTAGTTGCTCGCGACGCAGTACCAGTTCTTCCACAGGTCTTCGGCCTGCGCGTCGAAGCCGGTGAGTTGCTGCACGGCCTCGTCCAGCAGGCGCCGCAGCCGGCGCCCGGCGATCAGCGACATCAGCGGCAGCGGCCGGTAGTCGCTGGTCGGATTGAAGGCGAAGCCGCGGCGGGCGATGTCGGTCACCTCGGCTGCGGGCCGGCCCGACGCCACCAACATCGACATCGCCGCGCCGATGCTGGTACCGCCGACGAAATCGACCACGATGCCCTGCTCCTGCAAGGCGCGGTAGACGCCCAGGTGCGCACAGCCCCGCGCGCCGCCGCCCGCCAGCACCAGGCCCACCGCCGTGCGGCTCTGGATGCGGGCCAGGCGCGCCAGGTCTTCGGGGTGGCCCTGGCGCAGATGCACGTGGTCCAGCACCGGGCGGCGGTTCAGCCAGGCGGCCGTGTGCCGCGGGAAGCTTGTGCCCGGCGGGTGCATCAGCACCAGGATCTCGGCCGGTTCGCTGCGCGCCGGCATGCGGGCCAGCAGTTGCTCCTCGATGGCGTGCCGCTGCGGCGGCTGCGCGGTGTCGGCCAGCAGCAGCACCTCGTCGGCGTGGCGCACGCAGCGCTCGGCCCAGGCATCGGGCGCGTCGCCGCTGGCCAGCAGCACGAAGTCGTGTTCGGCTTCCAGCGCATCCAGGTGCAGCGCGATGCGCCGGCTGGCGTCGCGGTCTTGCAGCGGGGTCTGGGCCAGGCCGGCCTGTCCGAAGGCAGCATCCACGCTGCTGGCGTCCACCACACACACCCGGCCGTGCGTCCGCAAGGCCACCGCCAGTTGCCCGGCAAAGGCGGTGGCGTCGATACCCGCGGTGGCGGGCAACAAGGCCATCGTCACCGGCCGTGCCAGGCCTGCCGCCTGAGGCGGGTTCTGCAGACGCAGCAGAGCCTGGCGGGTGAACAGCGCCGACACCTGCGGGCTGGTCTGCAGCAGTTCGTTCCAGCCGGCCTGGTCCAGGCGCACCAGCACCGAATCCCGAATGGCCACCACCGTGGCCGAGCGCGGGGCCTGGGTGAACAGCGCCATCTCGCCAATGACCTGGCCGCGCGCCATCTCGCGCAGCATGCGCTCTTCACCGTTGGCGCCGCGGGCGTAGGCGCGCAGGCGGCCACTCACGCTGATGTACATCGCATCGCCCGGCTCGCCCTGGGTCATCAGCACCTCGCCGGCAGCCAGCTCCACCCATTGCAACTGTCGGCGCAGCACGCCCAGTGCGGCGTCATCCAGCGCGCCGAGGTAGTCGCGCAACACGCGGGTGAGCAGATCGTCTTGTCTTGATGTGGGATGCATGGCGGGCGCGATGTTAGGGGGTCTCGCTGCCGGAGCAAGCCGCTTCGATAAAACGTTATGTCGGTAGGATTTACACCTTGGCCGGGCGCGTGTCGCACGCGCCGCACAAGAAGCGTGCCGTTTCCCTGGGTGCAAAGTCAACGCGTGTCTGTGCGGCAGGAAACTTGCATGAGGGTTCGTCATGCAGTTTTTCGAGGTATGCCCCGTGATCAAGTCTGTTGCCAAGTTCGCCAGTTCCGCCATCCTGAGCCTTGCAGCCATGATGGCCGCACCCACGGCCTCTGCGGCCATCGTCACCGGCAACTGGGACCCGACCCTGAGCTCGCTGAATGCGGGTCAGTTCAACGGTTTGGGCTGGACCACGCGCATCAACGTGAGCGTCGATGACAGCTGCGTCGCAGACGACGGCTCTTCGCCGATCATCCTGAATCGCACGGTGAGGATCTTCGGCATCCGCTTCACCTGCCGGAACCCCGTGCCCCTGCTCAACCTGGCCGGCAGCCCGTTTTCCATCCTCAGCGCCGAGCTGGGCTTCTACGGCCTCGACGACGGCATTCTCCGCAGGGTCTTCACGCTGAACCCCACGAGCTTCACGCCGGAGATCCTGCTGCTGGGCGAGGGCAGCGAGATCCTGTTCCTGCGCTCATCCACCAATTCCAACGTCGTGTCCTACCTCGACTACGACTTCCAGCTCAGCCTGCCCGGGCTTGCGCCGCAGCTGCTGTACCGGGGCGGCACTACCACCAGCTTCACCGCGGCCACCGACCCGATCACGGCCACGCAGTTCAACCTCAGCAACGGCAACGCCGCCACGGTGGTGAACGACACCCGCCTGATCGAAGGTCAGCTGGTGTTCAGTTTCGTGCCCGAGCCCGGCTCGACGGCACTCGTGCTGCTGGCCCTGCTTGCCGCCGGCGCGGCCGGTTCGCGCCGCCCGCGCCGCGGCCTGCATGCCGGCGACGTTCACGTCGGCTGAAGCCACGCGGCCGCCTGGCGGCGGCGCCTGCGATTCACGCGGCGAGTTCGAGCTTGCCGGTGGTCACCAGAGCCCGCCTGGCGGCAGCTTCCAGCCCGATCTCCTGGCCCTCGGCCCAGGCCGCCTTGAAAGCAGCCGGGTCTGGAAGGGCGGCCTCCAGCGCCGCCAGCTCGTCTTGCCAACGGCGGTTGGCGCTCGGCGTTTGGGGTGCGCCCATCAGCGCCAGCCCGGCCCCCGCAGCGGAGGCCACAAGCACCGCCGCTGCGGCGTCGCCCAGTTGCAGCAGCAAGCGTGAGTGGTCGCGCAGGCAGAGCAAGGTTTCCATTCGGCGCTCGGTGGCGACGAAGGCCCGCAGCGCGGCATTGAGTTCTTCGCGCGCCACATCCCACTGGGCCAGCTGCAGCGCCAGCTTGCCCTGCCACCAAAGCACGCTGGCCTCACCCCGGCTGTCGCCGGAGGCATGGCACACGGCCAGCGAGCGCGCAAAGTGCTCAGCCGCATCGTCGGTGTGTTCTCGCTTCATGGCCAGCTGCCCCAGCACCAGCTCGCACTCAGCCTCCACCTCCTGGTGCTTGATCTGCCGCGCCAGGCTCAGGCCGGCCTGCAGGTGGGTGCGCGCCGCGTCGCCATCGTCCAGCCGATTGAAGAACTGCCCCAGGTGCAGCAGCGCCACGGCCTCGCCGACGCGGTGGCCGCTCTCGCGGAAGAGTGGCAACGCTTCCTGTTCACCGGCCAGCGCGCCTGCGGTGTCGCCGCGGCCGAAGCGCGCCAGCGCCAGCGTCGACAGCGTGGCCGCGATGTCGACGGCGTTGCCGAGCTGCCGGCGCAGCGCCAGGCAGGTCTGCAGCATGTCCTCGGCCTCGGCGTAGTCGCTCTGGCTCGCGGCCAGTGCAGCGCCCACGTACAGCGCGTGCGCTTGCGCCATGGGCGAGGCCTGCACGGCCGGCAGCGCCAGCGCCGCACGCACCGCGGCGCGGCCTTCGTTGAGGTAGCCGCGCAGCGTCCAGAAACCCTGCATGGCCACGGCAATCTTCACCGCGATGAAGGCGTCGACGCCGCCGGCCAGGGCCAGTGCCAGCGCGGCCCGGGTGTTGTCGAGTTCGGTCTCCATGCGGCGCACCCACAGCGCCTGCTCGGGGCCCCGCAGGCCGTTGTTGGTCTGCTTGGCCAGTGCAAAGAAGTGCTCGCAATGGCGCGCCGCAGTCTCGGCAGTCCCGCCGGCCTGCGCGAGTTTTTCGCGCGCGTACTCGCTGAGGGTCTCCAGCATGCGGTAGCGCGGCTCCGCGCCCTGCTCGTCCAACATGACGAGCGACTTCTCCACCAGCGAGCCAAAGAGATCAAGCACGTCCAGGCTGTCGATGGGCGCGGCGCCACACACCTGTTCGGCCGCCTCCATCGTGAAGCCGCCGCGGAACACCGACAGCCGCTGCAGCAGCAACTGCTCGGTGTCGCTGAGGATGTCATAGGACCAGTCCACCAGCGCGCGCAGCGTCTGCTGGCGCTCCTGCAGCAAGCGGCTGCCGCCGGTGAGCAGCCGGTAGCGGTCGTTCAGGCGCAGGTTGATGTCGGCCACGGTCAAGGAACGCACCCGCGCCGCCGCCAGCTCCAGCGCCAGCGGTATGCCCTCCAGACGCGCCACCAGCTCGGCCACCGCCGGCGCCTCGCGCTCGTTGAGCACGAAACCGGGCTTGTGCTGCTGCGCCCGTTCGACGAACAGCCGCACGGCTGTCTGCGCTGCCAGCTGCTCCAGGCTCTGGCCGCGGCCGGGCACGGGCAGCGGCAGGATGGGATAGGCCTGCTCGCCGGGCACGCGCAGCGCCTCGCGGCTGGAGGCGACGAGGCGCACCTCGGGCGCGCTCTTGAGGATGGCGCTGGCCAGTTCGGCACAGGCGCGCACCACCTGTTCGCAGTTGTCCATCACCAGCAGCACACGCAGGGGCTTCAGGTGCGCGCACACCGTCTGCAGCAGCGAGCGGCCGGGTTCCTCCCGCACGCCCAGCACCTGCGCCACCTCCCCCACCACCAACGCTGCGTCGCGGATGGGCGCCAGGTCGAGGAACCACACACCATCCGGAAACTGCGCCAGCAGTTCGGTGGCCACCTGCAATGAAAGCCGCGTCTTGCCCAGGCCGCCCATGCCCAGCAGCGTGACGAGGCGCGACTTCGACAGCAAGGCGCGCAGTTCGGCGCGTTCACGTTCACGGCCAATGAACGAGGTGTTCTGGCCCGGCAGGTTGTTGGCGATCTCGCGCACCGGCAGCCAGTGCTGCCCTGTGCGCACGACGCGGTAGGCCTTGTCGCCATCGGCCGGCACGCGGAATTCGGTGTGCGCGTCGCCAGCCTCGAACAACTCGACCGGCTCGGCCACGCCCTTGAGCACCCAATGCCCGTGCGATTCGATGCGCGCCGAGGGGGCCGCGCCCAGCGCCCGTCGGGCCTCGGCGGTGAGCAGCGTCTGCCCGCCGCGCGCAATCGCCATCACGCGTGCCACGGTGGGTTTGGCGATGCCGTCCACCTCCCACGGCTTGGCGCCGCGGGCCACGTCTTCAGGTGGGTTCTGGCGCAGCACCACGGGGCCGACGTGCAAGCCGGCGCGGGCCGCCATCGGCAGCGGCAGCCGCTTCAGGCTGTGGTGGTAGTCCGCGGCGTAAGCCAGCGCGCCGTCGGCCGCCTCGAAGAGCAGCAGCATGCCATCGGTCTTGTCGATCTCGCGGCCACCAAAGCGCGGCAACAGGTCGCGCGCCATGCGGTCATGGGCCGCCCAGGCCTCGGCCATGGCCGCATCGCCGAGCTGCTCGGTCAGCTCGGTGCTGCCGACGACGTCGGTGATCAGCAAGGCGCGGACGTCGGTCATCGGCGGCAGACGCGCCCATCGAGGTGGCGTGACAAGGGGTGCATGCAAGGGTGGCGGCAACAAGCCGCGAGTCTAGGCGCGCGCCGGCAGACGGCGCATCAAACCCTGCGCAATTGGCAGGAGGCGGTGGGCTCAGGCTCCCGGTGGCGCCAGCGCCGAAGGCGCGTCGTCGAGCGCCTGCACCGTCAGCGTCAGTGCGCCCAGGCGGTCTGCCAGGTGCAGCGCCAGCGCCATCAGCACCTGCGCGTGCACGGCGGGTGCCTCGAGCGCCAGGCGTTGCAGCGCGGCGCGGTCCAGCCGGGCCAGCGCGGCATCGCGCTCGACCACGGCATCGGCGCTGCGCGGCTGGCCGCGCAGCAGGCCGACCTCGCCGAACACCGCACCCGGCGCGAAGGACACCAGGCGCTGCGCCGCGGCGCCCGCGTGGCCGGGCAGCACGATGGCGACCTGCCCGTCCATCACGACATACAAGGCGTCGCTGGCGTCACCGCGCTGGAACACCCTCGCCCCGGCCGGGAGCGCCAGCGGTTGCAGCAAGCCGGCCAGACGCTCCAGGGCCCCGGCGTCCAGCCCCTGGCCGAGCAGGGTCTGGGCCAGAGGCAGCGGCGGGTTGAGATCACGCGCCACGCCCGCGGTCTTCAGTGCGCGTTCTTCGGCGGCTTCCAGGGCGCGGTCGGCGTCGGCCACAAAACGGTCGTCGGGCAACCAGCCCTCGTTGTCGAGCAGGCGCAGGTTGCGCTGCGCTGCCGGCACCACCCCGGCCAGGGCCAGATGGCAGCCACGGCGCTGCAAGGTGGCGGCCAGTTGAAGCACCACGCGCGCGCCACTGGCGTCGACCTCGCGCACGCGGCGAAAGTCCAGCACCACGCTGTCGGCATCTGCGGCGGCCTGCTCGATGGCCGACGCCGCAGCATCGGCGGTACCGAAGAAGAGATGGCCGTCGAGCTCCACGTACACGATGCGCCGCGCCAGCAGCCGCAGCCGCTCGGCCACGGCGGGCGGGCGCAGCGTGCGCGAGGTTTGCTGGTCACCGCGCAGCACGCGGCGCACGGGCGGGCGCAGCTGCCCGCGCACGAACATCAGCACGGCCGCCAGCGTGCCCACCAGCACGCCGGCCACCAGCGAGACACCGATGGCCGTGGCGGCCACCAGCGCCATCACGGCCAGCGGCTCGGCTGCACCTGGCTCGACCGCGCGGCCGCGCAGCAGCCGGCCCAGAACATGGCGCGACCATGGGTCGATCAGGCTCCAGGAAACGACGATGAACACCCCGGCCACCGCAGCCATGGCGAGGTGCTGCGCCAGGCTCACACCCAGGCTCAAGATCAGCAACAAGCCCAGGCCGTGCGCCACGCGGCTGAGCGTGCCCCGACCGCCGGTGTGCAGAGCCACGGCCGTGTTCGCCACCGAGCCGGCTGCGGGCATCAGGCCGAGCAGGCCGCCGGCCACACCGCTGATCCCCTGTGTCCGCAACAGCAGGTTGCCATCACCCCGCACACCCGTCCACGTGGTCAGCATGGAGCTGGCCAGCAGCGCCTGCATGGCGCCGGTGAGTGCCGCGGCCAGCGCAAACTGGCCGAGCGGCGCAGCCACGGCTGGCATCGCATGCCACAGCAGCGGGTCTGCCAACCGCTGCGGCACACCGAGATTCGGCCAGTTGAAGGTGACGGGCCCCAGCACCGGCCCCAGCTGCTGCGCAGCGCCCGCAGCCGCGAGCGCGTGGTGCAGGGCCACGCCGGCCAGCAAGCCGATCAACAGGCCCGGCCACTTTGGCCGCCAGTGCTGCACGGCCAGGGCCACCGCGGCACTGACGGCGGCCACCACGGGTGCGAGCTTGGGCACGGCCGACGCATCCAGCGCGAGAAGCCGCGTCCCCGAAGGCAGCCCCAAGGCCAATGGCAGCGTGGCCATCAGCACCAGCACCGAGACACCGAGCATGAACCCCCCGTGCACTGGGTAAGGGACGTAGCGCACCAACGCCCCCCAGCGCAGCTGCCCCAGCAGCCACTGCAGCGCGCCGGCGGCGGCCACCGCCAGGCCCAGCAAAGCCAGCACCGCGGTGATGTCGGGCGCGGCGCCGGCAGAGCGCAGCAACGGCGCGGCCAGCAGCTGAACCAGCAGCGGCGGCACCAGCAGCGACAGCGCCGCTGACGGGCCGGCGCCGAGCGAACCACGGTCACCGGCCAACACCGCCAGCAGATTGCACAGCACCGCGGCGAACACGCCCATCAAGAAGCCGGTGGCGGCGTGGTCGGGCCCGAGCGGCCCCAGCGCGAGCAGCCCGTAGCTGCCGTGGATGGGCAGCAAGACCGCCGCCGCGGTGGCGCCGGCCAACAGTTCGCGGTGCCAAGGCGCGGCGGGCGTGGCTGCATCGGGTGTCGAAGTCAGAAAAGCCGCCGGCGCGAGGGATGGGGCCCGCAGTGTAGCCAGCGCAACCGGTCCCAAGAGCCACCCGCGCCTGAATAACGCCGCGCTAACACCCCCGGGCTGAACATGCCTGGCCTGTGCTGCCATCGCAGCGCCACCACCACCCAGCCCGGAGGATTCATGACACCGCTGCAGCCATCAACCCGCCCCATGGCGGCTCGCCCACTCGACAGGCATCCCGTGACGCTGAAGCCAATGCGCCACGCTGCGCTGGCACTGCTGACGTCCCTGCTGACCGGGGTGGCCAGCGCCGGCCCCATCGTCGCCGTCGGGTCCAGCTACTCCGTCTATCTGGCCGGCACGACGAGCATGAACGCGCTCAACACAGGCGCGGTCGCCTTTGATGCGAACGCCAGCTTCTTCACACGCGCCGGCCTGAATCTGAGCCTGACCGAGAGCCAGGTCGACCATGGCAACGGCAGGCACACGATCACGATCCGGATGTCGGCCGATGGCGATCTGTTCCCTGCTGTCGGCGAAGGCGCCCAGGTCGGGGTGGGCACGCTGGGCACGCCGCTCAGCTTCATGCGCGATGTGTTCTTGGAGTCCGGGCGCATCAGCTATTTCGGCGCCGATGACATGGCCTACTTCACCACGGGCAACCTCGCCGATGACTACCGCGTGCAGTATTTCAGCGGCGCCTGGAGCGGCTACTTCTCCCAGCCCAACGGCGTGTTCGTCAACGGCAATGTCGGCGGGCGCGACACGCGCGGCCTGAGCTTCGTCTTCGACGTGAGCGAGATCCCCGAGCCCAATGCCGCCGCCCTGGCCGGGCTGGCACTGCTCGTGTTGGGCACGAGCCGGCGTTTCGGGGCACGTGCGACAGGCGAGACGCAGGCGACGCCCTGAACCCCACGGCATGGATGCTGGCCGCTGCGCCTGTCAGCGGCACGCGCACGACCTTGTTGGGGGGATGACAGGCGCCACTTGTGCCCGACACTGACCAGCCGGCCGAGTGCTGATGCAGTGCCGATTCAGTGCTGATCGGGTGCCGGTAACGTCCGCACAACCTGGAGGTCAGCCATGACCACTCGAATCAAGCCCAAGGCCTCCTTCTGCGCAGCTGCGGTGCTGGCCTGCGCGGCGCTGACGCTGAGTTCGGCAGCGCACGCGGTGGCGCTGTTGGGTGGGTCCATCAGCTTGTCCATGGTTCCCGGCTTGGGCGCCTGCAACGCGGGCGCCGGGGTGTCGACATCGACGCCGCAGGACGTGTTCGCGCTGGCCATTGCAACGCCTTCTGGCGGACCATGCACCCAGTCGGCCAGCGGGTCGATGCATGCCGAGGCGGCCACCCAGTCCATCGGCATGCAGCTCACGGCGTCGGGGCCGCAGACGGTGGCAGCGGGCCAGGTCTCGTTCATCGATACCTGGATCATCACGCCGCCCCCAGGCACGCCCGTCGGCTTCGTGACGATGCCGGTGTCGTTCCGGCTGGACGGCTCGGTAGCGGCGGGGTCGAACTTCAGCTTTGGCCGCTTCCTGGACTATGGGTTCACGATCTCCGACCGGAACAGCGGCGGCGGCAACCCACTGCAGAACTTTCAAGTCACGGGCCAGGTGAGCGCCACCGGGACGACGGCGCTGGTCTTCAACGGCAATGTCAGCTTTCGCAACCTGAACCAGGCCACGATGCCGATGACGGCACTGGTCGAGATGACCCTGCTCGTGCCGCAGCTGAACGCGGGGTTGGTCGACTTCTACAACACCGCGCAGGCGTCGGTGGCACTGCCGCCGGGGTTCACGGCGACCACCTCTTCAGGCCTGCCCCTGGTGTTCGCGCCAGTCCCTGAGCCTGCGGCCCTGGCACTGTGGATGATGGGTGCCGCTGTGGTGGCCTGGGCAGCGCGCCGCCCAGGCCGGTAGCCGGGGGCTCGCCCCGGCTCACACCACCTCGGCGGCCCGGGGGTGCCGCCATCGCGGGCCGCGCGGTGCGCAGCCGGTCCGGGTTGGCGCCCGCCTACTTCTTTGCAGCGTCTGCAGCCTTGCCGGCCGCGGCCGCGCCCTCCGGGCTGGCCTGCAGCTTGGACGGCGCTCTTGCAGGGCGGGCTTCGCCGGCCACGCCGACACCGACCTTGCTTCCCTGCGGCACTGTCGTGCCCGCCTGCGGTGCCTGGCGGACGACAGTCCCGACCTTGGCGCCGCTGCCCACCACCGTCTCTATCTCTCCGAAGCCCAGGCCCACCGTGCGCAGGCGCGCCAGCGCATCGCCCAGGGACATGCCGGCGACACTGGGCACCGTGGCAGTCCGGGTTGCCACCGTCAACTGGACAGTCGTCCCCTCGTCGACGCGCGCGCCCGCTTCGGGTGACTGGCTCAGCACCAGGCCTGCCGGCAGTGCGTCGAAGCTCTGGCCCTGTTCGTCCGTGGCCACCAGTCGCAGCTTCAGCGAACTCGCGATTTCGGCAGCAACGCCCGTGTCACGATTCAGCAGGTCGGGCACGCTGACCCTGTAGGGCGCGGGGACGGCGGCGGAAGCGGGCGGGTTGGCCGCGATCAAGGGCGGCCTGCTGTCACCTGCCAGGCGCAGGGGCCACCACATCACGACCGCGAGCGCGGCGACAGCCCCTGCCACCGCCAAGGCCCAAGTGCCGCGTCGGCTGCGACCGGGCGCCGGCACCGAGGCGGGTGGCGGTGCCGATGCCGATGCCGATACCGGTGGCGGTACCGATGGAGGCCAGGTCGGCGATTGCGGAGCGGCCAGCCCGGCATCGGGCGCTGCGGGGGGCAGGACGGGCGGCGACAAGCTCGGCGTCTCGGCGGTGGGCAGGTACAGCTCGGGCCGAAAACTGCCTGCTGGCGCCAGCATCGTGCGCTCGCCCGGTGCCGCGCCGGCAATGCGGGCGATGGCCTTCAACAGCACTGGCAACTGGCCCTGGTAATCGCGCCGCAGGTCGGCCGCCTGCACGCCGCGGAAGCTGATGGGCGGCCGGGCGTCGTCCAGCAGCACGGGCAGCATCACGCCGCGCCGCTGGCCTTCTTCGGCTTCGACGCGAACGGCCTCGGACGCGAACGCGCTCTGCGACCAGAAGACGACCACGACGTCGGATTGATCCAGCGCCTCGGCAATCTGGTCGTCCCAGCGCTTGCCGGCTTGCACGTCGCGCGGGTTGAAGACGTCGAAACCGTCGGCCCGCAGCAGGCTGGCAACCGGGTCGACGCGCGCGCGGTCTTCGCTGGCATGGCTGAGAAAGACACGCTGGCGGGACGGCTGCGGCGGCACAGATCGCGGGGCTGAGGCTGTTCCCGCCGTTGCCGCGTCGGGCTTGACCGCGGGCAGGGAGAACGGATCGTCGAAAGGGTCCGCGGCTTCCAAGGCCCCGGAGGCTGCGAACGGGTCGAAGTCCACCGGGATCAGCGGCCGGTCCGAGGCTGGCGTGCTCGAAGGCAGCGGCGTCCCCGAGCCCAGCAGCGGCGGGCTCGCGAAGGACGCGAAGGGTTCCGCATCCAGGGGCTCCCAAGGCGGTGTGGCCGCCGTCAGCCGGTCGACGAAGACCCGGTAGCTGCTGGCCAGCGAGAAGCGGTCGCTGCTGGCGTGGCTGCGTATCGAGATCACCTCGCCATAGGCGCAGTCGGGGGTCTGCTGGATCTGCACCGCGTCGAAATAGGCACCGAGATCGCATGCGGCCAGGTCGTAGCACTCGGCCAGCAGGTTCTGGAACATCGGCTGGTAGCCGGTGATGCCGTCCTCGGGCCTGCCGTAGCGCCAGTGGGTGCGCAGCTTTTCCATCGAGGCCTCGATGCGCGAGGGCAGCGGCAGCACCAGCAAAGGCCGCAGGTCGTCGTGGCCGCGGCGGTAGGCGGTAGCCGTCTGCACCAACTCGCGCACGCCGGTCAGGCTCTGTCGGTTGGGCGTGAACACCACCACCAGCTTCTCGGGCAGCAGCGAGGTGCAGATGCCGCTGATGTCGGTGACCCCGGTGCGGGAATCGATGAGCACCCAGCGGTAGTCGCGCGCAAGACGTTCGGCGAAGGCGCGGTAGATGCCGGGCGCGCGCTGGAAGAGTTGTTCCCAGCCGAAGGTGTTGACGCGCCGTCCGTAGCCGCCGTCGTCGTTGCGCCCGGCGCGCAGGATGTGGATCGCGGCGTGCTCGGTCTGGCCGATGTAGGCCTGCCAGTCGAGCGCGGCCACGGCCCGTTCGACCGCGGCGTCGGCCTGCGCGCGGTCGCGTGCCGGCTCGTCGGGCAGCTGTTCGCTCAAGGCGATGAACAGGTCGATCAGCCCGGGTCCGGCGTCCAGGCCCATGTCCTGGCTGGGGTCGTTGGCGCGCAGCCGGGGCGGGAAGTACCGGTGCAGGCCGGGTGCCTCCAGATCCCAGTCGACGACCAGCACCTTTTCGTCCGGTGCCAGCCGCTCGGCCAGCACGCAGGCCGTGTTGGCCAGGGCCATGGTGCGACCGGTGCCGCCCTTGTACGAGTAAAAGGTGGTGATGGTGCCGGGCTCGCGTTCGCGGGCCAGTGCGGGCGTGAACTCGGCGGCCATCAGCGGTTCGGAAACTGCGGCGGCCAGGCGGCGGCCGGGCGCCAGGCCGGCAATTCGTGCTCGGCCGGCAGCTTGAAGGCGGCGCACTCGTCGCAGGCATGGTCTTCGATCGGCTGCAGCGCCCGGTAGTGGCTGTAGATCTGCCGGGCAATGGCCTGGACCTTGCCGCCGAACTTGGGGTTGCGCCGAATCTGCCGGTCGGCCAGCGTGAACTGGGAAAAGTCTTCCGCCTGCCGTTCGTCCTTCAGCCGCTGCGGCAGGTGTTCGAAGCCGCGCAGCACGACGGGGATGATCAGGCCCTGCTGGCCGGACAGGCTGGCGAGCTTGCGGCGGCGCGCCTCCAGCCTCACCATGGCCTCGAATTCACGGCCGCAGTAGGGCTTGGATTCGTACACGGGCGTGTACACCGCCACCATGCACACGCTGCGGCACAAGGCATCGGCCAGCGCCTCATTGAAAAGGTAGCCGGGCTGCAGCCGCAGCTTGTCGACGTAGATCGGCAGATCGATCAACGTCTCCAGTTCATCGCCCAGCGCTGCGGTGAACTGGTCCATGAAGCCACGAACGAGATCGTTCTGGCCATGGCTGTAGCTGATGAAACAGGCGTACTCGAATTTACAGACCATGGTGTGCTCGCCGGAATGAGCTGTCGCGTGCATCGTAGCGGTTGCAAACCCCATGAACCAGCCGATCGAGGCAAGGGCATTGCCCAAGGATCCCGCCGAGCGCGACGGGCCCAAGGCCAAGTAGGGCGACACGCAGGGCTTTGGCAACCACAGGATCCTGAAGCCCAACGCCTCGATCCTGGAGCGCATGAAGACCGAGACCGACCTGCATGACAGCGCCCTGCGCCGCGGCTCCTGCCTGGACGTCTTTCAACACCACGGCCAGGAGCTGGCGGCGCTGGGTCTGGCGGCTGGCGTCACGCTGCCGCTGCGGGACCTGTTCTCGCTGCTGCAAGGCGACGAGCGTGCCGCCGATGACGCGGACGCTGATGCGCTGGCACAGCGTGTGCTGATCGTCGAGGACGGCCAGCACTGTGTGGCCCTGCGTGTGGACGGCCTGGGAACCATCGAAACCGCGCGCTGGGAAGGCACACCGCCTCGCGGCGACAGCGCGGCCCGCTTCGACGCGCGGCAGTTCGCCAAACGCCCCCCGATGGTGGAGCTGGGCACGGCGCAGACGCGGCGCACCCTGGCCTGCCTGGATCTGCAGCACTGGGTGCGCGGCCTGCACAGCCCACAGCCGCACTGAGCCTGCGGGCGCCGCGGAAGGCTTCAGGCCCTCCGTGGGCCAGCGACGGCGTGCTGCGGCCTGGCGCTCAGCTTGCGCTGGCGAAGGCCGTCGCCAGCCGGGCGACCTCGGCAAGCACGGCCTCGTCCTCGGGTCGCACCCACTCCGTGCTCTTCGACGGACCCTCGTAGAAGCAGGCCAGCACCCAGGGCTTGCGGCGCGGTGGCCAGAAGACCGCCACATCGTTGATGCGATCGGGCATCTCGGGATGGAAGCCGGTACCCGTCTTGTCGCCAGCACGCCAGCCGGCAGGCAGCCCGGCTCGCAGGCGGCGCTGGCCGGTTCTGGTGGCCTCCATCCAGGCTGCCAGTCGGGCTTGGCTCGCGGGCTTCAGGGCTGGGCCGCTGCACAGGTGCGCCACGAGATCGGCGAAGGCCGCGGGGCTGCTGGTGTCGCGCTCGTCCTCGGGGAAAACGCGGTTCATCTCGGGCTCGTACCTGTCGATGCGCGTGACAGCGTCGCCTTGCGCGCGCAGCCAACGCGTGAAGCCCTCGGGGCCGCCGATCGCACGCAGCAGCACGTTGGCGGCCAGGTTGTCGCTGGTCAGCTGGGCAGCCTCGGCCAAGGCCAGGGGCGTTGCCCAGCCGCGCGCGAGCCAGGCTTCGGTGGAAGGCATGTGGGGCACGCGATCTTCGCGACGCAGCTTCAGCCGGAGGTCAGCCCGCAGCCGGCCCTGGTCGATGGCCTGCAGCACCGCGCCTGCCAGCGGCAGCTTGAAGGTCGAGCACAGGCCGAAGCGCTCTTCGCCGCGGTGTGCCCAGCGCCTGCCCGAGCCGGTGTCGAGCAGGGCCACGCCGAGCCGGCCGCCCGCGCGGGCTTCCAGCTCCGCCAGGGGGTCGGCCGCCAGCGCGGGAAAGGGCAGCAGGCCGGCCCACAGCAGCGTTCGTCGGGTCAAGCGCATGGCAACACTCAGGGGTCTGATGCAGGAGCGCTGCATTCTCTCGACGCAATGCCAAGGGCGCCAACGAAATCGCTTCAGGCCCGGGCTCCAGCAGGGCACAACCTGCAAGGAGCCGGCCCGCACCTGCAGGCTCAAGGCTTGGGCACGGCCTTCTTCAAGCGCTCCAGCCACTCCGAGGCCTTCTTCACCGCGGCCGACGCAGGCGCCGCGCTCGGCTGGGGCTGCGCGGGTGGCTGCGCGGCCGGCTGACCGGCTGTGGCAGCCCTGCCGGGCTCGCCCTCGGTCAACGGCTCTGCCGTCTTCAGCGCGCATTGCGCTCTCGTGCGGTCGCAGTCGCTGCGACAGGCTGAGACGCGCATCGCGGCATCGCTGCCGGCGCCCGGGTGGGTGGCGCCGCATTGGGCTCGGCAGGCATTCGCGGCGTCGGCGCAAGGGCCGCGTGCATTGTTGGCCTGCACCGCATCGAGCCAGGGCGAACGCTCGGCAGCGGCGGGCATCTTGGGCGGAGCTGGAGAAGGCGGCGGGCTGCCCCCGTTCGCTGCCTGCGCACGCGCTGCGCGGTCGGCGCGCGCCGCCGGCGTGTCAGGGCTGCACTTCACGCGGCACTGGCCCGTCCCCGTGCAGTGTTCCCGGCGCAGCCTTTCGGCAACCATGTCGTCTCGCGGGCCGGTTTCGTCGAAGATCTCCGCGTTGTTGCCCGCCGATCCCGGCACTTCCTTGAGCACCATGCACCTGAACAAGAGGCCTGCGCTGCCCGGGGCGGCTGCCGTTGCGGCTGCTGCGGCCCTCTCCGGCGCGGCCGCACGGCCGTCGTTGACCGGCACTGCATCCCCCTGGCCACCGGCCCAGGCCATCAAGTTCTCGTAGGTGTCGGACGGGATGCAGCCTCCCCGAGAAGGCGAGCTGCGATAGCCGTAGGCTTTCGATCCGGCGGCCTCCACGTCGGCCCAGCTGGCCGCCTCGACGCGCTCCCAGGGTGTGGTTCGCCCTTGCAGCAGTTTGCAGCGGTAGGCCTTGCGCGGGCCGACAGCGCCTTCCAAGCCACCGGGCTGCGCGGGGTTGCGCTCGATGCGGTCGATCACGGGATCGGTCGGCACCGCCACACAACGCACCGCCTTGTCCACGCGCGATTGCACGCAATCGGAGGTGCCGGTGAACACCTGCTGCGCGTCTGCGAACATGCAGGCGGCCTCCTGGGTGCTGGCGGCGTACTCCATGCGCCCAAGCATCACCGGCGGAAAATTGGCGCGCGGCGGATCGACGCGCCAGGCGCAGATGTGGCCCGCAGCCGTCGCAGAAGCTGCCGTGACGACGAGTGACACGGCCCAGGCCCAAGGCCACAGGGCTCGGGCCAGCTTGAGCCTGGCGGCAGTGGGCCGGTTCGGGACGCAGCGGCTGGCGGTCTTCATGGATGTTGGTCCTCGGGGAAATCAGGCGTCAGCGGCTGAAGCCGCCGCTGCCCGGGACGGGCCAGCCCTTGGTTTTGCGCAGCGACTCGTAGTCCGGCTCACCCATGCAGTCGTAGCGTCTGTCAGCGCTGTCGCCCGGGCGCCGCCGCACGGCAGCGAGTTCGGAAGCCGTGCGGGCCGTGACGCGATATTCCGCCCCGCTGCCCCATCCACGGTCCTTCGGCACACAGACGTAGGCCAGGCAACGTTGTCCCGGCGGGTCGTTGGCCTGTGGGGCGCAGGCCAGGTCTGTCGACACGGCAGCAGGCGCGGCAGGTGCGGCCGGGCGGCAGGTGGCGCGGCATCCGCTGACCTCGCCCGACGCGACGCAGGCCGCGTCCGCGGCGTCGGCGGCACGAACGCTCAGCCGGCCACTGGGGTAAGCCGGATGGTCGGGCTGGGGCGCAAACAACACCGTGCATTCGAACTGCTGCTTGGCGCTGGCGGGCAACGGAGTCACCAGCCACGACAGCGCCAGCAAGGCGGCGGCGGCAGCGCGGGCCCCTTTGACGCCAGGCTCAGCGGGTGTGGAAGAGGTGGCCGCAGCCGGTTTGCTTGTCATGCTTACATTCAACACCGCTGTCGTTACCCAGCCGTTATATTCTGGCGGTGCAGAACGTTACCGGAAGCGCCTCGGCACGCCTGGGTTCGTGCGTGCTGCGGCTCGCGGGCTCGCCAGGCTGGGTGGTGCAGGACCCTGAGTCGGGCGCGGCGTTGCGACATGCGCTGTCCGCCATCGACGCCCTGTGGCTCGCGCGCCTGGCCTTCGACGGGCCGCAACCCCGGGAGGCCTTGGCGCGCTGGTGCTGGCCGAAGGCGCCGCCGACGCGAGCGCTGAACAACCTGCGTCAGCGATTGCATCGAACACGGCGGCTGCTGGGGGCGGTGTTGGTTCAAGACGGCGAGCGCCTGAGCCTGGCACGCCACGTTCAGGTGCTGGTTGAAGCGCCAGCAGCGCCCGGGCTCGGCGCCAGCGGGGCTGTGCAGCGCGCCGAGCTGCTGGTCTGTCTCGATGCGCTGTTGATCGGCCGGCCGCTGCTCAGGTCTTGGCTCGAAGATGCGCGCGACCGCTGGCGCGCACAGCAGCTGCAGAACTGGGATGCGCGGGCGCAAGCGCACGAGCACGAAGGAGACGCGGCAGCCGCACTGGCGCTGGCCGAAGCGGCCACACAGCTGGCGCCCGCCGATGCCGATGGCTGGTTGCGGCGCCTGCGCTTGCTTTGCGATGCCGGCCGCTTTGCCGAAGCGCGCCGGGCCTGGCGCAAAGCGCAGCGCCTGGTGGAACCTGCCGACGAAACGCTGCCCGCATGGCTGGCCCTGCAGGAACGGATCGACGCCGGCGCCGCGGTGCCGCAATTCCGCCACCCCACGGTGACGTCATCGCCACGCCGAGCGCCTCCTCAGCCGCAGCTCGGTGCCCTGACGGCACCGGCGCTCTCGCTGCTGCGCTGCGCAGCATTGGCAGGCGACGCGCACAACCTGTCGCGGGCTGCGGCTGCGATGGGCTGGTCGCTGCTGGAACTGGCCGACCCGATGACCGAGCTGCAGGCCAGGGGCTGGCTCGACGCCGCCGGCAATCTTGTCTCGGCGGCGCAGGCCCAGCCCGCGCTCGACGGTGTTCCGGTGGCGTTGCGTCGAGCGTTTCATGCCGCGTTGGCACACGCGCTGCAGCAAGAGGGCGCGCGGCCCGAGCTTTGTGCGCAGCACTGGGCGAAGGCGGAGCGTTGGACGGATGCCGCAGCGGCCTGGGCCGCTGCAGAGGCTGCGGCCGACCGTGAGAACCGGCGCTTTGCCGCCCTGTCACTGAACGACGAGGTGGCAGCGTCCTGGCTTGCCGGTGGCCACCCCGGGGAAGCCTTGGCTGCCGGCTTGCGTGCCACCCAACGCGCGCACACACTGGAATCGGCTGCCGAACTGGCCCGGCGCTGCGACGCACTGGAGGTTCAGGCGACGACGCCGGCGGCGCGGCGTGCGGTCGCGCTGCACCGCTGCCGGCTGGCCGTGGCGCAGAACGACCCACACAGGACCGAGGCCCTCGCGCAGCGCGTGCTGGATTCGGCCGCGGCGGATGGCGACTGGGTCGCTGAACTGGCTGCCAGCGGCTGGATGGCGGTGGCCTGGGCGTGCAGCGGGCGCGGTGCGGCGGCGCGCGCGATGCTAGATCGCCAGGCGGCGCGCGCCAGCGCGCTGGTATCGGCAGCCGCAGTGGGCGTGTCCAGCAATGCGTCGACGAGCGCCGCGCCCGCTGAGGCCGCTGGGGCCATTGGGGCCATTGGGGCCGACGATGCCGGGGGAGCTGCGGCGCGCGAGCTGCAGGCCGCTCTGCGTGCACAGCTCGACTTTCTCGGCTGCCAGGGTTGGGTCTTGCATACCGAGGGCTGCTATCTCGAAGCCATCACGCCGCTGCAGCGTGCCGTGGAACTGGCCGCACGCTTGGGCGATGGCGGTGACTTGGCAGAGCAGCTGACCAACCTCGCGCTGTGCGCCAACTCGGCAGGGGAGAGGACCGTCGAGCTGTCGGCGACCGAGCAAGTGGTGGCGCTGTGGCAGCGCCTCGGCGAACCCGATTGTCTGGCCGCCGACACCGCGCGCGTGCAACTCGCCACCGTCTGCATGGGCCTCGGCCGCTATCGCGAAAGCCTTGCCCTGTTGCTGACAGCCCTTCCACGGCTGGACGCACCCGCGACCGCAGGCTGGCACTGGATTGCCACCCACAGGCTGGCGCATTTGTGGTTGCGGCTGGGCCAGCCGGCACGCGCACGGCACGCACTGCCTGCATTGACAGAAGCCGCCGATGCGGGTGTGCGTGTGGCTCGAGCGCTGGTGCTGGCGCGCCTCGAGCCGGCCACGCCTGCCGGGCGCGACGCGGCTTGGCGCTTGCTGCAGGCGGCCTGGGCCGACCATCGAGCAACGTGCACGGTGCAGGAACGGCACAGCCTGCAACTGGGCATGGCTGCCGTGGGGCCGGACGACGAGGCCATCGCCCAATGCAGTGCCTTGCTCGAAGAGGCCGACCTGGCCGCCGCCCGTGGCAGCGCCAGCCTTGAAGCGGTCGCGAGGGCCGCCGCGTTGCGGCGTTCCGAACGGCTTGCGCGCCTCGGCAAGCACCACGCCGCCATGGCGGATCTCGATGAGCTTGGTACAGCCTGGCTTCAGGGCAGTGAGCCCGCGTGCGCCGTACCGCCCTTCCACGGCATCGAAGACGTCGAGGTCTGCCGCATCGTGGCCGAAGTGGCCCGCGCGGCCGCCGCGGCCTCGCAGCGCGATGGCGCGCATGCAACCGGCTCCACGCCGGCTCAGGCACGCTGGCAAGCGCAAGCCGCGCTGGCCCTGGGCGTGGCCACCGTGGAGCGCATTGCAGCTGACCTGCCGGCAGAACTGCGCGAAGCGTTCGAACACCGGCATCCCCACGTCATCGCCCTGAGGCGGCTGGCAGCGGCCGGCAACGGCTGGCAGGAGGCCTCCGACACCGCCACGCTGACGGCGTCGCTGTCAGGTTCAGCCCGCTGAGGCGCGCTTCCCGCCACCCGGTGCCGCCCTGAGTGCGGCGCCGTTTCATCCGTTCGTCGGAACTGCCGGGTCTATCCCCCCCCTGTTCGCCGCTTGGCAGCGGGCACGAAGCCCTAGATTCAACACCCGCAGGCCCGCAGTCTGAGCCCATGGTCTCACGCCCCACCCCGCGCCCGATGCTGCATCTGCCCGATGAAACCCCAAGACCTGCCGACCACCCTGTTGCCCGCGGAGCCGGAAGATGTGCCCGAGGTGGCCCCCGCGCGTCCGATGCTCGACACCGCGCACACCGGCCTGTACGTGGTGCGGGACGGCATCGTCGTCTATGCCAATCCGGTGGCGGCAGCGATGCTGGGCTGGGAGGCACGTTCGCTGATCGGCCGGCTGCACGCAGCGACACTGGCGCCTGAGCTGCAGGCGGTGGTGGAAGCGGCCATCGCGCGCCCGTTGCGCGGCAACGCCGGCCGTCCCGTCGAGGTGCGTTGCCAACGCAGCGATGGCAGCCCGCACGATGTGCGTGCGTCGGCTCGCGGCATTGCCTTCGAAGGCCAAGCAGCGGTGATGGTGAGCCTGCACGACATCACCGAGCTGAAGAGTGCGCTGCGTGCCGCGGAATGGAATGCCAGCATGCTGGCGCGTACCGAGGCGCTGTGCCGGGCGGGGTCGTTCGAGGTCGAGCCCGCCAGCGGGCGCGTTCGCATGTCGGCCGGGCTGTTGGCCCTGCTGCTGCAAGACGCGGCAGGCGCCAACGAAGCCCGGCTGGAGGCCCTGGACTGGGTGCCCGCCGACGAGCAGAGCTATGTCGCCGGCATCTGGCGAGCCGCCAGCCCCGGCGAAGTCTTCGAGTTCCAGCATCGCGTGCTGCTGCCGGGGGGTGAACGCCGGGTGGTGCTGCACCGCGGCCAGCTCGACGCCGATGGCCGCGGCGTGGCCTTGCTGCAGGACGTGACCAGCCAGGTCGAAGCCGAGCAGCGTATCCAGGACCTCGCGAACCACCACGAGGTGACGGGCCTGCCCAACCGGGCCTGGCTGCTCGACCAGATCGACGCGGCCATGCATATCGCGCGCTGGGACGCGCGCTGCTTCGCGCTGCTGACGATCGACTTGCCGCGCATCGCCGAGATCAAGGCCAGCATGGGCTTCGGTGCCGGCGACACGATGTGCATGGCACTGGCCGCACGCCTGCGACAGGCCTGCGACGCCAGTGAACGCGTCGCCCACCTTGGCGACACCGAGTTCGCCGTGTTGCTGGAATGTGCCCCGGGCGACGCCAGCGAGCAGACCACCCTGCAGGCACGCGCCACGGCGCTGCTGCAGTTGCTGGAAGCGCCGGTTCGCCTGGGCGTGACGGACATCCATGCGCGCTGCCTGATCGGCATCGCCCGCTTCCCCGGCCCGGCCTCCACGGCCGAACGCCTGCTGGAATGCGCCCAGACCGCACGGCTCGACGTCGTCGGCGGCGCCGGCGTGGCCTTCTTTCGCGCCGATACCGGCGCGCGGGAGGTGCGCGCGATGGCCATCGAATCGGCGTTGCGCCGGGCGCTGGAGCAGCAGGAGTTCGAGTTGCATTACCAGCCGAAGGTGGATGTGCACAGCGGTGCCATCTGCGGTGCCGAAGCGCTGCTGCGTTGGCAATCGGCGCAACTGGGGTCGGTGTCCCCGGCCGAGTTCATTCCGGTGGCCGAGCAAAGCGGCCTCATCGGCGCCATCAGCGACTGGGTGTTGCAGCAAGCCTGCGTGCAGCTGGCCACGTGGCGGCGGGCCGGCCTGCCGGCGGTGAGGGTGTCGGTCAACCTGACCGCAGCGCAGCTGCAGATTCCCGACTTTGCAAACCACGTGCAGGCCGTGCTGCAGCGCACCGGCGCCAGCGCCGATTGCCTCGGGGTGGAGCTCACCGAGAGCATGGTGATGACGGACGTCGAGGCCATCAGCCACACGCTGCGCGCGCTCAAGATGGCCGGCGTGCAGGTGTCGCTGGACGATTTCGGCACCGGGTTTTCCAGCCTCAGCTGCCTGTCCCGCCTGCCCATCGACGTGGTGAAGGTCGACCGTTCGTTCGTGCGTGAAGTCACCGCCGACGCCCAGGACGTGTCGATCACCCGCACCATCATCCAGATGACGCACAGCCTGCAGATGCGCGCGCTGGCCGAAGGCGTGGAGACCGAGGGCGAGCTGAGCCTGCTGGTGGCCGCGGGCTGCGACGAGATTCAGGGTTGGTGGTTCAGCAAGGCGCTGCCCGCCGACGAGTTTGCGGCCCTGCTGCAGGCCAACAAGCGCCTGCCCGAGCGCTACGTGCGGCGGCCGCAGGGCCAGCGCCAGCGCACACTGCTGCTGGTGGATGACGAAGAGAACATCCTCGCGGCGCTGCGGCGGCTGTTGCGGCGCGACGGCTACCGCATCCTCACGGCGGCCAGCGCCGCCGACGGCCTGCAATGCCTGGCCTGTGAAGAGGTCGATGTCATCGTGTCCGACCAGCGCATGCCGGGCATGACCGGCGTGGAGTTCCTGCACCGTGCCAAGGACCTGTACCCCAACACGCTGCGCATGGTGCTGTCGGGCTACACGGAACTGCAGTCGATCATCGACGCCGTCAACGAAGGCGCGATCTACAAGTTCCTGACCAAGCCCTGGGACGACGAGCGCCTGCGCGGCCACATTGCCGAGGCCTTCCAGCAAAAAGAGCTGGCCGATGAAAACCGCCGCCTGGTGCGGCAGGTGGACCGTGCCAATGTCGACCTCGCGGCGGTGAACGAAAAGCTCGCGCGCACGCTGAGCCAGCAGCGTGAGCAGGCCGACCTGCTGGCCACCAGCCGCGGCAATCTGCGCGAGGTCTGCGAAGAGCTGCCGCTGGCGCTGCTGGGTGTCGACGACCAAGGGGTGCTGGTGTTGGCCAACCGCGAGGCCGAGCGCCTGCTGCCCCGGCTGTGCGCACGCTTCGGCGACGGGCTGGCGGGGCTGCTGCCCGCGAGGCTGCTGTCAGCGCGTGACGCTGCAGCGGCCGACGCCGAGGTGCTCGAACTCGACGAGGGTCGCTTCCAGGTGCGCGTGCGCGACCTGCCGGGCAGGGCGGCCCCGCGCGGGCGGATGTTCGTGTTCACGCCACTGCCGGCGCCGCTGCTCGCACCACTCCCGGTGCCGCTGTCGGACTCTCTTTCCACGCCCCCGCCTGCCCCCGAAGGCCATTGATGCCATCGACCTTTCCACCCTGCACCCCGGAGCTGCCGTTGCCGTCCGGCCTGGATGCACGTATCGCGCACCTGTTCCGCGGCCCTGCAGGCTGCGAACTGCATCCCTTGTGGACGTCGCTGACGAGCTACCGCGGGGGGACGACCACGCCGCCAGCGGCCGCGGCCAAGCCAGCGCCGCTGCGCGGTGCTGCGTTCGTCGAGGCCGCACCGCTGGCCCAGCCCATCGACCGACAGGCCGTGCAGCAGCGGGTGCGAGAACTGCCACCGCTGCCCCAGGCGGCACTGCTGGCACTTGCGGCCCTGCGTGACGACCACGCCAGCACCGAACGCTGCAGCGAACTCATCGCACGTGACCAGGCTTTGGTGGCCAGCCTGCTGCGTCTGGCGAACTCGGCCTTCTACGGCGTCTCGGGGCGCGTATCGAGCGTGCAAGACGCTGTTCAGATGCTGGGGCGCCGCACCGTGGGCAGCTTGCTGGCCGTGGCCACGGTGACGCAGCAGTTCGACGTTCACCGCTGCCCGAGCTTCAACTTCTCAGGCTTCTGGCGCCACGCGCTGGCGGTCGCGTTGGCCTCGCGGGCCTTGGCGCAGGAGGTGGAGAGCGACATCGACGCGGCCTTCCTCGGTGGCCTGCTGCACGACATCGGCCGCCTCACGCTGGCAGTGCACTTTCCTGACGAGATCGACGCCTTGATGCAGGGCGCCAGCCTGCAAGACCGCCCGCTGAACACCCTGGAGTTGGCGTGCCTGGGCACCGACCACGCCGAGGTCGGTGCCTGGATGGCCGCGCACTGGCATTTCGCACCCGATGTGGTGGTCACGATTGCCGCGCACCACCAGCCGCCCGTGGGCTCGAGCACCGCTGCCACGCTGGCAGCGCTGGTGCATGTAGCCGACGCGCTGGTGCACGCACTGGATCTGGAAGGCGATGCACACGAACGCGTACCGACGCTGGAGCCCCACGCCTGGGCGCAGCTGCGCCTGACCCCCGACGCGGTGAAGCGTGCGATGGCCAGCACCGAGCAAGGCGTCGTCGATCTGAGCGAAGCAATGGGGCTGTAGCGGCAGCCCGTTGCACCGAGCCCTGCCCCGGACCCCACTGCCTTGCGAGCGACCATGTCCCAACCCTTGCCTGCCCTGCCCTGCGATGTCTGCCCGCTGCAAGCGCAGGTGGAAACGCTGACACGCGCCAACACGGCGCTCTTGGGCGTGAACCAGAAACTGCAGCTGGCGCAAGACCAACTGGTGCAGTCAGAGAAGCTGGCGTCCATCGGGCAGCTGGCCGCCGGCGTGGCGCACGAGATCAACAACCCCGTGGGCTATGTATTCAGCAACTTCGGCAGCCTGCAGAAGTACCTCGATGACCTCTTTCGCATGCTGGCGGCCTACGAGGCCGCCGAGCCGCTCTTGGCCGGTACGCCGGCAGCGGCCCAGCTGCAGGCGATGCGGCAGCAGATCGAGCTCGACTTCCTGAAGGAAGACGTGCCGCAGCTGATGGCCGAGTCGTGCGAGGGCATCAGCCGCGTGCGCAAGATCGTGCAGGACTTGAAGGATTTCTCGCATGTCGACGCACGCGAGGAATGGGAGTGGACCGACCTGCACCGCGGCATCGACAGCACGCTGAACATCGTCAACAACGAGATCAAGTACAAGGCCGATGTCGAGAAGCACTACGGCGTCTTGCCCGAGGTGCAGTGCCTGGCGTCCGAGCTGAACCAGGTGTTCATGAACCTGCTGGTGAATGCCGCGCAGGCCATCGACAAGAGCCGCGGCTGCATCCGGATCCGCACCGGCACGGGCACTGAATCGGGCATCGATTCGGTCTGGGTGGAGATCGAGGACGACGGCTGCGGCATCCCGAAAGAAGACCTCGGCCGCATTTTCGACCCCTTCTTCACCACCAAGCCAGTGGGCAAGGGCACCGGGCTGGGGCTGTCGCTGTCCTACGGCATTCTGCAGAAGCACCACGGCCGGCTGGAGGTGGACACTGAAGTCGGCCGCGGCACGCGCTTTCGCGTCACGGTTCCGGTCAGTCAGCCCACAGCGCCAGCGGCAAGCCTGGTGGCCACGCCATGATCGCCGAGCACCCGCTGTCCTTGCTGAAGGCGCCCGCCGGCGTTTGGACGGTGCTGTGCGTCGACGACGAAGCCAACATTCTTTCGGCGCTGAAGCGCTGCTTGCGCAGCGCGGGGTATTGCGTGCTCACGGCCGCCAGCGGCGAACACGCGCTGGCGCAGCTGGAGAACATGGCCGAGCAGCAGGTCATCGACGTGGTGCTGTCCGACATGCGCATGCCGGGCATGGACGGCGCGCAGCTGCTGGAACAGGTGCACGCGCGCTGGCCGCACATCGTGCGCGTGTTGCTGACTGGCCAGGCCGACATGAATTCGACCATCGCCGCCATCAACCGCGGCCGCATCCTGCGCTATCTGCGCAAGCCGTGGGACGAGGCTGAACTGCTGGGCGCCTTGGGCGAAGGCGTGCAGCGGCTGGCGCTGGAGCGCGACAAACGCCGGTTGGAGGGCCTCGTCAGCGCGCAGAACGAAGAGCTGAAGGCGCTCAACGGCGAGCTGGAGGTGCGCGTGCAGGCGCGCACCGCCGAGCTGGCCGACGCCCACCAGAAGCTCCAGCGCACGCATCTCAAGGCGATCAAGGTTTTCTCCAACCTGCTCGAGCTGCGCGGCAACCAGCTGGCAGGCCACAGCCGCCGCGTGGCCGACACCGCACGCGACGTCGCACGGGCCATGGGCTTGGCCGAGCCCGAAGTGCTGCAGGTCTTCGTGGCCGCGCTGGTGCACGACATCGGTCTCATCGGCAGCCTGGACCGGCTGCTCACCAAGCCGCTGGCCCGCTACACACCCGAGGAAATGACGCTCTACCGCAGCCACCCCGGCGCGGGCGAGCAGTCGTTGATGGCGCTGGACGACATGCAGCCGTCGCTGACGCTGATCCGCTCGCACCACGAACGTTTCGACGGTCAGGGCTTCCCCGACCGGCTGACGGGCACCGCCATCCCGCTGGGCGCGCGCATCCTGGCCGTGGCCGATGCCTTCGATGACCTGCAGCATGGCCACCTGGTCGAGACGCGGCTGAGCACCACCGAAGCGCGCCTGCTGATGCGGCAAGGGCGGGGCACGCAGTTCTGCCCCGAGGTGCTGGACGTCTTCATGCACATCACCGAACCGGAGCGCCCGCGCCCGGTCGTTCAAGGCCTGCGCGTGCCCAGCTCGGCGCTGGAAGCCCAGATGGTGCTGGCCGCCGACCTCGTGTCAGCGCGCGGCGTGCTCATGTTGACGGCGGGGCACCTTCTGACCCCTTCGTTGATCCAGCGTGTGCGCGAGTTTGAACAACGAGAGGGCAGCCAGCTGCAGATCTTCATCAAACCGCGGGGATCACCATGAATCGCCTCTTGATCGTCGACGATGAAGCCCTCGTCCTGTCTGCGCTGCGGCGCGCCCTGCGTCAACGCTGGGGCGATGCCTTGGCGGTGGTCACCGAGATGGACCCCGTGCAGGCGCTGGAACGCGCGCGCCACGAAACCTTCGACGTCGTCATCTCCGACCTGCGCATGCCGGAGGTCGATGGCGTGGCCTTCCTCAGCCTGATGAGCGCCGTGCAGCCCGACAGCGTGCGCATCATGCTGACGGGCAGCGCCGAGTTCGAGAGCGCGCAGCGCGCCATCCAGGACGCGGGTGTCTTCCGCTACCTGACCAAGCCCTGGGACGAGACCGAGCTGATCGCCCATGTCTCGGCCGCGCTGGCCCAAGCCGAGGCACGGCGCGAAGCTTGAGCCCCTTGCCGGGGCCGTGCGGTTCAGGAAGGGCCGGCGCCGCTGGGCCGTGCAACGACGCCCGGGCTGGCGCCCGGGCCCGTGCAGCTCAAGCCGCCGCTGGCTTCAGCGCACTTTGCCGGCCTTCCAGGCGTTCAGCAGGGTGTCGTAGGCAATGGTCTCGCCCTTGGGCTTCTCGTTGGACAGCTTGGCCCAGGGCGCGCCCTTGTCGCTGAGGTACTTCTTCGGGTCGCCCTTCGGGTTGAGCTTCGGCGCGCAGCGTGCCATGCCGGCGCGCTCCAGGCGCGCCATCACCTGGTCCATCTCCTCGGCCAGGTTGTCCATGGCCTGCTGCGGCGTCTTCTCGCCCGTCACGGCCACGGCCACGTTCTTCCACCACAGCTGCGCCAGCTTCGGGTAGTCGGGCACGTTGGTGCCGGTGGGCGTCCAGGCCACGCGCGCCGGGCTGCGGTAGAACTCGACCAGGCCACCGAGCTTGGGCGCCAGGTCGGTCATGGCCTTGCTCTGGATGTCGCTCTCGCGGATGGGCGTCAGGCCCACGATGGTCTTCTTCAGGCTCGTGGTCTTGGCGGTCACGAACTGCGCGTACAACCAGGCCGCGGCGGTCTTGTTGACGTCGTGCGCCTCGAAGAAGGTCCAGCTGCCGACGTCCTGGTAGCCGTTCTGCATGCCCTGCTTCCAGTACGGGCCGTTGGGCCCCGGCGCCATGCGCCACTTCGGCGTGCCGTCGGCGTTGACCACCGGCAGGCCCGGCTTGGTCATGTCGGCGGTGAAGGCCGTGTACCAGAAGATCTGCTGCGCGATCTGCCCTTGCGCGGGCACCGGGCCGGCCTCGCCGAAGGTCATGCCGGTGGCTTCCTTGGGCGCGTACTTCTTCATCCAGTCGACGTACTTGGTCAGCGCGTAGACGGCAGCTGGCGAGTTGGTGGCACCGCCGCGCGAGACGCTCGCGCCCTGCGGCGTGCAGCCGTCGGCCGAGGCACGGATGCCCCACTCGTCGACCGGTTTGCCGTTCGGGATGCCGATGTCGGCCGTGCCGGCCATCGACAGCCAGGCGTCGGTGAAACGCCAGCCCAGGCTCGGGTCTTTCTTGCCGTAGTCCATGTGGCCGTAGATGGGCTTGCCGTCGATCGTCTTCACGTCTTCGCTGAAGAACGCGGCGATGTCCTCGTAGGCGCTCCAGTTCAGCGGCACGCCGAGGTCGTAGCCGTACTTGGCCTTGAACTTGTCCTTCAGGTCCTGGCGCGCGAAGAGGTCGGCGCGGAACCAGTACAGGTTGGCGAACTGCTGGTCGGGCAGCTGGTAGAGCTTCTTGTCGGGGCCGGTGGTGAAGCTGGTGCCGATGAAGTCCTTGATGTCCAGGCCCGGGTT
>JANMMD010000233.1:0-18798 GCA_031372905.1 Betaproteobacteria bacterium
CCCTGCGCCACCTTGCCGCTCTCGGGCGCCACCGCCACGGGGTTGCTGTTGTAGACCACCACGGCCTCGATCTTCGGGCCGAAGGCCGGCGAGGCTTCGCGCAGCAGCTCGTCGCCGATGGTGCTCATGTTGATGGTGCGCGGCGTGCGGGTGCCCAGCAGGTCGGGCCGCTGCAGCCAGGCGTCATGGCGCGCGCCCTTGAACCAGCCCGAGCTGCTGAGCAAGAGCCCGCCGGCGCGGTGGCGCCAGGCACCCGTGAGGCAGGGCAGCAAGGCCACCAGGCGCACCGCATTGCCACCGCCGCGCACACGCTGCATGCCGTAGTTCAGGCGGATGGCGGCAGGGCGGGTGCGGCCGTAATCCTGCGCCAGGCCGCGCACCTCGTCGGCGGTGATGCCGCACACCTCGGCGGTGCGTTCGGGCGGCCACTGCAGCGCGCGTTCGCGCAGCGCCGGCCAGCCTTCGACAAAGCGGTTCACGTAGTCGTGGTCGATGAGCTCATGCGTGATCAGCTCGTGCATCAGGCCCAGGGCCAGCGCGCCGTCGGTGCCCGGGCGCAAAGCGATGTGCTGGTGGCACTTCTCGGCGCTCTCGGTGCGGCGCGGGTCGATGCAGATCAGCTTGGCACCGGCGCGCTTGGCCTGCTGCGCGAAGTTCCAGAAGTGCACGCTGCTGGTGATGGGGTTGCTGCCCCAGATCAGGATGAGCTGGCTCTCGGCGAAGAACTCGACGTGCATGCCGACCTTGCCGCCGTAGGTGGCCATCAGGCCCTCTGAACCCGCGCTGGCGCAGATGGTGCGGTCCAGCAGGCTCGCGCCCAGCTTGTGGAAGAAACGTGCGGCCATGCCGTCGCCTTGCACCAGGCCCATGGTGCCGGCATAGCTGTAGGGCAGGATGGCCTGCGGGTCCCGCGCGGCAATGGCTTGCAGGCGCCCAGCGATATCGCTCAAGGCCTCGTTCCAGCTCACCGGCTCAAAGCGGCCTTCACCCTTTTTTCCGACACGCTTCAGCGGCGTCAGCACACGTTCGGGGTGGTAGCTGCGCTCGGCGTTGCGGCTCACCTTCGTGCCCAGCGCGCCGTGGGTGGGCGGGTGGTCGGGGTCGCCGGCGACACGCGTGACGCGCCCGTCTTCCACGGTGATGCGCAGGGCGCAGGTGTCGGGGCAGTCGTGCGGGCAGGCGCCCTGGACGACGGTGGCGGGGCTGGCGGCAGCGGACATCGAAAGACTATGGCACAAGCTTGCCGGGCCCGGCGGGGGCCCGGGCGGGGACTTGCCGTGGCTGCCAGGCGGCACGCAGGCAGCGCTGGCTAAGATGCAAGCTCAATCCGCCAAGACTGAAACCCGCCATGAACCTGCTCGAACCCATCCTGGCCGACGCGCCGGCCATCGCCGCCTTGCGGCGCGACATCCACGCCCACCCCGAGCTGTGCTTCCAGGAAGTGCGCACCGCCGACGTGGTGGCCAAGGCGCTCACCGAGTGGGGCATCCCCATCCACCGCGGCATGGGCACGACGGGCGTGGTGGGCATCGTGAAGAACGGCAGCAGCCCACGCGCCGTGGGCCTGCGCGCCGACATGGACGCGCTGCCCATCACCGAGCGCAACACCTTTGCGCATGTCAGCCAGCACGCCGGCCGCATGCACGCCTGCGGCCACGACGGCCACACCGCCATGCTGCTGGCCGCGGCCAAGCACCTGGCGAAACACCGCAACTTCGACGGCACCGTCTACCTGATCTTCCAGCCCGCCGAAGAAGGCGGCGGCGGCGCGCGCGAGATGATCAAGGACGGCTTGTTCGAGAAATTCCCCATGGAAGCCGTGTTCGGCGCGCACAACTGGCCCGGCATGCAGGCCGGGCAGTTTGCGATGAACGTCGGGCCCACCTTCGCCAGCAGCAACGAGTTCAAGCTGGTGGTGCGCGGCAAGGGCGCGCACGCCGCGCTGCCGCACATGGGCATCGACCCCGTGCTGGCCGCCTGCCAGGTGGTGCTGGGCTGGCAGGGCATCGTCACGCGCAACAAGCGGCCGGCCGACACCGCGGTGATCTCCACGACGATGATGCATGCCGGCGAGGCCACCAACGTCATCCCCGACCAGTGCGTGGTGGAAGGCACGGTGCGCACCTTCACCACCGAGGTGCTGGACCTGATCGAGCGCCGCATGAAGGCGGTGGCCGAGGCCACCTGCGCCGCGCACGAGGCCACGGCCGAGTTCAGCTTCAAGCGCAACTACCCGCCCACCGTCAACCACCGCGCCGAGACCGAGTTCGTGCGCCGCACATTGGCGGGTGTGGTGGGCGCGGGCAATGTGCTGGAGTTCGAACCCACGATGACGGCCGAAGACTTCAGCTACATGCTGCAGGCGGTGCCGGGCTGCTACTTTCTCATCGGCAACGGCGACGGCGCGCACCGCATGCCCGGCCACGGCATGGGGCCGTGCACGCTGCACAACCCGAGCTACGACTTCAACGACGACCTCATCCCGCTGGGTGCCACGGCCTGGGTCCGCATCGCCGAAGAATGGCTGCGCGGCGCAGCGCCGGCGCGATGAGCGCAGACGCACGCTTTTCTGCCCACTTCGCGCCCACCTACCGCGCTGCCCGACGGCTGTTTCTCGACGCCACCAGCGCCGCGGGCCTGACGCTGCAGACCTACGCGCACCCGCTGCCGGGCGCCGAGGGCGAGGCGCTGGCGATGGACGTGGCACGCGCCGGCGGCTTCGAGCTGCCTGCGCTGCTCGTCATCAGCAGCGCCTGCCACGGCGTGGAAGGCCACTGCGGTTCGGGCGTTCAGCATGCGCTGCTGAGCGATGCCGGTTTTCTGGCCGAGGCACAGGCCGCGGGCGTGGCGCTGCTCTTCGTGCATGCGCTGAACCCGCACGGCTTTTCGCACAGCCGGCGCGTCACGCACGAGGGGGTGGACCTGAACCGCAACTTCGTCGATTTCGGCTTTCTGGTGGCGCAGAACCTGGGCTACGACGCCATCGCCCACCTGGTGCTGCCGGAGAGCTGGCCGCCCACGCCGGAGAACGAGGCCGCGCTGCAAGCGTTTGCCACACAGCACGGTGACCGCGCGCTGCAGCAGGCCATCACCGGCGGGCAGTACCGCCACCCGCAGGGGCTGTTCTACGGCGGCACCGCGCCGACCTGGAGCCACCTGACGATCCAGCGTGTGCTGCGCCAGCATGCTGCCGGCGGTATCGGCAGCGTTCGGCGCCTGGCCTGGATCGACCTGCACACCGGCCTGGGCCCCTGCGGCCACGGCGAGCGCATCTTCGCCGCGCGGCCCGACGAAGCCACGCTGGCCCGCGCCCGCGCCTGGTGGAGCGCCGATGGCGGCACCGTCACGGCCCTGCACGACGGCAGCTCGAGCGCCAGCCAGATCAGCGGCATGTTGTGGCAGGCTGCCTACGACAGCTGCCCGCAGGCCGAGTTCACCGGCATCGCCCTGGAGTACGGCACCGTGCCGCTGCCGCAGGCGCTGCTGGCGCTGCGTTTCGACCATTGGTGTGCGGCCAACCCGCAAGCGCCCACCGCGCTGCGTGAAGCCGCGCGCCAGGCCATGCGCGAGGCGTTTTACATCGACACCGACGCGTGGAAGCAGCAGGTGGTGATGCAGTGCCTGGCCGCCGCGCGGCTGGCGCTGGCCGGCCTGAGTGCCTGAATCAGCGCCTGAATGAGCGCCTGAGCCTCACTCGGCAGCACGCGTCAAGGCGCGCCTATCACCAGGTAAGCGTTGACCGAGCCACCGCTGCCGCGCCCCACGCCGAGGAAAAACGGCCCCACCGGGGTTTCGCCGGCCAGGTAGAAGGCCAGGCTGTACAGCGTGCCATCACGCACCTGGCGCGTGTAGGGCACGCCCACGCGGCCGGCTTCCAGCGCGATGCCGGCGCGCAGCTCACCGCGCAGGCCCAACGGTGCGCGGCCGATGACACGTTCACCGCGCAGCTGCGCGTAGGCCACGTCGTCCCCCACCAGCTGGCCGGCGGCGAAACCGGTGAGGTTCAGCAGGCCGCCCAGGCGCGCCGCGTCGTTCAGCGGCAGGCGGCCGCGCGTGGACGTCACCCAGCTGGTGCGCCCCGAAATCACATAACTCTCCAGCGGCAGCGCGCCGCCCAGCTCCAGCGCCAGCCGCGAGTACTCGCGCCGCGGTGAATCGAAAAGGCTGGCCTTCACCGACCAGCCGCGGCTGGGGAAGTACAGCCGGTCGGCCTGCTCCAGCTCCAGCGCCACCAGCCAGCCGCCGCTGGCCCGTTCGGCGCGTTCGGTGGCCAGCGCCCCCAGCACGTCCAGGCCGGTCTCCAGGCCGCTGGACACCCGCGTTTCGCGCCAGCCCAGCCGGGCTTGGCCGAGCAGGCGGAAGTTCACGCCCAGCGCGACGTCCAGCCGCGTGCGGGCGTTGCGGTACTCGGCAATGCGCTGCTCCAGAGACCAGTAGTCCACGCGTTCACGCCGGTACTCCAGCGCGGTGCTGATGAAGCTGCGCTGGGCGCTGTCCAGCGGCTGGTAGAACTCGGCGCTGGCGCCCGTGGTGCTGCCCAGTTCACCCACCAGCAGCAGCTCACCGCCCAGCCGGTTCAACCAGGTCTTCTGGTAGCCGGCGCGCAGCAGGTAGGTGCTGCCCTGGCTCAGGTTGGTGTCCAGCCGCAGCGCCAGGCGCAGGTAGTCGGGGCCCCAGCTCTTTTCCACCGGAAACAGGCGCAGCACATTCCGGCCCTGGCGGCTGACCACCGCGTAGTCCACGCGTTCGTAATGGCCGTCGCCGTAGGCGCGCAGCAGGTCGCGGTTCAGCGCCTGGGTGTCCAGCGGCGCGCCGCCCAGCTGTTCGACGTAGCGCCGCACCACCTCGGGGTTGACGCGGCCCAGGCCGGCGATCTCCACCTCGTCGATGCGCGGCACATCGCGTTCACGCACCGCGATGCTGCGCTTCCAGGCGGCATAGGCGGGCGCGGGCACCCCCAGCGGCGCCAGGCGTGCGAGCACGGCTTCTGCGGCAGCACGGCCCTTGTCGGCGGCCTCCGCAGCGCGCTCGAAAGAGCCGGCGGTCAGGTCGCCGAGCTCGGGCTGGATGTAGACATCCTGCGCTTGCAGCATCGCCAGGCTGGCGCTGACGTTTTGCTCGGTCAGCAGCGCCACCATCTGCGTGGTGATGCTCAGGAGGCCCAGCACCTGCTCGGGCTTCAGGGGTGGCGAACCGACGTTGACGGCGATGACAACATCGGCACCGCAGCGTTCGCGCACTTCCCTGATGGGCACGTTGTCCACCAGCCCGCCGTCCACCAGCTTGCGGCCGCGGTACTCCAGCGGCGCCAGCAGCCCCGGCACGCTCATGCTGGCGCGCATCGCCAGCGTCAGGCTGCCATCGCGCAGCACGACGCGTTCGCCGTTGCCGATGTCTGTCGCGATGATGCTCACCGGCAGCGGCAGCTGCTGCAGTTCACGCTCGCCGGTATCGGCGCGCACCAGGTGGTTGAAGAAGAGCTTGATCTTCTGCCCCGACACCACGCCCGGCGGCGCCACCGCGCCGCCGTCGGTGAGGCCGGTCTCGCTGCCCGGCAAGAAACGCTGCTGCAGCCGCTTGTTGCGGAAGTTCAGATCTTCGTAGCCGGGGTCGTCGCGGAACATGTCGGCCCAGTCGGCCTTGGCCAGGTCCTGCCGCATCTCGGCCGGCGTCAAGCCCGCCGCCCAGGCCCCAGCCACCAGCGCGCCCATGCTGGTGCCCGCCACGCAGGCCACGGGAATGCGCAGCCGCTCCAGCACCTCCAGCACGCCGATGTGCGCCGCGCCGCGCGCACCGCCGCCGCCCAGCACCAGTCCCACCTTGGGACGCGAAGGGGCCGACGTGGGCGAAGTGGGCGAAGCGGGCTGCAGGGGCGCGTCCTGCGCCCAGCTCGGCGCCGCCGGCAGCGCCGCCACCACCACCATCGCCGCGCCAGCCACGATGGCCGTTTTTCCCCGCCTGCGCCAACAACTGCTCATGGGGCGGGATTCTGGCCCGCCAGAGCGCGGTGAAGCGGGCAACGGTCATCAAGCCCGGCGGCGGGACGGCCGATATCAAAGGCACGATGTCATTTGCTGCGCTCCTCGAGCCCGCGCACTTCGCTCGGCTGCGCACAGCGGCCTGGCGAGTGGTGGCGCTGCTGCTTTTTCTAATCACGGCAGCCACCGCCGCGCGCTCCAACGAACCCACCTTGACCGCCGACAGCCGCGGCGCCGTGCCCGTGTGGCCGGCCATCACGCTGCTGGCCGATCCCGACAGCAGCCTGACGCTGGACCAGGCGCGCGCGGCCGCCGCGGCCGGGCGCTTCACGGCGCACGAGGGCACGCCCTCGAACCTGGGCCGCAGCACCAGCACGGTGTGGCTGCGCTTCGCGGTCGAAGTGCGCGGGGACGAACCGGTTCACCGCGTGCTGGAGATCGACTACCCGTCGCTGAACCGCATCGACCTGCACGTGCTGAAAGACGGCGCGCTGCTGGAAAGCATGGTCATGGGCAATGAGTTGCGCCTCAGCGAGCGGCTGACACCGGCGCGCACCCACGCCGCGCCGCTCTATCTGCAACCCGGCCGCCACGAGGTGCTGCTGCGTGTGCACAGCCTCAGCACCTTGGTGTTGCCAATGACGCTGCGCACGCCCGAGAACTTCACGGCCAACGAATCGCGGGCGCAGATGGTGCTGGGCATCGTCGTCGGCCTGGCCCTGTGCATGCTGCTCTACAGCCTGACGCACTGGTTGACGCTGCGTGACGCACTGTTCCTCGACTACGCTGTGCTGCTGGCCGCGAACATGGTGTTCACGCTGGCGTATTTCGGCCTCGGTGCGCTCTACCTCTGGCCGGAGTGGCCGGCGCTGTCGCTCTCGGTGGCACCCATGGCCGTGATGCTGGCCGTCTCCGCGGCCGCACGTTTCATGGACGCCGCGCTTTCGGTGCACGCGGTGAGCCCCTTCATCAGCCGGCTGCTGCGCTTCATCAGCTGGGCGGCGCTGGCCTCGCTGGTGGCCACGCTGCTGGGCCTGGTGTCCTACCGCATGGCACAAACGCTGGTCACCGTGCTCGGCCTGGCAGCCACGGCGGCCGTGCTGCCGGCGGCCTACATCCGCGCCCGCCAGGGCGACCGTGCGGCCATGTACATGCTCTTCGGCTGGGCCTTCTACACCGTGGGCGCGGTGGTCACGGCCGGGCTGCTGCGCGGCTTCGTGGAACCCACGTTCTGGACGCAGCACATCTACCCGCTGTCGCTGATGATCGAGATGAGCGCCTGGATGGCGGTGCTGAGCCTGCGCGTGCAGGCCATCCACCGCAACGCCGACCGCGCGCGCCTGGAAACCGAGACCCTGCGCACGCTGGCACAGACCGACGCCCTCACCGGCCTGCCCAACCGCCGCGGCCTGCAGCAGCAGCTGGCCGCCGCCTTGCCACAGGCGCGCCCGCAGCAGCTGCTGGCGCTGTACCTGCTGGATCTGGACGGCTTCAAGCCCGTGAACGACCGCTACGGCCACGACGTGGGCGATGCCCTGCTCATGGCCGTGGGCCAGCGCCTGCAGGCACAGCTGCGTGCCAGCGACGTGGTGGCGCGGCTGGGCGGTGATGAATTCGTGGTCCTGGCCAGTGGCCTGGCCGACGAGCAGACCGCGCATGCGGTGGGCCAGAAGATGCTGGGCGCCTTCAGCGAGCCCTTCTTCATCGACGGCCAACGCTGCGAAGTGGGCATCACCGCGGGCTACGCGCTGGCGCCTCTCGACGGCCACACCGCCGATGAACTGCTCAAGCGCGCCGACGCCGCGATGTACGCCGGCAAGCAGGCCGGGCGCCGGCGCGTGCAGCGCGGCGGGCGCTCGATGGTGACGGCCTAGAGGCCCGCCTGCAGCCGGCCCGTGGCCGCAGCCCGCGGCGCGGCTACTGCATGAAACCTATCGGCGTGCGTTTCGGATTGCCGCCCGGCAGGTCCCCCAGTTCCACCGCACTGCGCCCGGCCAGGCGCGCATTGCCGAAGCCCGTCATCCACGCCCGCCGCATCTCGCGCGGGGCGGTGCCGGCCAGGCGTTCCAGCACGGCGTCGGACGGTTGTTCATCGAAGCGCTGGCCCCATTCGTGGCCGCCGCGCAGCTGCCTGTACAGGCGCAGCGCGATGGCGCGTGCAGCATCGGCATCGGGCGCCTGCACCTCGAAGACATTCATGCGGTTGAGGATGGGCTCGGGAATGCAGCGCTCATCATTCGCCGTGGCCACCCAGATCACCTGGCTGGCGTCGATGGCCACTTCGGCGAACTCGTCGGTGAAGCTGCCGGCGGTGTCGTGTTCCAGCAGGCTGTACAGCGCGCCCAGCGGGTCGTAGGCGTGTTCGGCGCGCGCCTTGTCGATCTCGTCGACCACCATCACCGGGTTGGCGTACTGGCCGTCCACCAGGGTCTCGAACACCTTGCCCGGGCGTGAGCCCTTCCATTGGCTGGAAGCGCCACTCAGCACCCACCCGGCGGTGAGGCTGCTCATGCTGATGAAGCCCAGGCCCGTGCCCAGCAGTTGTGCGATCTCGCGCGCGAAATGCGTCTTGCCGATGCCGGGCGGGCCCAGCAGCAGCATGGGCGTGATCTCCAGTGCGTCGCGGCTGTCGGTGCACAGCGCCAGCTGGCGCTTGACGTCGTCGAGCACCGCGTTGAAGTTGGGCATCTCGTCGTAGAGATGGTCCATCGCCGGCAGGCCGCCGGGCTTGACCTGAAAGCGCTCGGGGCCCTTCTCCAGCATGCGCTCGTAGGTGGCGCGCAGGTTCTCGTGTTCACGCTGCGGCAGCTTGTCGAGGCGCTTTTCCACCTCGTCCAGCCGGTAGACCGAACGCATGCGGGCCACAGGCAGAGCCCCGTGGTTGAGCTGGGGCAAGGTGACCAGGCCGGTTTCAGCGCTCATCGAGCGGGCTCCTTCGCGGGTGACAGACAAGTCGATGCGGGTGCAGATCCATTCAACCAAAGCCTGCCACAGACAGGCCGCGGATCAAACCCGGTCTCACACCGCATTTCGGGGTTTATGGCGCGCGGCCGGGCGATGCTCTGCAGCAAACGTCACGCAAGCTGCGTGCCGTTCATCGGCGCTGGCGTCCGCTCGTCTTCGTGCGCCCGCAGGCCGTCGCAAGGGCCGTGCGGCGCGCTGGTGCCCTGCCTACATTGCACCCATCGGCAAAGCCCAGACCCACACCGCAAGGACACCCCCATGAACAGCACCACCCGCCAAAACGCCCTGTCCGTCAACACGCAGAGCCGCCTCGCGGCCCTGGCCCTGGCCGGCGTGATGACGCTCACCATGTTGCTCGGCGTGAACAGCCTGGCCACCAGTGAAGCCACACCAGCCCAACTCGCCCATCACCAGATTCACCAGGTTCATCAGCCGGCCTGAATCCGGGTTACCGCTCCCTCCTGAGTCTCGCGTGAATCCGAGACTTTCATGCCCCGGCGCTGCCGGGGCTTTTTTTGACCGCCACGTTCTGGTGCGGGCCAGAACACAGGCACTCAGAACGTGCGGCCCTTGCGGTACTGCGCGTGCTGACGCCGCGCGAGCGGCGATGCCGCCGCGAGCGCGGCCATCGAGCCGCCGACATGGGCATGCGAAATGGCCAGGCCCAGTGCATCGGCCGCATCCTTGCCCGGCAGCGCGGGCAGTTTCAGCAGGCGCTTGACCATCTCCTGCACCTGCGACTTGGTGGCCAGGCCGTGGCCGACGACGGCCTTCTTCATCTGCAGCGCGGTGTACTCGGCCACGGTCAGTCCGCCCGACACCAGCGCGGCCAAAGCCGCACCGCGCGCCTGGCCCAGCAGCAGCGTGCTCTGCGGGTTGACGTTGACGAACACGATCTCGGCGCAGGCGCAGTCGGGCGTGTAGCGCTGCACCACTTCCTGCACGCCCTCGAAGATGATCTTCAGGCGGCCGGGCAGGTCACCGCGCGGCGCTTCGAGCGTGCTGATGGTGCCGCTGGCGACGTAGGCCAGGCGCGGGCCGTCCGCCTCGATGACGCCGAAGCCGGTGCGCTGCAGGCCGGGGTCGATGCCGAGGATGCGCATGGCTCAGCGGGCCCCGCTCACAACTTGAAGTACCAGCGCACGGAGTGGAAGAAAACCGGTGCCGCAAAACACAGCGGCGCGACGCGATCCAGCAAACCCACAGCACCGGTGACGCTGGCCCGGTTGCCCCAGTAGCGCACGCCGGCGTCCTTCTTCAGCGCCTTCATCACCAGTTCACCCAGTGTGCCGGCACCGCCGGCGATGAACCCCAGGGCCAGGGCCTGCCCGGCCTTGAAGGGCGTGGTCCAGTACAGCAGCCCACCGACCAGCCCGCCGGCCAGCGCACCGGCCAGCCACCCGCGGTAGCTGAACGAACGGTCGATGTGGCGCGCCACCGGCCGGCGCCGCAGCCAGCGGCTGAAGGCCTCTTGCACGAGCTGCGCCACCACGGCCACGACGACGAGGAAAAACAGCAGGAAGGCACCCCGGCCCTCGTAGCGCGGGAAGTTCAGGAGCAGCAGCGCCGGTGCGTGGCTCAGGCCGTAGACGCAGACCATGATGCCCCACTGGATCTTCGCGTTGCGCTCCAGAAAGCGCTGCGGGTCGCCGGCCAGCGCGCTGGCCACCGGGATGGCGAGGAACACGTAGACCGGGATGAAGACCGTGAAGAGATCGAACCAGCGCCCACCCGCGATGACGTACTGCAGCGGCAGCACGGCGAAGAAGGCCAGCAGCAGGCTGCGGTGGTCGGCGCGGCGCGTGTGCATCAGCGTGATGAACTCGCGCAGCGCGAAGAAGCTGAAGGCACCGAAGAGCAGCGTCGCGCCCACGGGCGCGGTGATCCACGCCAGCCAGAACACCAGCGCACCCACCCACAGCGCCCGCAGGTCGCGCAGCACACGCACGCGTCGCTCGCTGGTCTCGTCTTCGCCACGCAGCATCAGCGTCACCGCCAGCGAGCCCAAAGCGAGCAGGCCGAAGAGCACGACAAACAGCAGGCCCACCTGCTGATCGACGGAGAGCTCGCGCAGCGTCCTCATGCCGGCCTCACGCAGTCACCGGCCGCAGCGCCAGCACGGCCGCACGCGCACGGACGAGGAAGTCGCGCTTGTCCTCGCCCTCGGCCAACAACAGCGGCGCGCCGAAGGTCACCGTGCACAGGATGGGCACGGGCACGACTTCACCCTTGGGCATCACGCGTTGCACGTTGTCGATCCAGGCCGGAATCAGCTGCACGCCCGGGAACTGCTGCGCCAGGTGAAAGAGGCCGCTCTTGAAGCTTTGGGGCTCGCCCTTGTTGCTGCGCGTGCCTTCCGGAAAGATCACCAGCGAATCGCCGTTGCTCAGGGCCTGCAGCAGCGGCTCCAGCGGGTCCTGGTCATCCGTCCGGGCACGATTCACATAGACGGCGTGGAAGACCTCGGTGGTGATCCACTGCTTCAGCGGCGTCGAGGTCCAGTAGTCCTTCGCGGCGATGGGCCGCGTCACGACGCGGAGCTCGTGCGGCAAGGCGGCCCATATCAGCACCCAGTCGAGGTGGCTCTGGTGGTTGGCAAAGTAGATGCGCTGCTCGGCCTTGGGCGGGCAGCCTTTCCAGTGCCCCTGCGCACCGGTGATCAAGCGGGCGATGAAGGCCAGCAGCCCGCCCGCCAGATCAGCGCGTGTCATGGGCGGGCGGGCTCAGCGCACGCTCAGTGGCGGAAATGCCGCGTGCCGGTGAACACCATCGCGATGCCGCGCTCGTCGGCGGCGGCAATGACCTCGTCGTCGCGCATGCTGCCGCCGGGCTGGATGACGCTGGCTGCACCCTCGTCGATGACCACGTCCAGGCCGTCACGAAAGGGGAAGAACGCGTCGCTGGCCACCGCCGAGCCGGCCAGGCTCAGGCCCGCGGCATTGGCCTTCACGCGGGCGATGCGCGCGCTGTCCAGGCGGCTCATCTGGCCGGCGCCCACGCCCAGGGTGGCACCGCCGGCGCAGAAGACGATGGCATTGCTCTTCACGAACTTGGCCACCTTCCAGGCGAAGAGCAGGTCACGCATCTGCGCCGCCGTGGGCGCGAGCTTGGTGACGACACGCAGCTCACCGGGCGCCACGTTCTTGGTGTCCGGCGTCTGCAGCAGCATGCCGCCGCCGACGCGCTTGAAGTCCAGCGCATTGCCTTCGCTGCCCAGCGGCACTTCGAGCAGGCGCACGTTCTGCTTGGCCGCAAACAGCGCGCGCGCTTCGGGCGTGATGACCGGCGCGATCAGCACCTCGACGAACTGCTTGTGCTCACCGATCTGGCGCGCGGTGGCTTCGTCCAGCGGTCGGTTGAAGGCCAGGATGCCGCCGAAGGCCGAGGTGGGGTCGGTCTTCCAGGCGTGGATGTAGGCCTCGACCAGGCTGCCTGCCACCGCCACGCCACAAGGGTTGGCGTGCTTGACGATGACGCAGGCAGGCACGTCAAAAGTCTTCACGCATTCCCACGCCGCGTCGGCGTCGGCGATGTTGTTGTAGCTGAGCTCCTTGCCCTGCAGCTGTGTCCAGCCGGCCAACTGGCCGGGGATGATCTTGGCGTCGCGGTAGAAGGCCGCAGCCTGGTGCGGGTTCTCGCCGTAGCGCATGGCCTGCGTCTTGGCCAGCTGCAGCGTGTAGGTGGCCGGAAAGGGCTCGCGCACCGGGATGCCGGCAACGTTTTCTTCGGCACCCGGCTGCAGCGCGCTCAGGTAGTTGCTGATCATGCCGTCGTAGGCCGCGGTGTGCGCGTAGACCTTCTTGGCCAGCATGAACTTGGTGCTGCGCTGCACGCCGCCAGCGCCCAGTTCCTGGATGACGCGTGCGTAGTCGGCGGGGTCGATCAGCACTGCCACGTCGGCCCAGTTCTTTGCCGCCGCACGCAGCATGGCCGGGCCGCCGATGTCGATGTTCTCGATCGCGTCTTCCAACGTGCAGTCAGGCCGCGCGGTGGCCAGCGCGAAGGGATAGAGGTTGACCACCAGCAGGTCGATGGTGGTGATGCCGTGCGCGGCCAGCGCGGCCATGTGCTCGGGCAGGTCGCGCCGTGCCAGCAGGCCGCCGTGGATGCGCGGGTGCAGCGTTTTCACGCGGCCGTCCAGCATCTCGGGGAAGCCGGTGACCTCGGCCACTTCGGTGACGGCCAGGCCCGCGTCGGCCAGCAGGCGCGCGGTGCCGCCGGTGGACAGCAGGCGCACGCCCAAAGCGGCCAGGTTCCTGGCGAAATCGACGACGCCCGTCTTGTCTGAGACCGAGATCAGCGCGGTGAGGGGGGCGGTGGCGGTGGAAGCGGTGTTGGCAGCCAAGTGGCAATCCTCTGCAGCGATGGGGGCTGCGCTCATTTCAAAAGCTTGTGGTCGAGCAGCTTGCGCCGCAGCGTGTTGCGGTTGATGCCCAGCCATTCGGCAGCCTTGCTCTGGTTGCCCTCGGCGTGGCGCAGCACCACCTCGAGCAGCGGCCTTTCGGCAGCACCGAGAAACAACTCATGCAGCGCGTTCGGCTCGGCACCGCGCAGGTCTTTCAGGTACTGCTCCACGCTCGTGCGTATGCAGGCATCGATGTCTTTTTTGGTCATGCGGCCTGCACGCGGCTCTCGTCACTGGGGTCGTCGTTCGCAGCGGCGGCAGCCGGCTGTGGCAGCAGCGGGTGGGCATCGGCCAGCGCCTCGAAATAGTCTTGCACCGCGCGCAGCTGCGCGGTGGTTTCATCGATCAGGTTCATCCGGGTGCGAAAGTCTTCGCCACCGGGCAACGCACGCACGGCCCAACCGATGTGCTTGCGCGCGCTGCGCACGCCCATGTGTTCGCCGTACAGGCCGTAATGCTGGTGCAGGTGCTCTGTGAGCCAGCGCTGCACCTCGTGCGTGGCCGGCGGCGGCAGGTGCTCGCCCGTGGCCAGGAAGTGCAGGATCTCGCGGAAGATCCACGGCCGCCCCTGCGCCGCACGGCCGATCATCAGCGCATCGGCCCCGGTGGCGAGCAACACCTCGCGCGCCTTGTGTGGGCTGTGGATGTCGCCATTGGCCACCACCGGGATGCGCAGCGCGGCCTTCACCGCCGCCACCGTGTCGTACTCCGCAAAGCCCTTGTAGCCCTGCTCGCGCGTGCGGCCATGCACGGTGACCATGGCCACACCGGCGCTCTCGGCCATCCTCGCCAGCCGCACGGCATTGCGCTCGGCCTCGCACCAGCCGGTGCGCATCTTCAAGGTAACGGGCACGTTCAGCGGCGCGCAGGCAGCCACCACGGCTTGGACGATGGCGATGGCCAGCGGCTCGTCCTGCATCAGCGCCGAGCCCGCCCACTTGTTGCACACCTTCTTGGCCGGGCAGCCCATGTTGATGTCGATGATCTGCGCGCCGCGGTCGATGTTGTAGCGCGCGGCATCGGCCATCTCGGCGGGGTCGACACCCGCAATCTGCACCGCGATGGGCGCGGGTTCGCCGTCGTGGTCGGCCCGGCGCGAGGTCTTGAGGCTTTTCCAGAGCTCGCGCTTGCTGGTCACCATCTCGCTGACGGCATAGCCCGCGCCGAGGCTGCGGCACAGCATGCGGAAGGGGCGGTCGGTGACACCGGCCATCGGTGCGACGAACAGCTTGTTCGGCAGTTCGATGGAGCCGATGTGCATGGGGGATGGGGCCGGAATCGGTGCTGAAAAATGAGGCGCGAGTATAGCCAGCGGGCCTGCCGGCGGGTCGGCCCACCCGGGGCGCTGCACGCGAACGTGCGCCCCCGCACCGCGCGGGGCCTGGGCGCTGCACATAATCCCCGGACCGATGGAAGCATGGCTGATGTCCCTGTTGAACACCCTGGCCGTGCCGCAGTACGGCCTGACCACGGTGTTTGTGGTGGCGCTCATCTCGGCCACGCTGCTGCCGCTGGGCAGCGAGTTCGCCGTGATCGGCCTGCTCAAGCTCAATCCGGACCTGTTCTGGCCCGCGGTGCTGGTGGCCACCGCCGGCAACACGCTCGGCGGCGCCATCACCTGGTGGATGGGCTACGGCGCCGAGACGCTGTACGAGAAGATGCAGCACAAGCGGCTGCAGCTGCGCGCGCTCGGGTGGCTGGAGAAGCTCGGCCCCAAGGCATGCCTGCTCAGCTGGCTGCCCGTGGTCGGCGACCCTTTGTGCGCCATCGCCGGCTGGCTGAAGCTGCCTTTCTGGCCTTGCGTGGCGTACATGGCCATCGGCAAGTTCGGCCGCTACGTCACGATGACGGCACTGCTGCTGTGGGTCTTTCCCGGCGAGATGAAGTGGTGACGGGCACCACCCGACGTGGCATTCTTGAGCCTCGCGCGGCCGCGGCCGCGCCTGCGCACGGCGGCCACAATGCGGCCCTTCACGCCACATCCGCCGCATTGCCATGAGCACAGCCACCCCCGCCTACCAACAGCTGGCCTCGACCTGGACGCGCCTGCACAAGCTGGAGCATCTGCAGGCCATCGCCGGATGGGACCACGCCGCCAACATGCCGCCCAAGGGCAACGAGGCACGCGCCGCGGCGCTGGCCGAGATGGCCGCGCTGCTGCACCGCATGCGCACCGACCCCGCCGTGGGCCGCGAATTGCAGCGCGCGCAACAAGAGCCGCTGGACGAGCTGCAACGCGCCAACCTGCGTGAGATGCAGCGCCAGTGGCGGGCCGCCACCGCGCTGCCGGAGGCGCTGGTGCAGCAACAGCAGATCGCCACCTCACGCTGCGAACACGCCTGGCGAACTCAGCGCCCGGCCAACGACTGGGCCGGCTTCGTCGAAAACCTGAAACCGGTGCTGGCGCTGGCGCGACAGGAGGCCACGCTGCTGGCCGAGAAAAGCGGCGTGCGCCCCTACGACGCACTGATGGAGCGCTTCGAGCCCGGCATGACTTGCGCCCAGGTCGACCGCGTCTTCGGCGACGTGCGGCAGTGGCTGCCCGGCCTCATCCAGCAGGTCTTGGTCAAGCAGGCGCAGGACGATGTGCACCAGCCGCTGCGCCAGCCCGTCGGCCCCTTCGCACAGGCCCAGCAGCGCGCGCTGTGTGAACAGGTGGTGCAGCTGCTGGGCTTTGATTTCGATGCTGGTCGGCTCGACGTCAGCACCCACCCCTTCTGCGGCGGCGTGCCGGAAGACGTGCGCCTGACCACGCGTTTCCGCGACGACGAATTCCTCACCAGCCTGATGGGCACCATCCACGAAACCGGGCATGGCCGCTACGAACAAAACCTGCCGCGCGCGCTGCTCGGGCAGCCCGTGGCGCAGGCGCGCAGCATGGCTTTGCACGAAAGCCAGAGCCTGAGCTTCGAGATGCAGCTCGGCAGCCACCCCGGCTTCGTGGCGCGTCTGGCGCCGCTGGTGGCGGCGGCCTTCGGCGAGCAGCCGGCGTTTGCACCGCAGAACCTGCACCGGCTCATCACGCGTGTGAAGCCGGGAAACATCCGCGTCGATGCCGACGAGGTCACCTACCCGGCGCACGTCATCCTGCGCTACGAGATCGAGCGCCCGCTGATCGAGGGCGAGATCGAGCCCGAAGACGTGCCGGCCCTGTGGGACGCGAAGATGATGGAGCTGCTGGGCGTGGACACCCGCGGCAACTTCAAGGACGGGCCCATGCAGGACGTGCACTGGCCCTCGGGCCTGTTCGGCTACTTCCCCTGCTATTCACTGGGCGCGATGTACGCCGCGCAATGGTTCGCCACCATGCGCCGCGCGATGCCCGATCTGGATGCGCGCATCGGTGCGGGCGATCTCGCGCCGGTATTCGGCTGGCTCAACGACAAGATCTGGAGCCAGGCCAGCCGCTGGACCACCGACGAACTGGCACGGCGTACCAGCGGCGAGCCGCTCAATGCTGCGCATTTCAAGGCGCACCTGGAAGCTCGTTATCTGGGCTGAGCAGCTGGGCTGAACAACTGGCCTGCCGGTTACTTGCGCAGGGGCGACTGGCCGTCCAGCGAGCGCCCGTCGTCGACCTCGGTGGGCATGTCCGCGCGCGCGACGGCCATGAAATCGGTGTGGCTCATCTCTTCGATGACCACCGTGCGCTCCATGTCGAAGGGCACGTTGTCCAAGGCCGAGCGCTCGGACTCCAGCAAGTCCATGACGTGGTGCAGCAGGTCTTGCAGCGGCGTGTCGTCATCGGGCAGCGGCAGGCTGCCCAGCTGCGAGGCGATGCGGCGCAGCCAGTGCGGCTGCACCTTCATGAAAGCGGCCATGCCGTCGGTGTGCAGCCCGCGTTCCAGCGCCGCCAGGTGGGGCAGCACCTCGCGGGAGCCGCGCACGCGGTCGAGCAGGCTGCCCAGCGACGCCGCCATCAGGCGGCTGCGCAGCCGGTCGGCCGGAAGTTCGTGGGCGGCACGGGAAGACGGTGGCGGGCTTGCGTTCATGGCGGCGGGCTTCATGGCTGCGTGGACCAGCCCGGTCGCCGGGCGCGCATGCCCTATGGTGCCGCAAGCCGGCCGGCTGTGCCCGGCCAGGGTGGCCTCGCGCGGGCGCGCAGGCGTGAAACTTTCTCAGGCCGGCAGACCCAGCGCCTGCTCGAGATCGTTCAGCACCTCGTCCAGGCGCTGCAGCGCCCGCCCGGCGCGTGAGGCCGGCCGCGCCTTCACCCGTGCCCGTGCCCAGCCCCGGCCGCGCGCAAGCCTGCGGTCGCTGCTGCTCAGCAGCTGGCGCTTCGCATCGTCCAGCACCGCCTCGTCCAGGGCCAGGCCGTGCTGCGCGAGCGTGACACGCAGGGCGCTGCGGCGTGAGCGCAGATCGGCGCGGGTGTGCTGGTAGGCGTGTTCGGCCAGCAGCCGGCGCTGCGAGTAGCCGAAGGTGTTGGCCAGGAACATCTCGGGGTCGCGGTGGTCGGGCTCGAACAGCAGCACGGCAGTGCCGGGATGGCTGGCTTCGTAGCCTTTCATGCCCAGTTCCAGGCGTGAATGGATGAGCGATCGGAAGGTCTGGCTCAGCACCACAGGCAGGCCGCCATCCACCAGCCGCGGTATGCCTTCGCTGGCGCCCAGCACGCGGTGCCGCAGCGTGCCACCCGCGCCGGCATTGAAGGGCACCAGCGGGTTCAGGCACAGCACGAGGTCCAGACCCAGGTCGAGCAGCACACGCGCATGCAGCGTCTTCTTCAGCGCGCCGTCGACATACCAACGGCCGTTGATCGGCTCGGGTGGAAACAGGCCCGGCAGCGCAGCGCTGGCCGCCACGGCCTGCGAGATGGGTACATGGTCCCAGCCGGGCAGGCCGAAGGGTGCGGCCTCGCCGCTGTCGAGATCGGTGGCCACCAGCACGAGGCGGCGCTTCAGCTGCCGGAAGTCATTGCTGCGGCCAGGCGCCGAGAACACCTGTGCCAGCTGCTGCTGCAGCGCGGCGCTGCTGAACAGGCCGGTGGGCAGAGCGCGACCGAGGCGCTCGGCGGCGGCCAGCAAGCTGCGGCGCTGCACGGCCACGCTGTAGCCGGCCTGCAGCAACAGGCGCGGCACGGCGGCCAGGCGTTGTGCGTATTCACCGAAGGCCGGGCGGAAGAACAAGCCCGGGCGGATGAGATCGCTGCGCGGGCCGTCGTTCTCGACGAAGGAGGTGCAGAGCTGGCGCGGACTCATGCCGTTGGCCAGGCCCGCGGCGATGAAGCTGCCGGCCGAGACGCCGACGTAACCGTCGAGGGCCGTGAAGTCGACATCCGGCAAAGCCTCGGCCAGCGCACACAACGCGCCGATCTCGTAGATGGCGCCCAGCGGCCCGCCGCCGGCCAGTGCCAGCCCAACGCGTGGCTTTTTGCGGGAAGTCAGTGTTCGCATGCGAAGACAGGCGAAGGGGCGCCGCAGCGCCCCTCATGGCCCGAGCCGCTCAGGC
>JANMMD010000105.1:0-6238 GCA_031372905.1 Betaproteobacteria bacterium
ACGCCCGTCCTTGCCGCCGCTGGCCGGCAGCTCGAAGAAGATCACCGGCGTGCGGCCTTCTATGCGGATGACTTCCAGCTTCAGGCCCGGCAGCTTGCGGCCCTCCACCCACGCCGCTGCATCACGCACGACACGGTCGACATGGCCGTTCTTGGCCCAGTCGGCGTCGAACATCGGGCTCTTGGCAGGCACGCCGATGTAGTCGGTGAGGGCCGGCACGATGCGCTCGTCCCAGGCGCGGTCGGCAAAGGCGGCCAGGGCGCTGACGGCAGCGGCTTCTTCGGGGCGGGTGGGGGCGTTCATGGACGGCCTTTCACGCGTTTCACGCGGGCTGGGAGGGGTTGGACGAGTTTAGGCCTGCGCCTGGGCAGCGGGGTGGAAGCGCTGCAGCCATTGCAGCAACCGAGCGGTGACCTGCTCGCGTTCGGGTTCGTTGAAGATTTCGTGGAAGAGGCCGGGCAGCGCCTCGCCTGTCAGCACGTCGCGCGGTGCGGCAGCGGCGAAGGCCACGCTGCCGGCCGGGGCCACGCAGCGGTCGGCGCCGGCCCACAGCATCAGCGTGGGCGTGCGCCAGCGCGCGGCGCGGCGCTGCACCAGCCGGCCTTCGTCGACGATGAGGCGCACCAGCCGCGGCGTCACGCGGTCGTGCACCAGCGGGTCGGCGAGGTAGGCGCGCACCACCTCGGGGTCGCGGCTGATCCACTCGGGTTTCAGGCCGTTGCCCATGCGCAGTGCCGGCATCAGCGGCTGCAGCAGGCGCAGCAGCGCGCGCTGCGGCAGTTTCAGGCCGATGGCCAGTGCGGGTGAAGAGAGCACCAGGCCATCGACCTCGCGCGCCCAGCGCCGCGCATTGCCGACCAGGGTTTCGGCGACGAAGCGTGCGGCCACCAGGCCGCCCATGCTGTGGCCCAGCAGAACATGCCGTTCGCCAAAGCGCCGGCCTTCACCGCGCAGGTGGTCCATCACCGCCGAGAGGTCGGTCAGCAGCGCCTGCGGCTGGCCCATGTCACCGCGCGGGCCGGTGCTCAGCCCGTGGCCGCGTTGGTCGTGGCCAGCGACATGCCAACCGGCCCGGTTCAAGGCCCCGGCCAGGGCCTCGTAGCGACCGAGGTGCTCGCCCAGGCCGTGCACGATCTGCACCGTCCCGTGGACGGGCGCCAAGCGCTCGTCGGCGGCCCAGCGCCGCAGGTGCAGCGTGATGCCGTCTGGCGTGCGCAGGCTGCCGGTGTCGCTCAGCATCGGGTGCGGCGTGGTGTTCCGGCGTTCAGCCGCTCAGGCCTGCGGCGGTATGCAGAAGAAGCACAGCTTGTTGCCGTCAGGGTCGCGGAAGTAGCCGCCATAGAAACCCTTGCCGCGCGGGCCGGCCGGGCCTTCGTCCTTGGCGCCCAGGGCCATGGCCTTGGCGTAGAGCGCATCCACCTGCGCCGGCTCCTTCACGACCAGCGCGACCATGGTGCCGTTGCCCGCGGTGGCTGGCTGTCCGTTGTGGGGTGCCATCAGCGCCAGCGACGGGCGCGCCATGCTGACGCCCCAACCGATGCCGCCGGGGCTGCTCCACAGGCGCTTGGCGCCGATCTCGCCCAGCAGGGCATCGTAGAAGGCAGCGGCACGCGCCATGTCGTTGCTGCCCAGGGTGACGTAGCCGATCATCTTGCGCTCCTGTTGAAAGACGGTGGCGCAGTTTAGGAGCCCTGGCGATGGTGCGACGGCGCGCGCCCGGGCCGCGCAAAGGGCGTTACCGAAACATCGTGGTCACCCGCACCACACTGCCATCGGGGACCACGGTGACGCTGCCCGCGCCAGAGCCCGCGCTCGCCCGCGCGAGCCGAATCATCTTTTCGTTGGTGGCCAGGATCTCGGCCATGAACCCCTGCACGCCCCGGTCGCGGGCGTGCTCCAGCAGTCGCTGCTGCAGGGCCGCACCCAGACCCTTGCCCTGCCACTCCGGGTGCACCATGAACGCGGTTTCGGCGATGCGCGTCGCGGCGTCGACGAAGTAGCACGCATGACCCACCACCTGCGGGTGTTCGCGTGTGCCCAGCGCGGCCACGAAGGCGACCTCGGTCTCCAGGTTCAGGTTGCACAGGCGCTGCACGTCGCGCAGCGACAGGCCCTTGATCTTGCGGAAGAAGCGGGTGTAGACGTCGCGCTCGGGCAGTTGGTGGAAGAGTTCGCGCACCGCCACATCGTCGGTGCCCAAGGCCGGGCGCAAGAGCAGCGGCGGGCAGTCCTTCAACAGCAACTGCCGTTCTTCGGCCACGGGGTAGGCCTGCATGTGCTTGAGTTGCTGCTCAGCAGGCAACCAGCCCTCCTGCTGGGCCTGGGCCAGCAGCTCGGCCCGGAACTTGGGGTGGGCCAGCTGGATGAGCGCCGTCACGCGCTCGCGTATCGACTTGCCGAACAGGTAGGCGATGCCGTACTCGGTGATGACGTAGTGGATGTCGCTGCGCGCGATGCTGGCGGCTTCGCCCCGGTCCAGAGCCAGCTTGATCTGCGAGCGTTGCCCGTCGGCCGTCGTCGAAGCCAGGCAGACGATGGCCTTGCCCCCGGCCGAGCGCGAAGCACCTTGCAGGAACTCGGGCTGCGCCACCAGGCCGCTGTAGGGGGCGCCATCCAGCTGGTCGACGCAGACCTGCCCCGTCAGGTCCACGCTGAAGGCCTGGGTCACCGACACCAGTTTGTGCTGCGCGGCCAGCACGGCCGGGTCGCACACCATGTCCAGAGGCTGAAACACGAACAAGGGGTTGCGGTCGATCAGCTCGTGAAGACGCTGTGAGCCGCGGGCGAAGCTGGCCACGATCTTGCCGCGGTGCTGGGTCTTCATGCGCCCGTTGATGATGCCCTTCTCCATCAGCGGCACGATGGCGTCGGTGATGACGTCGGAGTGCACGCCGAGGTCCTGGTGATCGCCCAGTCGCTCCAGTGCCGCCACCGTGAAACGGCCCAGGCCGACCTGCAAGGTCGAGCCATCTTCGATGATGCTGCTGATGTAGCGCGCGATGGCATCGACGACGTCGCCGCTGGCGCTGGGGTGGTGATACTCGATCAGCCGGGCAGGCACCGGCACCCAGTGGTCGATGTCGTCCATGCGCAGCGCGCTGTCGCCCATCGAGCGCGGCATGGCGGGGTTGATCTCGGCCAGCACCAGCCGCGCCTTTGCCACCGCCGCGGGAATGACGTCCACCGACACCCCCAGGCTGACCCAGCCGAACTCGTCGGGCGGCGAGACCTGGATCATGGCCACGTCGACCTTGACACGGCCGTTGGCGATCAGTTGGGGCAGACGCGCTGCCGACAGCGGCACGTACTCGCACACGCCCTGGCGCACCGCGGCCCGCACGTCGTTGCCGACGAAGAAACTGCGGTGGCGGTAGTGGCTGATGCAGTGTCCCTGGGCGTCGTGCGGCACCGCCCCGTCGGTCAGGAAGTGCACCAGCTCCACGTCGCCCTGGCGAGCCTCCAGCGCCTCCAGCGCTGCCGTCAGCACCCGCGGCGTGGCGCTGGCGCTGCCGACGAACACATGGTCACCGTGGCGCACCAGGCCTGCGGCTTGCGCCGCGGTCAGGCGCTTGGCGGCGTGCTTGTCCATCCAGGCAGGCTCGGCTTCGGCAGGGCTTTCGGCCACCTGCCCGGCCGCTGGCAGCGGCAGCCCAGTCCCCGCCGGCACATCACCCCCGGCCAGCGAGCGCAAGCCCGCGGCCGCCTGCCCCCACCACTTCGACACGCCGTTGCTCATAGGGCCTCCAGTTGGTCCAGAAACGCTGGCATGCCTTGGGACCGGACAGCCTGTGCATGTCCATCGCCTTGCTCGACGCTGTTGGCCAAGCGCCCCCAGTGCATCATGCCTGCGCCGGCCATTCTCAAGCCGGTGGCGCATCGGCGTCGGCCGACAGCGGTGGTTCGCAAGGCCGCAGGCCACTCAAAGCACGAAGTCGTAGTCGATGAGCAGCGGTGCGTGGTCGGAGAATCGCTGGTCGAGGTAGATCGATTCGCGCTTGGCGGTGGCCGCGATGCCTGGAGTCGCCAAGTGATAGTCGATGCGCCACCCCACGTTGTTGGCCCAGGCCTGGCCGCGGTTGCTCCACCAGGTGTATTGGTCGGCTTGCGTGTTCAAGGTGCGGAACACATCCACCAAGCCGCCATCGGTGAGCAGCTTGGTCATCCACTCGCGTTCTTCGGGCAGGAAGCCACTGTTCTTCTGGTTGCTGCGCCAGTTCTTCAGGTCGATGGGGTGGTGGGCGATGTTCACGTCGCCCATCAGGATGAATTCGCGCTCCTGTTTCAGCTTCAACAGGTGTGGATACATCAGCGCCAGGAAGCGGAACTTGGCCTGCTGGCGTTCTTCACTGCTGCTGCCGCTGGGGAAGTAGCAACTGATGATGGACAGCTTGCGCTTGGCGGTGTCGTAGCGCGCCTCCACCCAACGGCCCTCGGCGTCGAACTCGGGGCTGCCGAAGCCGGTGATGATTTCACTCGGCGCCTTCTTCAGATAGAGCCCCACGCCCGAGTAGCCCTTCTTCTCGGCGCAGTGGAAATGACCTTGCAGCCCGGCGATGTTTTCGAGCTTGCCAGCGATGTCACCATGGTGGGCCTTGAGCTCCTGCACGCCCATACAATCGGCACCCGCTGAATCGGCCCAGGCCTGCAGGCCCTTGTTGGCTGCCGAACGGATGCCGTTCACGTTCAACGTGATCATTCGCAAACTCAAAGTCCACTCCTTTTGATGGTCATGCCCAACGTTGCTGCCCCCCGGGTCGATGAGTCGCGCGCCGCAGATGCCGCGCTGGCGCAGGAATTCGTGGCCTTTGCCGTGCAGGCCGGGGTGCTGCGTTTCGGAGAGTTCAAGACCAAGGCAGGGCGGCTGTCGCCCTACTTCTTCAACGCCGGGCTCTTCGACGACGGTGCCAAGCTGGGCCGCCTCGCAGAATTCTATGCACGGCGTCTTTTGAACAGCGGCCTGGAGTTCGACATGATCTTCGGCCCCGCGTACAAGGGCATCACGTTGGCCTCGGCGCTGGCGGTGGAGCTGGCGCGGCGTGGCCGCAATGTGCCCTTCGCCTACAACCGCAAGGAAGCGAAAGACCACGGCGAGGGCGGTTCGCTTGTCGGCGCAAAACTCGCCGGGCGCGTTCTGATCATTGATGACGTCATTTCTGCCGGCACCTCGGTGCGTGAATCCATTGCCATGATCACTGCAGCCGGTGCCTTTCCGGTGGCCGTGGCCATCGCCCTCGACCGCCAGGAACGCGCCACCGGCGACGCCGGGCAGGAGGTGCCCTGGAGCGCGGTGCAGTACGTGGCCCGTGAATTGAAACTGAGCGTGGCAGCGATTGCGACCCTGGAAGACTTGCTTCAGTATCTGCGCGGCAGCGCCGATACGCAGTTGAGCGCCCATACCGGCCCAGTGCAGGCCTATCGGGACCGCTACGGAGTCTGAATGTCGCGTCGCACCGCCTGGTTCCCGCTACACCGGCATGCTGCTTGGGCCATGCTGGGCGTTGCCGTGACCATGCTGACGGGAGCCGTCGCCGCGCAGGCGCCGGCTCCGATCAGCGGCATCTACACCTGCATCGACAAGGGTCGGCGCCTCACCGCCGACCGGCCCATCGCTGAATGCTCGGCCAAGGAACAGCAGGTGCTCAACCGCGACGGTTCGCTGCGCACCGTGATCCCGCCCACGCTCACGGCCGAAGAACGCGCCGAGAAGGAGGCACGCGAACGCGCCGACAAGGAAGCCAAGGCCGCCGCCGCCGACGCCGTGCGCCGCGACCGCAACCTGGTGGCGCGCTTTCCGAACGAAGCCGCGCACGGTCGTGCCCGTGAAGCGGCGCTAGACACCGTGCGTCTGGCCATGAAGACCACCGAGATGCGCCTGCGCGGGCTGGCCGCCGAGCGCAAGCCGCTGAAGGACGAGGCCGAGTTCTACCAGGGCCGCCAGCTGCCGCCCAAGCTGCGCGCGCAGATCGATGCCAACGACGCCGCCGTGGAAGCCCAGCGCAGCTCTGCGGCCACGCAGGAAGCCGAACTCGGCCGCATCAACAGGCTCTACGACGTGGAGCTCGAGCGTTTGCGCCGGCTGTGGGCCGGTGCGCCGGCGGGATCGCTCGGGGTCATGTCGCCGCCGCCGTCCCCCTCGGCGGGCGGGACTGCGCAAGCCGGCAAGCCGGCGTCGCGCTGAGGCCGGACGCAGCCCGGCGCGGCTTCAGGCCAGGCGCTGGCGCAGCAGTTCGCCGGCCTG
>JANMMD010000245.1:0-2399 GCA_031372905.1 Betaproteobacteria bacterium
CGTGCGCATGAAGCGCCTGAGCCTGAGTTCGGCCACCACCCGCTGGGGCAGCGCCAGCGCCGACGGCAGCATCCGCCTGAACTGGCGCCTGGTGCACTTTGCGATGCCGGTGATCGACTACGTGGTGGCGCACGAACTGGCCCACCTGCGCGAGATGAACCACAGCCCGGCTTTCTGGGACGTGGTGCGTTCGGCCGTGCCCGATTTCGAACAGGCGCGCGGTTCGCTGCGCCATGAAGTGCTGCCGGTCTTCGACTGAAGGCCCGCGCGAAACTAGGGGGCCATCACTTTGGTGGATGCGTGGGCCTGCAAACCGCCTCGATACTCGCACCGAGTTTGTCATCACCAGGCAGTATCGAAAGACGACGACCGGGCTGGGAGGCCCGGCGATAGGCAAGTCAGCACGGCAGGCGGGTTCACACCCGGCCTGCCGTTGTTGTTTCAGGCCCGCGTTCTAAAACGCAGCACGCCGTCCGCGCTGCTGATGGCCGAGAGCCGGCCTTCATCGGCCAGCAGGTGCAGGTGGGCGATGGCCTCGCCCATCGCGAAAGTGGTCTGGTGCAGGTCCAGCGGCCGCTTGAACATCAGCAGCAAGAGCTCGGCCGCGCTGTGCGGCGCCTCGGCGCAGGCCTGCAGCACCTCGGCCAGGCGCTCCTGGTGGTGCTGCTGCAGCTGGCCGATGCGCTCGTGCAGGCCGGTGAAGGGTTTGCCGTGTGACGGCAGCACCAGCGTCTGCGCCGGCAGGCTGCGCATCGCGGCGATGCTGCGCAGGTACAGCGCCAGCGGGTTGGCCTCGGGTTCGAGATCGATGACGCTGACGTTGGTGGAAATGCGCGGCAGCACCATGTCGCCCGAGATCAGCACGCCCGCCTCGCCGTGCTCAGCCAGGCTCGGGCAGTGCAGGGCGATGTGCTCGGGCGCATGGCCGTGGCCGGCGATGCAGTGCCAGGCGCGGCCGTGGACGGTGAGCACATCGCCATCCATCAGGCGCCGGAAGCGCGCAGGTACCTGCGGCACCAGGCTCGCGTAATAACTGCCGCGCGCGCGCACCTTTGCCAGCGAGGCTTCGTCCACCAGGCCGTGGCGCGCAAAGAAGCGCGCCGCGCTGTCGCCACCGAAGCCGGTGGTCTGCTGGCTCGCCAGGCGCGCGACGTTCCAATCGGTGGCGCTGATCCACAGCCGGCATTCGCGCTCCGGCGTCGACCACCGATCACACAGCCAATGGGCCAGGCCGATGTGGTCGGGGTGCATGTGCGTCACCACCACGCGCAGCACGGGCAGGCCTTGCAGCTCGTCGGCAAAGATCTGCTCCCAGCGCGCCCGCGTGGCGGCGTCGTCGATGCCGCAGTCGACGATGGTCCAGCCCTGCACGCCGTCTTGCTCATCGCGCAGCAGCCACAGGTTGATGTGGTCCAGCGCGAAGGGCAGGCCCATGCGCAGCCAGCGCACCCCGGGTGCGACTTCCAGCGTGCGGCCGGGCGCCGGCAGCGTGTCGCTGTAGCGGTAACGCAGAGCGCTCTCTTGGGCGTTGGCCATGGTTCTATATTCGCGTGCAAGGCTGTGTGGACATCGATCCCAGTCTAACCATGCGTACGACGGAGACACCCCAACATGAACCTGCCCGGCCTGAACTTCCAGCTCGGTGAAGACATCGACGCGCTGCGCGATGCGGTGCACAGCTTTGCGCAGGCCGAGATCGCGCCCCTGGCGGCCGAGACCGACCGCAGCGACCAGTTCCCCATGCACCTGTGGCGCAAGATGGGCGAGCTCGGCGTGCTCGGCATCACCGTCGGCGAGGACTACGGCGGCGCCGGCATGGGCTACCTGGCGCACATGATCGCGATGGAAGAGATCAGCCGCGCCAGCGCCAGCATCGGCCTGAGCTACGGCGCGCACAGCAACCTGTGCGTGAACCAGCTCAAGCGCAACGGCACCGAGGCGCAAAAGCGCAAGTACCTGCCCAAGCTGATCAGCGGTGAACACGTGGGCGCACTCGCCATGAGCGAGCCCGGCGCGGGCAGCGACGTCATCAGCATGAAGCTGCGCGCTGTCGACAAGGGTGGCTACTACGTGCTCAACGGCAGCAAGATGTGGATCACCAACGGCCCCGATGCCGACACCATGGTGGTCTACGCCAAGAGCGAGCCGGAGCTTGGGGCACGTGGCGTCACGGCCTTCATCGTCGAGAAGGGCATGAAGGGCTTCAGCACCGCGCAGAAGCTCGACAAGCTCGGCATGCGCGGCAGCCACACCGGCGAGATGGTGTTCGAGAACGTCGAGGTGCCCGCCGAGAACGTGCTGGGCAGTGTGAACGGCGGCGCCAAGGTGCTGATGAGCGGGCTGGACTACGAACGCGCGGTGCTCGCCGCCGGGCCCATCGGCATCATGCAGGCGGTGAT